>NZ_CP060704.1:957731-1270462 GCF_014353015.1 Chitinimonas koreensis
AGCGTCGACAGCGCCGCCGACGGCCAGGCGCGGGTGACCTTGACGGTCGTCACCTCCACCGCGCGGCGGGTCCGGCCGATGCCGACGGCCAGCGCAATCGCGGCGACGATCGCCGCGAGCCACAGCCAGCGCGGCACGCGCCGGCGCGGCCGGCCGCCGGAGGGCTGGCGATCGATCGACAACTGCTTGAGCTTATCGGCCATGAGTGGAAGACCTGGGCGAAAGGTGTGGGTTGCAGTGTAGGACCCTGGCGGAGCCGCGGAAATGCCGGCGCGATCTCGCCTGCCTCTGCCGACCGCCCCGCTCCCTCGTGCGGCGAATGGCCGGCCGCCTCGATATCTACCGGCAACCGCCCTGGCCGGCCTTGATTTCCATCAACGGCGGCCCTTCCTCCGCCTTGCGTGGCGGCCGTGCGCATCCGGCATGACCCGTGTACCGCTTTTCGCAGCCGTATTGGCATTGATGCAACAGCCAATCAAACGATTGTTTGAAATCTGCCGAGCTGTGTTACATTGCGCCCCGTAGTCGTTGCGCAGCTCACTACGAATTGCGCGGCGAGGCCGCCGGGTCCGCCCGGCCGGTTTGCCTACGCTTGGGTACTTAGGGCGCGTCGGTTTCCTCCGGCGCGCTTTTTTTATGTCCGCAGGCGGCGCGCACCCGCGCGCGGCGGCCGCGGCCCGGCCGGGAAAGCCGCGCCAAGGGCGGCGGGGCAGGGTAAAATCGCGCGATTCGCAACAGACCGACAGAACACAGCCCGATGGCGAAAACCACCAAGCCGGCCAGCTTCGAGGCGGCCATGACCGAACTGGAAACCTTGATCGCCGAGATGGAACGCGGCGACGCCGCGCTCGAAGCCTCGCTGGCGGCCTATCGCCGCGGCGGCGAGCTGATCCGCTACTGCCAGGAGCAACTGGCCGCCGCCGAACAGCAGATCAAGGTGCTCGACGGCGACACGCTCAAACCCTTCGAAGCGGAGCCCGCCGCATGAGCCACGATTTCCAGACCTGGTCCTTCGCCATCCAGCAGCAGATGGAGCTGGCGCTCGGCGGCGTGCTGCCGCCGTCCGACCACCTGCCGCAGCGCCTGCACGCGGCGATGCGCTACGCGGTGCTCGGCGGCGGCAAGCGGGTGCGGCCCTTGCTGGTGTTCGCCGCCGGCGAGCTGGTCGGCGCGCCGGCCGAGCGGCTGCAATACGCCGCCGCCGCGGTCGAGCTGATCCACGCCTATTCGCTGGTGCACGACGACCTGCCGTGCATGGACGACGACGTGCTGCGGCGCGGCAAGCCGACCGTGCACGTCGAATTCGACGAGGCCACCGCGCTGCTGGCCGGCGACGCATTGCAGACCGCCGCCTTCGAGGTGCTGGCCGGCCATGCGCTGTGCGACGACGCGGCCGACCAGGTGCGCATGCTCAAGCTCTTGGCCACCGCCAGCGGCGCGGCCGGCATGGCCGGCGGCCAGGCGATCGACCTCGCCTCGGTCGGCCTGCCCCTGTCGCTGCCCCAACTCGAACACATGCACATCCTCAAGACCGGCGCGCTGATCCGCGCCTCGGTGCTGCTCGGCTCCTACTGCGGCACGCCGCTGGCGGCCGGCCAGCGCGAGCGGCTCGACCGCTTCGCCAAGCTGGTCGGCCTCGCCTTCCAGGTGGTCGACGACATCCTCGACGTCGAGGCCGACAGCGCCACGCTGGGCAAGACCGCCGGCAAGGATGCCGCCCACGACAAGCCGACCTACGTCTCGCTGCTGGGCCTCAAGGAGGCCAAGCAGCGCGCGGCCGAGCTCGAGGCCGAGGCGCTCGCCTGCCTCGACGGCTTCGGCGAGGCGGCCCGCCGCCTGCGCGAGCTGGCCCACTTCATCGTCCACCGCGCCTTCTGAGGCCCTTATAGCGATAGGGCGGCGGCCACGTCCCGCCGCCCGGATAGCGAACCACTCATGCCTTACCCGCTTCTCGATCAAGTCAACCTGCCGGCCGACCTGCGCGGTTTCGACGCCGACCAGCTCAAGCAGCTGGCCGACGAACTGCGCGAATTCCTGCTGCAGTCGATCAGCCAGACCGGCGGCCACTTCGCCTCCAATCTCGGCACCATCGAGCTGACCATCGCGCTGCACCACGTGTTCGAGACGCCGCACGACCGGCTGGTGTGGGACGTCGGCCACCAGACCTATCCGCACAAGGTGCTGACCGGCCGCAAGGCGCGGATGGACAGCATGCGCAAGTACGGCGGCCTGGCCGGCTTCCCCAAGCGCGAGGAGAGCGAGTACGACACCTTCGGCGTCGGCCACAGCTCGACCAGCATCGGCGCTGCCGCCGGCATGGCCGAGGGCAGCAAGATCCTCGGCCAGCGCCGCAAGGTGGTGGCGGTGATCGGCGACGGCGCGATGACCGCCGGCCAGGCCTTCGAGGCGCTGTTCAACGCCGGCGACAAGGACACCGACCTCTTGGTGATCCTCAACGACAACGAGATGTCGATCTCGCCCAACGTCGGCGCCTTCAACGCCTACCTCGCCAAGCTGCTGTCGGGCCGCTTCTACCAGGGCTTCCGCTCGACCGGCTCGCGCGTGCTGGAGAACGTGCCGCCGCTGCACGAGCTGGTGCGGCGCGGCGAAGAGCACATGAAGGGCTTCTTCTCGCCGTCGACGCTGTTCGAGGAATTCGGCTTCCACTATGTCGGCCCGATCGACGGCCACGACCTCGACGCGCTGGTGCCGACGCTGCAGAACCTCAAGAGCCTGCACGGCCCGCAGTTCCTGCACGTGGTGACCAAGAAGGGCGCCGGCTACAAGCTGGCCGAGGGCGACCCGGTCAAGTACCACGCGGTGACGCCGTTCACGCCGGCCGACGGCATGGCGGCCAAGGCGGCCAGCAAGCCGACCTATACCCAGATCTTCGGCGACTGGCTGTGCGACATGGCGGCGCAGGACAGCCGCCTGGTCGGCATCACGCCGGCGATGCGCGAGGGCTCGGGGCTGGTCCGTTTCGAGCGCGAATTCCCCGACCGCTACTACGACGTCGGCATCGCCGAGCAGCATGCGGTGACCTTCGCCGGCGGCCTGGCCTGCGAGGGCCTCAAGCCGGTGGTGGCGATCTACTCGACCTTCCTGCAGCGCGCCTACGACCAGCTGATCCATGACGTGGCGCTGCAGAACCTGCCGGTGGTGTTCGCCATCGACCGCGCCGGCCTGGTCGGCGCCGACGGCCCGACCCATGCCGGCAGCTTCGACATCAGCTTCCTGCGCTGCATCCCGAACATGGCGGTGCTGTGCCCGAGCGACGAGAACGAATGCCGCCAGATGCTGTACACGGCCTTCCAGCTCGACCAGCCGAGCGCGGTGCGCTATCCGCGCGGCACCGGCCCCGGCGTCGCGATCGAGCAGGCGTTCAGCGCCGTGCCCTACGGCAAGGGAGAAATCCGCCGCCAGGGCGAGGGCATCGCGATCCTGGCTTTCGGCACCATGCTGGCGCCGGCGCTGAAGGCGGCCGAGGCGCTCGGCGCCACGGTGGCCAACATGCGCTGGGTCAAGCCGCTCGACGTCGAGCTGGTGCTGCAACTGGCCGCGAGCCATGCGCAGCTGGTCACGGTCGAGGAAAACGCCGTGATGGGCGGCGCCGGCTCGGCGGTGACCGAGGCGCTCAACGCCGCCGGCCTCGGCCGCCGCGTGCTGCAGCTCGGCCTGCCCGACCGCTACGTCGACCATGGCGACCCGGCCAAGCTGCTGGCCGAATGCGGGCTCGACGCGGCCGGCATCGAGGCGAGCATCCGCAGCGCGTTCGGGCTTTGATCGGCGAAGGCGCCAACCGGTCTTCACTCAGGCTGCGGGCAGCCCGGTAGGCGCGGCTTCAGCCGCGAATCTTCGGGCGTCCTCCCATGCTGTTCGCGGCCGAAGCCGCGCTTACCGGGTTGCGGGCGCGGCCTGCGGACGGGCCGTTCCGCCCGCCTATGGCGCCGATTGCCAGAATCAATCGTCGGTCGCTCTTGAATTGGCTAGACTCGCCCCGAATTTCCGAGTGGTTTACTCGGGTATTCCTCGCCCGGTAGAATTCCGCTTAAAACAGCATCAGGATCATCGTCATGAACGCACCCCACGCCCCGGCACCCATCGAGGATGTCCAAGGCTCGCAGGACACCCGCCAGATCGCCATCAACAAGGTCGGCATCAAGTCGATCCGCCATCCGGTCAAGGTGGCCGACCGCGCCGACGGCGTGCAGCACACCATTGCGACCTTCGACATGTACGTGTTCCTGCCCCAGCATTTCAAGGGCACCCACATGTCGCGCTTCGTGCAGATCCTGAACAGCCACGAGAAGGAAATCTCGGTCGAGTCGTTCGAGACCATGCTGCGCGAGATGGTGCACAAGCTCGAGGCCGAGTCCGGCTACATCGAGATGCGCTTCCCCTTCTTCGTCAACAAGATCGCGCCGGTGTCGGGCGTGCAGAGCCTGCTCGACTACGAGGTGAGCCTGATCGGCGAGATCAAGCACGGCCGGCTGATCCAGAAGCTCAAGGTGCTGGTGCCGGTGACCAGCCTGTGCCCGTGCTCGAAGAAGATCTCGGCCTACGGCGCGCACAACCAGCGCTCGCACGTCACCATCACCGCCGAGTTCAACAGCCATGTCTGGATCGAGGACCTGATCCGGGTGGTCGAGGAAGAGGCGTCGAGCGAGCTCTACAGCCTGCTCAAGCGCACCGACGAGAAGTACGTCACCGAGCGCGCCTACGACAATCCGAAATTCGTCGAGGACATGGTGCGCGACGTGGCGGCCCGCCTGAACGCCGACGCGCGCATCGACGCCTACGTGGTCGAGTCGGAGAACTTCGAGTCGATCCACAACCACTCGGCCTATGCGCTGATCGAGCGCGACAAGCGCGAAGCTTGATCGCCCGCACCGCGCAGGAACAGGAACGGCCCGTCATGCGACGGGCCGTTTGTCTTTGCGGGCGACCGGCGCGGACGACCGGCGCGGACCGACCTATTCGTGCACCGGGTAGGGCAGGGTCAGCACCTCGACCGCCGGACCGTCCGGCCCTTCGAGATGCAGGCCGTGCGCGATGCTGCCGATCTGCACCACCGCCAGCGCTTCCCACTGCGCCTCGCCGGCCTGCGCCGCCAGCGCGATCAGGCCGGACGGCTGGCCGTTCATCTCCGGGCTGTAGACCGGCTGGCCCGGCTGCACCGCCGCCGTGGTGCGGATGCGGTAGGTACGGCGCTTGAGCTTGCCGAGGTACTGGGTGCGCGCCACGATTTCCTGGCCCGGATAGCAGCCTTTCTTGAAGTTCACCGCGCCGATCAGCTCCATATTGGCCATCTGCGGCACGAATTCCTCCTGCGTGCCGGCCACCACCCAGGGGATGCCGGCACGGATGTCGGCCAGCGTCCAGGCGGCCGAGCCGGCCGCCACTGCCCCGGCGGCGACCAGCCCGGGCCAGGCGGCTTCGGCGGCGGCCGGCTCGAGCACGGCGAGCAGGCGCTCGCCGGGCAGGCGGACCAGCAGGCCGCCGTCGATCGCCGTGCCGGCCAGGTCGGCTGCGGGCGCGCGGCCGAACACCTCGGCGCCGAGCGCCAGTGCGCGCGGGCCGGCCAGGCCGAGCAGCACGCGGTCCGCGCCGGCGTCGCTCGCGCGGGTCTTGCTGCGCAGCACGTACATCGACAGGCGCTTCTGGATCGCCGCCTGCAGTGTGCGCGGCAGCATCAGCAGCACGTCGTCGCCTTCGCGCAGCAGCAAGAGGCTGGCCAGCATGCGGCCCTTGGGCGTCGAGTAGCTCGAGTATTGCGCGCCGGCGTCGGCCAGCTTCTTCACGTCGCTCGACAGCTGGCCGTGCAGGAAGGCCACGGTCTCCTCGCCGGCGAAGCGGATCAGGCCGAAGTCGAGCAGCGGCACCAGCGCGCAGGCCGGCTCGGCCGTCGTGGCGGGGTCGAAGCGGACCACGCCGGTTTCGTCGTCGATCGCGGCGCCTTGGGCGCGCAGGAAGTCTTGCCAGCTCATGGGGTTCGGTCTCCTGAAACGACATCGCCGACCAGCCGGCCGGCGATGCTTGCTAGTTTACCGCGGCAGGGCTCAGAAGATTCGCGTCGTATCCGAGTTGCCGCCCGGCTTGTAGGCGCCGGCCGAGCGGATCTCCGGCGCGTCGAGCGTGCCGCCGATGCTCAGCGGGGCGTTGATCACGATCACGCCGCTGGCCAGCTTGGCGTTCACCCGGCCGGACAGCTTGCGGGCCGCATCGATGGCCAGGTTGCCGCCGGCGGTGAACTTGCCCGAATTGAGCACCAGGTTCTGCAGGGCGACCTGGCCGTTGTCGTAGACATAGTCGCCGCTCAGCGTGTCGAACCGCGTCTGGCCGCCGCGCTGCAGCACCGACGGGTTCTGCGACTTGAGCGGGGTGACGATGTCGAAGTTGTGCAGGTTGCCGTCGTTGACGGTGAACTTGAGCTCGAAGTGCGGCTGCTTGAACAGCGTCTCGTAGCTGTCGCCGGCGAAGGCGAAGGTGGCGCTGGCCGCCATCCGGCCGGTGGCGCGGGTGGTCGGGCTGGCCAGCATGATCAGCGGCTCGACCTGCATGCTGCGGGTCTGCAGCGAACCGGTGAGCTTCCAGCCTTCGTTCCAGTTGAGCTGGGCCTGGCCGATCGCGGCCGAGCCGTACAGGATGCCGTTGATGCTGTCGATCAGGATGCCGTCGCGGTCGGCGATGCCGCTCATGTTGAGCTGCTCGAAGCGGGCCGCGTAGGCGCCGGGCAGCACCCAGTTGCGCGCCTCGAACTCGAGCTCGAACTTGTCGTCGAGCGGCTTGGCCTTGAGCTGGGCGCGCTCGTCGCTGTCGGTGACGGTGATTTCCTTGAAGGTGCCGTCCGGGTTCAGCTTGACCACGCCCGACAGCGGGCCGATGGCGCCGTGCTGCAGCTGGACGTTCAGGTCGACCAGCTTGAGCGAGGCGAAATGGATGTCGCGGCCCGGATTGGGCTTGAGCCGGCCCGGCAGCGACAGCGCGAAGGCCTGCTTGAAGCTGGCGTTCTGCAGCGAGACGTCGGTCAGCTGGCTGCGGAAGTTCAACAGGTTCTTCAGCGTGATCGGCACCAGCACCGTGCCGATGTTGCCGTCGTCGCCGAAGCGCACGTCGTTCAGCGCCAGCTGCGGCTTGGGCTCGTAGCTGAAATGGATGTTGCCGACGGTGACCTTGGATTCGAGCCGCGCGCTCATCGCGCGTTCGAGGTCGGACTTGTAGTTGTCGTAGGGAATCAGCAGCGGAATCGCTGCAATCAGGGCGGCCAGGGCGGCCAGGGTGATCAACACTTTCTTCAGGGCGGACATGATGCCTCTTGTTTGGGTGAATCAGAAACGGGTGTTGACACGTAACGAGCAGCCTTCTAGTATAGCGGTCTCTTCAGTTCCCCGATAGCTCAGTCGGTAGAGCGCCGGACTGTTAATCCGTAGGTCCCTGGTTCGAGCCCAGGTCGGGGAGCCAAACTGAATACCGAAAACCGCGCCGTCGCAAGACTGCGCGGTTTTTCATTTTCCTCGCGCTATTTGACGGTTCTTCGCGTCGTTTGACGGAGTGCGCGGCAGCCGCTACAACGGGCCATGCCGCTCCCTGCGTGCAACACAGAGAGGATCGCATGACAACGTCAAATGAACAAGCCGTCAAACTGCCGCTGATGAAGCGCGTCGTGCTGGCCCTGCGCGGCGGGGTGGGCGGCGGCGTGTCGGCGGTGCTGATCCTGTTGTCGGTGCTGCTGGTGATCGCCATCGGCGTCGGCGGCTTCATCGCCGGCATGGCGCTGGCGACCAAGCAGAACCAGCTGGCGGTGCACAACGCGATGAGCCAGGCGCACGCGGCCAAGAAGGCCGAGGCCGGCCTCAAGACCGAAAAGACCTCGCTCGAAGGCCAGATCGCCGAACTCAAGGACCAGCTCGCCCTGCGCAGCAAGGACAACGAGATGCTCAAGGAGCAGCTGGCGCAGGCCAAGATGGAAGTGCAGACGATGGACAAGGTGCTCGGCGAGATCCGCGAGAGCCTGATCAAGGGCGCGGCCAAGCCGGCCGAGGCCAAGCCCGAGCCGCCCAAGGGCGCCAAGCTGCGCTTCGGTTCGCGCGATTGCGAGCTGGGCGACGGCGTGAAGAGCAAGGCCGACGTCAAGTGCCTGAACCTGCGCGAGGCGATCGACGCGATGAATTCCAAGCCCGGCGGCTACGCCGGCACGCCCAAGCCCGGCGACAAGCCGGTGGCAGCGCCGACGCCCGCGCCGGCCAAGGCCGCCCACTGAGGCCGCTCGCCTGCGGACGCTACGCCGCCGCGGCAGCCGACAAAAAACCGCGCCTGGGCGCGGTTTTTTGTCGGCCAGCCGGACCGCTCACTTCACGCGGTTGGCGTACATGAAGCTTTCCAGCCCCGACTCGGCCAGGCTGAACCAGCCCTGCTCGATGCCGCGGAATTTCTTCCACTCGGCGTAGACCTTCTTGAAGGCCGGGTTCTTCTCGGATTCCTCTTCGTAGATCTCGAATGCCGCTTTCTGCGCCGCCTTGAGGATGTCGGCCGGGTACTTGTGCAGCTTCACGCCGCTCTGCAGCAGGCGCACCAGCGACTGCGGGTTCTTGGCGTCGTACTCGGCCTGCATGGCGATCGCGGCCTCGGCCGCGGCGACCTCGAAGGCGGCCTGGTAGGACTTGGGCAGCTTGGCCCACTCGGCCAGGTTCACGTAGAACGAGATCTGCGGGCCCGGCTCCCACCAGCCCGGGTAGAAGTAGTGCTTGGCGACCTTGTAGAAGCCGAGCTTCTCGTCGTCGTAGGGGCCGACCCACTCGGCCGCGTCGATGGTGCCCTTCTCCAGCGCCGGGTAGATGTCGCCGCCGGCCAGCGTCTGCGGCACGGCGCCCAGGCGCGACCAGACCTCGCCACCGATGCCGGGGATGCGGATCTTCAGGCCCTTCACGTCGGCCAGCGACTTCACTTCGTTGCGGAACCAGCCGCCCATCTGGGTGCCGGTGTTGCCGCCGTAGAAGCTCATGACGTTGTAGTCCTTGAGGAAGTCGCGCATCAGCTGCAGGCCGCCGCCGTAGTACATCCAGGCGGCTTGCTGGCGCGACGACAGGCCGAACGGCACCGAGGTGTCGAAGGCGAAGGTCTTGTTCTTGCCGACGTAGTAGTAGCCGCAGGTGTGGCAGGCCTGCACCGTGCCGTTCTGCACCGCGTCGAGCGCCTGCAGGCCCGGCACGATCTCGCCGGCGGCCGAGACCTTGATCTGGAACTTGCCCTCGGTCAGCTCGCCGACGCGCTTGGCCAGCTGCTCGGCGCCGCCGTAGATGGTGTCCAGGCTCTTGGGGAAGCTCGAGGTGATGCGCCACTGCACGCTCGGTTCGGCGGCGATGGCGGGCGCTGCGACGCCGGTCGCGGCGACGGCGCCGAGGCTGGCCTTCTTCAGGAAACTGCGTCTTTCCACGGTCTGCTCCTTCTTCCTCTGGTTGCGGCGCGGCGAGCCGCGCCGATGTTGAGTCGTACGCTCGGAACGGGTCTATTGCTGCTTGCCGGCTTCTTCCAGCAGCGCGGCGGCGGGGTCCGGCTCGCCCTGCGCGGCCGGTTCGGCAGGAGCGGCCGGCGCGGACGACGGCTGGCCGCCCTGTTCGAGCAGCGCGCCGCCTTCGTCGCCGCTGGCCGGCTCGGCCGGGGCGTCCTGCGGCAGGCCCTGCAGCACATCCTCGACGCTCTGGGTGCTCTCGGCCGCCGGGTGGTGCAGCGCATGGGTGACCAGCTTGGGGAAGCCGATCACCAGGGACACCATCAGCACCTGGATCAGCACGAAGGGCACCGCGCCCCAGTAGATGTCGGTGGTCTTGATCGACCTGGGCGCCACGCTGCGCAGGTAGAACAGCGCGAAGCCGAACGGCGGGTGCATGAACGAGGTCTGCATGTTCACGCCCAGCATCACGCCGAACCAGACCAGGTCGATGCCGAGCTTGGCGGCGATCGGCGCCAGCAGCGGCACCAGGATGAAGGCGATCTCGAAGAAGTCGAGGAAGAAGGCCAGCACGAAGATCAGGATGTTGACCACCACCAGGAAGCCGACCACGCCGCCGGGCAGGCTGACGAACAGGTCCTCGACCCACTTGTCGCCGTCGACGCCGAGGAAGGCGATGCGGAACACCCGCGCGCCGATCAGGATGAACACCACGAAGGTGGTCAGCTTGAGCGTCGAGTTCATCGCCTGGCGGGTCAGGTCCCAGCTGAGCCGGCGGTTGATCAGCGCCAGCACGATGGCGCCGGTCGCACCCATGGCGCCGCCCTCGGTCGGCGTGGCGACGCCGAGGAAGATGGTGCCGAGCACCAGGAAGATCAGCACCAGCGGCGGCACCATCACGAACACCACGCGCTCGGCCATGCGGCTCAGCAGGCCGCGCTTGGTCACGCGATTGAGGACGGCGGCCACGAAGGCGACGCCGATGCCGACCAGGCCGGAGACGATGAAGCGCTCGTCCAGCGGCCGGTCGCCGCCGGCGTAGTGGTACTGGTCGTAGGCGACGCCGGCCACCACCGACAGCGCCAGCAGCGCGAGCAGCGACAGTGCGCCGCTGCTGCCGTCGGGTTCGCGCAGCGTGCGCGCCTCGGGCGGCAGCGCCGGCGCCGCGTTGGGCCGGACGATGGTGACGCCGAACACGTAGAGCGCGTACAGGCCGGTCAGCAGCAGGCCCGGCACCAGGGCGCCGGCGTACATGTCGCCGACCGAGGTGCCGAGCTGGTCGGCCAGCACGATCAGCACCAGCGAGGGCGGGATGATCTGCGCCAGCGTGCCCGAGGCCGCGATCACGCCCGAGGCGAGCCGGGTGTCGTAGCCGTAGCGCATCATGATCGGCAGCGAGATCAGGCCCATCGAGATCACCGAGGCGGCGACCACGCCGGTGGTGGCGGCCAGCAGCGCGCCGACGAAGATCACCGCGTAGGCCAGCCCGCCGCGCACCCGGCCGAACAGCTGGCCGATGGTGTCGAGCATGTCCTCGGCCATGCCGGAGCGCTCGAGTATCAGCCCCATGAAGGTGAAGAAGGGGATGGCCAGCAGCGTGTCGTTCTTCATGATGTCGAACACCTGCTGCGGCAGGGCCTGCAGCAGGGCGGCCGGCATGAAGCCGAATTCGATGCCGATGAAGGCGAACAGGAGGCCGACGGCGGCCAGGGCGAAGGCGACGGGGTAGCCGATCAGCAGGAACACGATCAGCGAACAGAACATCACCGGGGCGAGCATTTCATGGCTCATGCACGATCTCCCGCCGCGTGCTGTTCGATGCTGCCCTCGGCCTGGCCGCCATGCTTCTCGGCCGGGTTGGGGATCAGCCCCTGCAGGAAGGCGATGCGCTTGATGACCTCGGCCACGGCCTGCAGGATCAAGAGGCCGAAACCGACCGGGATCAGCGCCCACACCGGCCAGCGGATCAGCCCGCCGGCATCGCTCGAGCGTTCGCCCGACTGGATCATCTGCATCACGATGGGCCAGGCGAACCACAGGATGATGGCCGCCATCGGCAGCAGGAACAGCAGGCCGCCGACGATGTCGACCAGCGCCTGCCGGCGCGGCGACAGCCGGCCGATCAGGAGGTCGATGCGGATGTGCTCGTTGTGCTTGAGGGTGTAGGCGGCGCCGAGCAGGAAGATGGCCGAGAACAGGTACCACTGGATCTCGAGGAAGGCATTCGAGCTCATGTCGAAGGCCTTGCGCACGATGGCGTTGCCGGCGCTGATCAGCACGCAGATCAGCACCAGCCATTTGGCGAGCTGGCCGACGCGCTCGTTCAGCGCATCGATCCAGCCCGCCAGGCGGAGCAGTGCTTGCATTTCGGATTGTCCCCTCTGGTGTCGTTGTGGACAGGCCGCACGGGGATCATCCCGTTCGGCTGGTCTAGAGCAATCGCACCATAGCATAGGCGTGGCGCAGCCTAATGTGCAGCGATGCGGCGCCTGTGGGAAACCCTAATGCCTTCGTCATGGCAAGCGCCGGCGACGGCAATGAAAAAGCGCCGCAGGGGCGGCGCTTCCGGTTGGAACGGGCGAGACGGCGGCGATCAGGCCAGCGCCTGTCCGATCCGCGCCAGGGCCTTTTCGAGATTGGCCATGCTGGTGGCGAAGCTGATGCGGAAGTAGCCTTCGGCGCCGAAGGCCGAGCCCGGCACCACCGCCACGTCCTGCGCCTCGAGCAGGTAGCCGCCGAGCGCCAGGTCGGTCGGCGCCGCCAGCTTGCCCTCGCGGAACAGGTTCTGGATCGCCTCGCGCGCATCGACGAAGGCATAGAAGGCGCCGCCGGCCGGCAGGCACTTGAGGCCGCGGATGGCGTTGAACTTCTCCACCACGAAGGCGTGGCGCGCGTTGAAGGCGGCGAGCATCGGCGCGAAGCATTCGGCCTGCGGGCCGTTCAGCGCCGCCTCGGCCGCCACCTGCGAGATCGAGGTCGGGTTCGAGGTCGACTGCGACTGGATGTTCTCCATCGCCTTGATCAGCCACTCGGGGCCGGCCGCGTAGCCGATGCGCCAGCCGGTCATCGAGTAGGCCTTCGATACGCCGTTGAGCAGGATGGTCTGCGGGTAGAGATCGGGGCAGGCGTTGAGGATGTTGGCGAACACCGTGTCGCCGAGCATCACGTGCTCGTACATGTCGTCCGAGGCGATCAGCACCCTCGGATGCTTCTTCAGCACCTCGCCGAGCGCGCGCAGCTCGTCCAGCGTGTAGACCGCGCCGGTCGGGTTGGACGGCGAATTGAGCACCACCAGCTTGGTGCGCGGCGTGATGGCGGCCTCGAGCTGGCCCGGGCTCAGCTTGTAGCCCTGCTCGATACCGCACTCGACGATCACCGGCTTGCCCTGCGCCAGGATCACCATGTCGGGGTAGGACACCCAGTAGGGCGCAGGGATGACCACCTCGTCGCCCTCGTTGAGGTAGGCCTGGCACAGGTTGTAGAAGCTCTGCTTGCCGCCGCAGCTGACCAGCACCTGCCTGGCGGTGTAGTCGACGCCCTGGTCGCGCTTGAACTTGGCGATGATCGCGTTCTTCAGGCCGGGGGTGCCGGACACCGGCGTGTACTTGGTGAAGCCGCCCTGGATCGCCGCGATGGCGGCGGCCTTGATATGCTCGGGCGTATCGAAGTCCGGCTCGCCGGCCGCCAGCGCGACGACGTCGCGGCCTTCGGCCTTGAGTTTCTGCGCCTTGGCGGTGATGGCGAGGGTGGGCGATTCCTTGATGGCTTGGACGCGGTGCGAGAGTTCCACGGGTGATCCTTCCGGCGGCGACGGGGAGTGAAAACGGGATCGGCATTATAGCCGCAGGGTGCGCGATGCCAGGCGCCCGATTGCCGCGGATATGCGGCAATCGATTGATTTACAAAGATAAATATTCCAGCTGGGCGGGGCCGCCGGCCGGAAGCGACTTTCGAAAGGGAAATCCATGCCGTTGAAACAATGCTGCATCGCGCTGCTGCTGGCCGGCACCGCCTGGGGCGGCAACTGCCAGGACGCGCTGCGCCAGACCGATGAGACCTTGCGCGCCGGCCTGCTGATCGCGCCGCAGAATCTCAAGCAGATCAGCAAGCTGCGGGCCGAGGCCGAGCAGGCATGCAAGGAAGGGCGGCCGGCGGATTCGATCGCCTCGCTGGAAAAACTGCGCAAGCTGATCGTCCCGCCCAAGGCGGAATGACGCCGCATGCCCAACCCAGCGAGGAAGAGAACCATGCGACATGCCCGACGGATCCTGCTCGCCGGCCTGGCCGGCCTGCTGGCGCTGCCCGCGCAGGCGATCACCAAGTGCACCGGTCCCGACGGCCGGGTGACCTTCACCGACGGCGCCTGCCCGCGCAACGAGCGGCAGAGCGAGATGGCGGTCAAGGTGGCGCCGGGCGTGCAGGTCGACGAAGCGGAACGCAACCGGCGCATCGACGAGATGCTCGAGGCGCGTGCCCAGGAGCGGTCCCGGGATCAGGCGCAGCGCGACGGGGCGCGGCTGTCCGCGTCCGACATCAAGGCCGCCCTGCAGCAGTCGCGTCACGAGGCTGCGCTGGTGAACCAGTGGCGCAAGCGGGAGAAGGCCAACGGCCTCGGCCCCGCTGTCGCGATGTCGCCGCAGGAATACCAGCAGAAGCGGGACAACCGGCTGCGCAACGAGCAGGCCAGGCTCGCCCAGGAGCGCCGCAAGCAGCGCGAGGCCGACGAGCGCTGAAGCGCCGGCGTCCTAGACCGAGCGGCGCGAGAAATCGCGCGGGCGGAAGCCCATCGCCCACAGCGCGCCGAAGTACGCCGTGGCGCCGGCGCAGACCAGCAGCGCCAGCTTGCCGGCCTTCGCCAGGCTGTCGATGCCGTGCCAGGCGCCCAGGCCCTGCAGCAGGCCCCACAGCACGGCGGCCATCAGCCCCACCGCCGCCGTCAGCTTGGCGAGGAAGAGGCCCCAGCCGGCGCGCGGCCGGTAGATGTCGCGGCGCCGCAGGCCGCGCAGCAAGAGGCCGGCGTTGAGGATCGCGCCGAGGCTGATCGCCAGCGCCAGGCCGGCGTGCGCCATCGATTTCCACAGCAGCAGGTTGAGCAGTTGCACGCAGACCAGCGTGAAGATGCCGATCTTGACCGGCGTCTTCACGTCCTGCTGGGCGTAGAAGGCCGGCGCCAGTACCTTGATCGAGATCAGCGCGATCAGGCCGACCGCGTAGGCGGCCAGCGCCTGGGTGGTCATCCGGGTATCGAAGGCGTGGAACTTGCCGTGCTCGAACAGCGTGGCGATCAGCGGCTCGCCGATCACCGCCAGCGCTACCGTGGCCGGCAGCGTCAGCAGCCAGCACAGCCGCAGGCCCCAGTCGAGCATGGCCGAATAATCGTCCGGCCGGTCGCTCGAGCGCAGCTTGGCGAGGCTGGGTAGCAGGATGGTGCCCAGCGCCACGCCGAGCACGCCGGTGGGCAATTCCATCAGCCGGTCGGCGTTGTAGAGCCAGGACATGCTGCCGTCGGGCAGCCAGGAGGCGAAGTTGCGGTTCATCAAGAGGCTGATCTGGGCCACCGAGACGCCGAACATCGCCGGCCCCATCTGCTTGAGCACGCGCCAGACGCCGGCGTCGCGCAGGTTCAGCTTCGGCCGTACCAGCATGCCGATGCGGGCCAGGAAGGGCAGCTGGAACAGCAGCTGGGCCAGGCCGCCGACCGCCACCGCGATGGCCAGGGCGAAGATCGGTTCGTCCAGATAGGGCGTCAACAGGAGGCCGAAGCCGATCATCGACAGGTTGAGCAGGGTCGGCGTGAAGGCCGGCACGGTGAAGCGGTTCCAGGTGTTGAGCACACTGCCGACCAGCGAGGACAGCGAGATCAGCAGGATGTAGGGGAAGGTGATGCGGGTCAGCGCCGTGGTCAGCGCGAACTTGTCGGGCTGGTCGGCGAAGCCCGAGGCCGACAGGTAGACGATGGCCGGCGCGGCGATCACGCCCAGCACGGTGAACACCAGCAGCACCAGCGACAGCAGGCCGGCCACGTCGGCCAGGAAGGCGCGCGCGGCGTCCTCGCCGCGGCGTTCCTTGTACTCGGCCAGGATCGGCACGAAGGCCTGCGAGAATGCGCCCTCGGCGAAGATCCGGCGGAACATGTTGGGCAGCATGAAGGCCACCACGAAGGCGTCGAAGGCCTTGCTGGCGCCGAACTGGTGGGTGTTCATCGAATCGCGCACCAGGCCGAGGATGCGGGACAGCATGGTCATGCTGCTGGTACGGGCGAGCGCTTTGAGGAGGTTCATGCGGGAGGTGTTGCGGCGGGCGGTTGACAAAACCGCGCCAGTGTACGCGAGGATTGCCATCCTTCGCTCGCATGGGCATAATGCGCGGTTTCGCGATAGTCCTTTTACCGGTTTAAGGAGTTGATTTAAATGGCAAACAGCGCACAAGCCCGCAAGCGTGCCCGTCAGGCCGCCAAGGCGCGCCTTCACAACCAGAGCCAGCGCTCGGAATTCCGCACCGCCGTCAAGAAGGTGCTGAAGGCCATCGAAGCCGGCGACAAGGCCGCAGCGGCCGAAACCTTCAAGACCTCGGTCAGCACCATCGACCGCATGGCCGACAAGGGCGCGTACCACAAGAACAAGGCCGCTCGCCACAAGAGCCGCCTGGCTGCCGCCATCAAGGCGATGGCCTAAGCAGCACGCAGTACACGCGACGCGCGGTTTCGCTGGCCAGCACCGCGCGCAGCAGCGAAAGCCCACTCGGACGAGTGGGCTTTTTGTTTTGGCGCGCGCGATCGCTCAGTGCGCCTCGTTCGATGCGCCGCGCAGGTCGGGCGCCCGGCGCAGCGCCGCGAAGGCGGCCGGCTCCCACGAGCGCAGCGCGATCAGGAGGCTGGTGCCGTGGCGCGATTCGGCCGGCGCGGCCAGGCCGTCGGCGTGCAGCTCGGCGAATTCCTGCAGGACGCGCAGCAGCCGCTGCTGCAGCCGCGCGGTGGCGGCCGGGTCCAGCATCGCGTGCTGGAAGCGCAGCAGCTCGCCGCCGCCGGCGAACGGCGCGTCGAGGAAATCGGTCTGCACCCGTTCGCGGAAGAAGCGGTGGATCGGGCCGTCGGGCCGCCATGAAAAATCGCGTGCCACCCGCAGCCGCACGCGGTTCTCCGGCAACAGCCGGATCAGCCCGAGCCGGTCGAGTTGCAGTAACCCCTGTACGCATTCGGCCTCGCCGAGCCGGTAGGTGGCGACGATCTGCGCCAGCGTCCAGTGGTTGAGCACGCAGACCGCGATCAGCAGCCGCTTCGGCTCGCGCACCAGCTCGCGTTCCTGAGCCTCGCTGAGTTGGCTCAGCCGCGCCGCGTCCTCGCCCGCTTCGCGTACCAGCTCGGCCAGGTCGGTGTCGATCAACGCGCAGATCGCGTCCAGCGTGCGCAGGGTGAAGCGCTGCTGCGAGAACTGGCGCTTCACGCTGGCCTCGCTGAGGCCGAGGTGGGTCGCGACCTGGGCGTAGGTGACGCCGCGCGATTTGAGCAGGCGCTTGAGCGCGCTGACCAGCTGGGAAGTCTGGGACATGGTGGCTGGGTATCGTTTTTCGATACCTTGCAGGCTATGGCGTAAGACGGTGCACGGCAAGCTTCCGGCGGCAGCCGGCGGCCGCTACGGTGCGGCATCTCGTCGAC
This sequence comes from Chitinimonas koreensis, assembly GCF_014353015.1. Classification (NCBI taxonomy): domain Bacteria; kingdom Pseudomonadati; phylum Pseudomonadota; class Betaproteobacteria; order Neisseriales; family Chitinibacteraceae; genus Chitinimonas; species Chitinimonas koreensis. The sequence goes on from NZ_CP060704.1 coordinate 974,834, forward strand.
CCGGAGTGTCCGATGTCCGCCCTGCGCCTGTCTTTCCGTCCGCTCGTCTTTGCCACTGCCGTCATGGCGGCGATCGCCCTGCTCATGCTGCTGCACGGGCCGATCGTCCAGCTGGCCGACTATCACCATTTCGCCGACCGGCGCAGCGGGCTGGGCCTGCCGAACGCGGCCGACGTGCTGTCCAACCTGGCTTTCCTGCTGGTCGGCGCTGCCGGCCTGGCCTTCGTCCGGCGCTGGCGCCGCCATCCCGGCCTGCGCGCCGGCCGCGCGGGCTGGCTGCTGTTCTTCGGGGGATTGGTGCTGACCGCTTTCGGCTCGAGCTACTACCATCTGGCGCCCGACGATGCCCGGCTGGTATGGGATCGTCTGCCGATCGCGCTGACCTGCGCCGGCCTGCTGGCGGCAGTCGGCTGCGAGACCCTCGGCTGCGGCCGCCGCACGGTGGCGGCACTGGCGCTGCTTGCGGCGGCCAGCGTCGGCTGGTGGTACTGGAGCGCGCCGCTGGGCGGCGGCGACCTGCGGCCCTACCTGCTGCTGCAGATCGCGACGCTGGTGTGGGTACCCGCCTTGCAGCAGGCCGCGGCCGCGCCGCGCTACGAGCGGCGTGCGGTCTGGCTGGCGGTGGGGCTTACGTCTTGGCCAAGCTGTGCGAACTGACGGACCACGCGCTGTTCGACCTGCTCGGCCTGTGCAGCGGCCATACGCTCAAGCATCTGCTGGCCGGCATGGCGGCCGCGGCGGTGCTGGCGCTGCTGTGCCATCGCGTGGCGCCGGACTGGCAGGCACGGCGGGCGGTACGGCGCGCGCTGCATGGCGCCTGACTGCTTCGGCGAGGATTGCTCAGGAGGAGGGAAAGGCGGCGCGCCCCGGCCGGGCTAGACGGCCCGCATCAGCTTCAGATAGTCGGTGCGGCCCAGCTCGCGGCGGCGCGAATCGTCGGTGTCCTCGCGGCTGGCATCGACCACCACCTTCACGTAGCGGCCGATCCGCTGCCAGATCGCCACCGACAGGCTCTCGGCGAAGGCCGCCAGGTCGTCGCCTTCGGGCAGCGGCGCTTCCATCACCGCCTCGAACAGCCAGGCGCCGCGCAGTTCGCGCCGGTTCACCCAGGCCGGCGCCACCCAGGCCTCGCGCACGGCGGCCTGCACCCGCAGGGGCTCGCTCGAGCCGAGCGGATAGACCGACAGATGGACGTGGTAACAGTGCGACATGGCCGCTCCCGCGCAAGGTAGTGGAGGTCTGTGCCGGTCGGCGCCCGATCCCCTGATGCGCCCTTGCTTCACCCTAGCCAAGTTTTAACAAAACCGATGCTGCGTCGCAACGGAGCGCATTGGCATAACGCTATGCTAGATTGTCGCGTCTTCCCGAGGCCGTACCGTTATGAATCAGACCGAACTCGCCACCGAACGTCCCCGCATCCTGGTCGTCGACGACTCCCGCATCGTGCGGGCGACCGTGAAGAAGCATCTCGCCGCCGGTTTCGACGTGGTCGAGGAGGTCGATGGCGAAGCGGGCTGGGCCAAGTTGAGCGAGGACGACAGCATCCAGGTGCTGATGAGCGATCTGAGCATGCCGCGGCTCGACGGCTTCGGCCTGTTGTCGCGGGTGCGCAAGTCGGCCGATCCGCGCATCCGCCAGACGCCGGTCATCATCATCTCGGGCGAGGAAGACCCCGACACCAAGCAGCAGGCGGTCGAGCGCGGCGCCAACGATTTCGTCACCAAGTCGACCGACCGCGCCGAGATGGTGGCGCGCGTGTCGGCCGCGGTGAAGCTGGCCAAGACCGCGCGCGAACTGCGCAGCGCCGAGGCGCACCAGGCCAAGACCACGACGACCGACGTGCAGACCGGCGCGGCCACCGAGCACATGCTGCACATCGAGGGCCACAAGGCGCTGGCGCACGCGGCGCGCTACCACGGCGAGGCCACGCTGCTGCTGTTCGAGATCGACGATTTCGACAGCCTGCGCGCCGACATCGGCGAGGCGGTGGCCAACCGGTTGATCGGCCTGGTGGTGCAGATGGTCAGCGGCCGGCTGCGCAAGGAGGAGACACTGGCGCGCCTGGGCGAGCAGCGCTTCGGCGTGGTGCTGTACGCCGACGCCGGCGGCAGTCGCGTCTATGCCGAGCGGCTGCGCGAAACCATCGCCGCCGCCAAGGTCAACTACGGCGGCAAGACGCTGCGCATCACCGCCAGCGTGGCGATCGCCAGCGCGGTGCTGGATCAGACCACCGGCTTCGACGCGCTGCTGGCGCTGGCCCAGTCGCGGCTGGAGACCGCCCGCGCGCAGGGCGGCGACCGGGTCGAAAGCCCGCCGGCGCCGGAACGCGCCGCTCCGGCCGCCATCGATGTCGAGACCGCGCTGGCCTGGCTGGCCGAAGGCCGCACGGCCGAGCTCAAGCCGCACCTGCCGGCCCTGCTCGAACGCCTGAAGCCGCTGCTGGCGCTGGCGCAGCAGGCCTGATCCGCGGCATTTGAAATCAGCCGGGCGGCGTCCTATCGTGGTTTTGTGCGTGCAGGTGCGCGCACGAAACCTACTCAATACATCCCAGGAGGTCACCATGAAGTCCCTGTTCGCATTGCTGTTCGCGCTCGCGCCATTTTTTTGCCTGGCTGCTGTTAACGTTAACACTGCAACCCAGGCCGAACTCGAGGCGCTCAAGGGCATCGGCCCGGCCAAGGCGAAGGCGATCGTCGATTACCGCAGCAAGAACGGCGCGTTCAAGTCGATCGACGAGCTCGAGAAGGTCGGCGGCATCGGCAAGAACATGCTCGACAAGCTGCGCGGCGAACTGAGCGTATCGGGCGCCAGCAAGCCGGCCGCGCCTGCAGCGCCGGCGCAGGCCAAGCCCGCTGCCAAGCCGGCGAAGTAGCCGCAGCCGGCCGACGTGGAAACGCCCCGCGTGCGGGGCGTTTTCGTCGGGGTGCGCCGTCGAGCGCATCGGTAGGTCGAACTTCAGTCCGGCTGGGCCAGCAATCGAAGTCGCGGTCGGACTGAAGCCCGGCCTGCGACCGACGGCGATGGCCGGGTCGGCCCGGCGCGGCTCAGGCCGCAGGCAACCCGGCCAGGTCCCAGCGAGGCCGGACCGCGAACGGCCCGGCCTCGCGCGCATGGCGCAGCCGCTGCGCGCCGGCGTAGGCGATCATCGCGCCGTTGTCGGTGCACAGCTCCAGCGGCGGGTAGAACACCTGGAAGCGGCGCTTGGCCGCCATCGCGTCGAGCGCAGCGCGCAACTGGCGGTTGGCGCCGACGCCGCCGGCCACCACCAGCTGCTTGAGGCCGGTCTGTTTGATCGCGCCCCAGCACTTGGCGCCGAGCACCTCGACCATGGCGGCCTGGAAGGCGGCGCAGATGTCGGCGCGGGTGGCGTCGTCGAGCTCGGCCTGCTTCTTCACCAGCGTCAGCACCGCGGTCTTGAGGCCGGCGAAGCTGAAGTCGAGGTCGCCCGAATGCAGCATCGGCCGCGGCAGGCTGAAGCGCGCGGCGTCGCCCTGGTCGGCCAGCCTGGACAGCGCCGGCCCGCCCGGGTAGCCGAGGCCGAGCAGCTTGGCGGTCTTGTCGAAGGCCTCGCCGGCGGCGTCGTCGAGCGTCTCGCCGAGCAGCTGGTAGTCGCCCACGCCGCGCACCGCCATCAGTTGGGTGTGGCCGCCCGACACCAGCAGGGCGACGAAGGGAAAGGCAGGGGCCGGCTTGGCCAGCAGCGGCGACAGCAGGTGGCCCTCGAGGTGGTGCACGCCGATCACCGGCTTGCCGAGCGCCACGCCGAGGCCGTTGGCCACCGCAGCGGCGGTCAGCAGCGCGCCGGCCAGGCCCGGGCCCTCGGTGAAGGCGATCGCGTCGAGATCCTGCAGCGTGCGGCCGGCGTCGGCCAGGCAGGCCGAGGTCAGCGGCAGCACCCGGCGGATATGGTCGCGCGAGGCCAGCTCGGGCACCACGCCGCCGTACTCGGCATGCATCGCCATCTGGGTGTGGATGCGATGGGCGAGCAGGCCGGCGTCGGTGTCGTACAGCGCGACGCCGGTTTCGTCGCAGGAGGATTCGAGGCCGAGGACGAGCATGGCGATCAGGCCACCTTGCGCAGCAGCAGGCCCTTGAGGTAGTCGCCTTCGGGGAAGTTGAGCGAGACCGGGTGGTCGACGTCGGCGCTGAAGCGCTCGACGATCTGCGCCTCGGCATGGGCGTCCCAGGCGCTGCCGGCCAGGATCTTCTGGAACAGGTCGGCGCTCATGCCGCCCGAGCAGGTGAAGGTGGCCAGCAGGCCGCCCGGCTTGAGCAGGCGCAGCGCCCACAGGTTGATGTCCTTGTAGGCGCGCGCGGCGCGCTCGACGTGCTGGGCGGTCGGCGCGAACTTGGGCGGATCGAGCACGATCAGGTCGAACTGGCGGCCCATGTCGCGCAGCTTGCGCAGGTACTGGAACACGTCGGCCTCGACCCATTCGGCGCGTTCGCCGTCGACTTCGTTCAGCGCGGCGTTGACGCGCGCGGCGGCCAGCGCCTCGGCCGAGCTGTCGACCGACACCACCGAGCGGGCGCCGCCGCGCAGCGCGGCCAGCGAGAAGCCGCCGGTGTAGCAGAAGCAGTTGAGCACGTCAGCGCCGGTGGCCAGCTCGCCGATGCGGCGGCGGTTGGCGCGCTGGTCGAGGTAGAAGCCGGTCTTCTGGCCGGCCTCGATGTCGACCCGGTAGCGGATGCCGTATTCCTCGATGTCGACTTCCTCGGGCAGCTTGCCGGCGATCAGGCCGGCGCGCGGCGCCAGGCCTTCGAGCTCGCGCACGTCGGCGTCGGAGCGCTCGAACACCGCGGCGGCGCCGGTCAGGTCCATCAGTTCGTCGACGATCACCTCGCGCCAGGCCTCGGGGCCGGCCGACAGGAACTGCGCCACGACCACGTCGCCGTAGCGGTCGACCACCAGGCCGGGCAGGCCGTCGGACTCGGCGTGCACGATGCGCGCCGCATTGCCGGCGAGGGCCAGCTGGCTGCGCGAGGCCAGCGCGCGCTGCAGGCGGCGGCGGAAGAAGGCGCGGTCGATCGCCTCGCCCTCGTCGAAGCCCCAGAAGCGGATGCGGATCTGCGAGGCCGGGCTGTAGGCGGCCCAGCCCAGGAAGCGGCCGTCGTGCGCGACCACCCGCACGGTCGCGCCGGCCTCGGGCTCGCCGTCGACCTGGGCGATGCCGCCCGAGAACAGCCACGGATGGCGATGCAGCGCCGATTTCTCGCGGCCGGGTTTGAGCTGGACGGTATGCATCAGGGACTCCTCGGCGTTTCAGCGCCGTGCTCCGGCGCTTTCAAATTGTTCATCGTTCGTAAGTTTCCTTCGCAACGCTCAGGTAGCGGGTACCGAAATGACCGGATGGGTGAAAAACCCTGTACGAGCGCAGCGAGGCTCCCTCTGGACCACCCCACGAAGTCTTCGACTTCGCGGGGCCCCGGTGGCGGCGAGGGCGGGGGCGTAGGGAGTGGATCAGGGGAGCCGATGGTTGGGTGCTCACGGTCGATCAGCGCCCGGCTTTGCCGGGTGCCTGCTCTGCGGGTCGAGCCAAGACCTGAACCACGGCAGTTCATTTAGGCTCCGCCCTACCCGAAGCTGACATTCACATCGCTACGCTCGCTCGACACGCTGTTGAGCACGTCGGCGATGCGGACGAACCATTCGCCGAGCGCCACGCGCGAGAAGCCGGCGTCGTGCCAGACCAGTTCGAGCGGGCCGGCCACCTCGGTCGACAGCACGTCGTAGACCGCGTCGAGATTGTGGCCGAGCGCGTAATCGAGCTCGAGCTGGCCTTCGAGCTGCTGGTAGAAGTCCTCGACGCTGGCGACGTTGACGAATTCGATGCGGGTCATCGGCATGCGGGGGCCTCCTTGAAGCTTTCGTAGTGATCGACGGTGACGAAGCGGCGGCCGTCGCGGCGCGGTTCGAACACCAGCCGGTCGGCGCCGCGGCGGCCGCCGCGGTAGTCCAGATCGGCCTCGCGCCAGTCGCCGCGCGGCAGCCGGCCTTCGCGATTGCCGAAGCGGTCGCCGCCGATGCTGCGGCCGTGCAGGCCGGGCACCTGCCACAGCGGCCGGCCGGGCTGCCAGCCGGCCTCGCGCGCTTCGCGCTTGGTCAGGTAGCGCGGCGGCAGGCGGCCGTCGCGGTTCAGCGCCGACAGCGCCTCGGCCAGCTCGGCGGCGTCGATGTCGCGGCCGAATCCGGCTGCGACGGTGCGGCAGTCGGGCAGCGCGGCGGCCAGGGCCGGCAGGCCGGCCGACAGCGCAAGGACCGCGATCAGGCGGGAAAGGGCGCGCATGGAACGCTCCGGGCGAGGCGAAACACGCGATTATCCGTCCCCGCTCCGGCCCGGTCAAAGTCGGTGCCGCGACGGCCGATGCCGCGGTGGCGCCGCGGCGCAAGTCATGTCGAAACGCGGAAGCCGGCGCGTCGCGTGCCGCGCATCGCGCCGGGATGGAACCGATGCTGCCGGCTCCCTATCATAGCCGGCATGAAATTGCGCCTTTTCCGTCTCCTGCCCCTCTGTGCCGCGCTGGTCTGCGCGGAATCCGCCAGCGACCTGCCCGACCTCGGCGATTCCGCGCTGGCCAACCTGCCGGCGCACGAGGAAAGACAGATCGCCGACACCGTCGCGCGCGAGCTGCGCCGTTCGGGCGAGGTGCTCGACGACGTCGAGGTGACCGACTACCTCGAGCGACTCGGCTACCGGCTGGTCGAAGCGAGCAACGACAACCGCGTGTCCTTCCGCTTCTTCCCGATCCAGGCCAAGGAGATCAACGCCTTCGCCGTGCCCGGCGGGGTGGTCGCCATCAATACCGGCCTGGTGGTGCTGACCCAGCACGAATCCGAGCTGGCCGCGGTGATGGCGCACGAGATCGCCCACGTCACCCAGCATCACTACGCGCGCATGGTCGAATCGAACAAGGGCTCGGGCCTGATGACGCTCGGCACGCTGGCGCTGGCCATCCTGGCCGCCTCGCAGACCCGCAACAGCGATGCGCCGATGGCCGCGATGGCGGCCGGCCAGGGCTACAGCATGCAGCGCCAGCTCGATTTCTCGCGCGATTTCGAGCGCGAGGCGGACCGCGTCGGCATGACCACGCTGCAGGCGGCCGGCTACGATCCGCGCGCCATGCCGAGCTTCTTCGAGCGCATGCAGAAGCACTACCGCAACGTCGACAACGGCGCCTTCGCCTTCCTGCGCACCCACCCGGTCAACGTCGAGCGCATCAGCGACAGCCAGTCGCGCGCCGCCCAGCTGCCCTACAAGCAGTGGACCGACAGCATCGACTACCTCCTGGTGCGCGAGAAGGTGCGCGGCCAGCAGCTGGGCAGCCGCGGCGCGCTCGAGTACTACGCCGGCACCACCGGCCAGGGCAAGTTCGCCAGCGCGGCGGCGCAGCAGTACGGCTATGCCTGCGCGCTGTGGCGGGCCGGCCGGCTCGACGAGGCCTGGAGCAAGCTGGAGGCGGCGCGCAAGGCCTGGCCGCAGGGCCATGCGATGTTCGACGCGCTGGCCGGCGGCATCCGGCTCGACCAGGGCCGCTACGCCGAGGCGCGCACGCTGTTCGCCGAGGGCCGCAACCGTGCGCCGAGCGCACGCGCGCTGATCTACGGCGAGATCGACGTCGCGCTGCGCGAGAACAAGGCGGCCGAAGCGGTGGCGCTGACCGAGCTGGCGCTGGCCGAGCGCGGCGGCGATCCCGGCCTGCACAAGCGGCTGGCCCAGGGCTACGAGCGGCAGGGCAAGAGCTTGTCTTCGCACCGAGCGATGGCCGAGTACTACGCGCTGATCGACGAACCGACCGCGGCGATCCAGCAGCTGCAGATCGCCCGGCGCAGCGGCGGCGACTTCTATCAGATGTCGGCGATCGAGGCGCGGCTCAAGGAATTGCGCAACCAGTTGCCGGTGGATGCCAAGGGGCGGCCGATCCGCAATCCGGACGAGGACAATCCATAGATCCGGAATCGGGCCGATCGGATCGGGTCCGGATTCGGTTTGGGTTTTGTAGGAGCGGCTTCAGCCGCGAATGGCGGCTGGTGAAACTCCGACCGATTCGCGGCTGAAGCCGCTTCTACAACGATGCGCAGACAGCGGCAGAAGGCCGGTCAACCCTCGGGCAGGCCGGCCTTCTTCTTCATGCAGGCCAGGTAGAGATCGCCGTCCGGCCCGCGGCCGCTGCGCTGCGCCTGCCAGATCATCTCGGCCAGGCAATCCATCATCTCGTGCTGGGCGGCGTGCTCGTCGCCGGTATGCGCGCACAGCGCCTGGTACAGCGCGCGCACGCCGTGCGGCTGGTCGATCGACAGCTGCTCCTCGATGGCGAGGTGCATGTTCATGTGCAGGAAGGGATTGGTCTCGCCGAATTCGGGCAGGTAGTCGCGCTCGAGGTAGCGCTCGGGCGCGTCGACGATCGGGTGGTATTCGGGATGGCGCGCCAGCACGGCCAGCGCGATCTTCTCGAGATCGGTCAGCGGGGCGGCCTGCTTCTGCTTGGCCCAGGTATCGAACAGGAAGCGGCGCGCCTGGTCGCGCGAAGGATTGAACATGGCGGTGCGGTCGGGAAGGAATCGCCGCCATTTTACCGGAGCGCAGCCACCACCACGCTCTGGTGCAGCAGCCGGGTGGAGGCGCCCAGCGTGGCGATCTGGGCGTTGCCGTAGAAGCCGGCCAGCGGCGTGGCGGGCCAGGCGCCGACCAGTGCCTGCCATTCGGCGTCGAGCCCGCCGTGCAGCGCCGGGCCTCGGCTGCCGCAGGAGAACATCAGCGCGGCGGCCGGCGTCGGCTGGCGCGCGATGGCGCGCAATTCGTCCAGCGCGGCGGCGGCCGAGCGGCCCATCCAGGCCACCCGCATGCCCGGCGTCAGGCGTGCCGCCACTGTCACGCTGCCGTCCGGATTGAGCGAAACCAGCGGCCAGCAGCCGCTCGGCCGACCGTCGTCGTCGAGCACGGCCAGCGCCAGTTCGTGCAGCGGCGGCAGCGGATCGAGACTGCGGCGCAGCGTGGCGCTGGCCATGCGGCCGTCGAGCGTGCGCAGGTCGAAGCCATCCGTTTCGGTGACCTGGAACGGCCGGCCGACCTGGCTCAGGCCGAGCGAGACATGGACTTGCGCACCCGGCAGCGCCAGCTCGCAGCGGCCGTCGCCGGCCAGTTGGCCGTGCCGCCAGACCTTGTAGGGGCCGAGCCCGGTCGCATCGCCGGCCACGCCGCCGAAGCGCTGCGGCCCCTGCTCGAGCCAGCCGAGATCGAGCGTGTTGGGCGCGGCCAGCGTCAGCCGCGGCGCCGGCGGCTCGTCGCCGGCCGCGTTCATGTCGGCGATCGCCAACGCGCAGGCGGCCGGCGCGTCGAGCACCCAGTCGTCTTCGGTCAGTACGCCGAGCGCGGTGCAGCCGGTCACCGCCAGCGTCTGGCCGGCGCGGGCGGCGGCGACCAGCGCCGGGCGCGGATCCTGGGCGAAATCGGCGGAGAGGAACAGCAGCACCGCGTCGGCGCGCGGCCGTTCGAGCCGCTGCAGCGCTTGTTCGACGGCCTGGGCGGCCAGCTGCGGGGAAGGGCGGGTGGATTGGGCGAGGCCGGAGGCATAGGGCATGGCGCCATTATCGGCGATCCGGCGGCGCGCCGCTCCGGCCCAGGCGCTATCATGCCGGCATCGCCCCCAGACCGGAGAACCGCTCATGTCGTCCGCCCCGCTCTACGATTTTTCCGCCAAGCGCCTCGACGGCGCGCCCGCCGACCTGTCCCAGTGGCAGGGCAAGGTGCTGCTGATCGTCAACACCGCCAGCGAATGCGGTTTCACCCCGCAGTTCACCGGCCTGCAGGCGCTGCACGAGCAATACAAGGAGCGCGGCTTCGAAGTGCTGGGCTTCCCGTGCAACCAGTTCGGCGGCCAGGAACCGGGCGACAGCGAGCAGATCGGCGCCTTCTGCCAGAAGAACTACGGCGTCGACTTCCCGATGTTCGAGAAGATCGAGGTGAACGGCGACGGCGCCCACCCGCTCTACCAGTATCTGAAGAAGGAAGCGCGCGGCGTGCTCGGCACCGAGGCGATCAAGTGGAATTTCACCAAGTTCCTGGTCGACCGCCAGGGCCGCGTGATCGACCGCTTCGCGCCGACCACCAAGCCCGAGGAACTGGCGGCCAAGATCGAGGCTTTGCTGTAGCGCCTATTCGGGCTTCGATCCTGAGCGGTGGCCTGACGATCAGAGCGGGCGTCCGGGAAACCCGGACGCTTGCCATGCGTTCGGGCTGGGATAACGGCTCCCCTTGATTTCATTCCCACCCCGCCGCCCCGCCGCGGGGAACCTCGCTTCGCTCGCCGGCGCGTCGAACTGCTTTGCCGCCGCTGGAAGGTTGGCGCCGATGTCGAGACGGCGGTCGGCTTCGATGCGATTCATGCGCTGTCAGGGATGCCCGCGGATTGCCGGGCAAGGCGCTTTCGGCTAAAATTCGGCCCGAAAATCACAGCATTACCGAGGGAACGGGATAGGCGCGCCTATCCCGTTTTCTTACGTCTAGGGTAGGGGTTTCATCCTCCCGACTTCCCTCGACCCCAACGCATTCCAGGAGCCGCAGGTGTCCCAACAACGTTCCCCAGCCCTGCTCGCACTCGCCGACGGCACGCTGTTCCACGGCAGCAGCATCGGCGCAGCAGGCCAGACCGTCGGCGAAGTGGTGTTCAACACCGCGCTGACCGGTTATCAGGAAATCCTCACCGACCCGTCCTACAGCCGCCAGCTGGTGACGCTGACCTATCCGCACATCGGCAACGTCGGCGTGAACCGCGAGGACGCCGAGTCGAACGCGGTCTACGCCGCCGGCCTGATCGTGCGCGACCTGCCGCTGCGCGCGTCGAACTTCCGCCTGGAAGAGACGCTGGACGCCTATCTGGCCCGCACCGGCACGGTGGCGATCGCCGACATCGACACCCGCAAGCTGACCCGCATCCTGCGCGAGAAGGGCGCCCAGCCCGGCTGCATCGTGGCGGCCGACGGCAGCGGCCCGATCGACGCCGACCGCGCGGTCGAACTGGCGCGCGGCTTCGGTTCGATGGCCGGCCAGGATCTGGCCCGCGTCGTCAGCTGCAAGCAACCCTACGTCTGGACCACCCGCGAGTGGCGGCTGGGCCTGGGCTACGCGACCCAGACCGAAGCGAAGTTCCATGTCGTCGCCTACGACTACGGCGTCAAGCACAACATCCTGCGCATGCTGGCCGAGCGCGGCTGCAAGCTGACCGTGGTGCCGGCGCAGACGCCGGCCGAAGAGGTGTTCGCACTGAACCCCGACGGCGTCTTCCTCAGCAACGGCCCCGGCGATCCGGAGCCGTGCGACTACGCGATCGCCGCGATCCGCGCCTTCCTCGACCGCAAGCTGCCGGTGTTCGGCATCTGCCTGGGTCACCAGCTGCTGGCGCTGGCCGCCGGCGGCAAGACCAGCAAGATGAAGTTCGGCCACCACGGCGCCAACCACCCGGTGCAGGACCTGGACGACCGCCGCGTGCTGATCACCAGCCAGAACCACGGCTTCCAGGCCGACGAGACCAGCCTGCCGGCCAACGTCCGCGTCACCCACCGCTCGCTGTTCGACGGCACGGTGCAGGGCATCGCGCTGACCGACCGGCCGGCCTTCAGCTTCCAGGGCCACCCGGAAGCGAGTCCGGGGCCGCACGACGTGGCGTACTTGTTCGACCGATTCATCGCCTCGATGGAACAGGCGAAACGTGAAATGTGATGGCGCGCAGCGCCTGTGAAACGTGCGCGGCAAGGCCGCGCTAACCGCCCACCTTTCACTTTTCACGTTTCGCCTTTCACGGGATACACGCAATGCCCAAACGTACAGACATCCAGAGCATCCTCATCATCGGCGCCGGCCCCATCGTCATCGGCCAGGCCTGCGAATTCGACTACTCCGGCGCGCAGGCCTGCAAGGCGCTGCGCGAGGAGGGTTACACGGTCATCCTGGTCAATTCGAACCCGGCCACGATCATGACCGACCCGAACATGGCCGACGTGACCTACATCGAGCCCATCACCTGGGAAGTGGTCGCCAAGATCATCGAGAAGGAACGCCCCGACGTGGTGCTGCCCACCATGGGCGGCCAGACCGCGCTCAACTGCGCGCTCGACCTGTGGCGCCACGGCGTGCTCGAGAAGTTCGGCGTCGAGCTGATCGGCGCGACCCCGGAAGCGATCGACAAGGCCGAGGACCGCCAGAAGTTCAAGCTGGCGATGGACAAGATCGGCCTCGGCTCGGCGCGCTCGGGCATCGCCCACACGCTCGACGAGGCGCTGGCGGTGCAGGCCAAGGTCGGCTTCCCGGCCATCATCCGCCCGAGCTTCACCATGGGCGGCACCGGCGGCGGCATCGCCTACAACATCGAGGAATTCATCGAGATCTGCACGCGCGGCCTCGACCTCTCGCCGACCCACGAGCTGCTGATCGAAGAATCGCTGCTCGGCTGGAAAGAGTACGAGATGGAAGTCGTGCGCGACCGCAACGACAACTGCATCATCGTCTGCTCGATCGAGAACTTCGACCCGATGGGCGTGCACACCGGCGACTCGATCACCGTCGCGCCGGCGCAGACGCTGACCGACAAGGAATACCAGATCATGCGCAACGCCAGCCTGGCGGTGCTGCGCGAGATCGGCGTCGACACCGGCGGCTCCAACGTGCAGTTCTCGGTCAATCCGAAGGACGGCCGGCTGATCGTGATCGAGATGAACCCGCGCGTCAGCCGCTCCTCCGCGCTGGCGTCCAAGGCCACCGGCTTCCCGATCGCCAAGGTGGCGGCCAAGCTGGCGGTCGGCTACACGCTCGACGAACTGAAGAACGACATCACCGGCGGCCTGACCCCGGCCTCGTTCGAACCGTCGATCGACTACGTGGTCACCAAGATCCCGCGCTTCGCCTTCGAGAAATTCCCGCAGGCCAACGACCGCCTGACCACCCAGATGAAGTCGGTCGGCGAAGTGATGGCGATCGGCCGCAGCCTGCAGGAATCGATGCAGAAGGCGCTGCGCGGCCTCGAGACCGGCCTCGCCGGCTTCGACGAGCGCACCACCGACGCCGACAAGCTGGCCGCCGAGCTCGGCGCGCCCGGCCCCGAACGCATCCTCTACGTCGCCGATGCCTTCCGCGTCGGCATGTCGCTGGACGAGGTGTTCAGCCACACCAAGATCGATCCGTGGTTCCTGGCCCAGATCGAGGACATCATCCGCGACGAGCAGGCGCTGCGCGGCCGCACGCTCGACACGCTCGACGCGGCCGAACTGCGCCGGCTCAAGCGCAAGGGCTTCTCCGACCGCCGCATCGGCATCCTGGTCGGCAGCGAGGCGGCCGCGGTGCGCAGCCGCCGCCACGGTTTCGGCATCCGCCCGGTCTACAAGCGCGTCGACACCTGCGCGGCCGAGTTCGCCACCAACACCGCCTACATGTACTCGACCTACGAGGAAGAGTGCGAGGCCCAGCCGACCAATGCGAAGAAGATCATGGTGCTCGGCGGCGGCCCCAACCGCATCGGCCAGGGCATCGAGTTCGACTACTGCTGCGTGCACGCCGCGCTGGCGCTGCGCGACGACGGCTACGAGACCATCATGGTCAACTGCAACCCGGAGACCGTCTCGACCGACTACGACACTTCCGACCGCCTCTACTTCGAGCCGCTGACGCTCGAGGACGTGCTCGAGATCGTCCACGTCGAGAAGCCGGCCGGCGTGATCGTGCAGTACGGCGGCCAGACGCCGCTGAAGTTGGCCCGCGCGCTCGAGGCCAACGGCGTGCCCATCGTCGGCACCAGCCCCGACATGATCGACGCCGCCGAGGACCGCGAGCGCTTCCAGAAGCTCTTGCACGACCTCGGCCTCAAGCAGCCGCCCAACGCCACCGCGCGCAACGAGAAGGACGCGCTGGTGCTGGCCGCCGAGATCGGCTACCCGCTGGTGGTGCGCCCGTCCTACGTGCTGGGCGGCCGCGCGATGCAGATCGTGCACAGCGAGGAAGACCTGACGCGCTACATGCGCGAGGCGGTCAAGGTCTCGAACGACAGCCCGGTGCTGCTCGACCGCTTCCTCAACGACGCGATCGAGGTCGACGTCGACGCGATCAGCGACGGCGAGGCGGTGGTGATCGGCGGCATCATGGAGCACATCGAGCAGGCCGGCGTGCACTCGGGCGATTCGGCCTGTTCGCTGCCGCCCTACAGCCTGTCGCAGGCGCTGCAGGACGAGCTGCGCCGCCAGACGGTGGCGATGGCCCGCGCGCTCAAGGTGGTTGGCCTGATGAACGTTCAGTTCGCCATCCAGGGCGAGACGGTCTACGTGCTCGAAGTGAACCCGCGCGCCTCGCGCACGGTGCCCTACGTGTCCAAGGCCACCAGCCGCCCGCTGGCCAAGATCGCCGCGCGCTGCATGGTCGGCCAGACGCTCGAGCAGCAGGGCGTGCACGGCGAGGTGATCCCGCCCTACTACTCGGTGAAGGAAGCGGTGTTCCCCTTCATCAAGTTCCCCGGCGTGGACAGCATCCTCGGCCCCGAGATGAAGTCGACCGGCGAAGTGATGGGCGTGGGCGATACCTTCGCCGAGGCCTACGTCAAGTCGCAGCTCGGCGCCGGCGAACGGCTGCCGACCTCGGGCAAGGTGTTCATCTCGGTGCGCGATGCCGACAAGGGGCAGCTGGCCGAGATCGGCCGCATGCTGGTCGACGCCGGCCTCGAGCTGGTGGCGACGCGCGGCACCGCGGCCGTGCTGCACGCGGCCGGCATCCCGGTCAGCGAGGTCAACAAGGTCAAGGAAGGCCGTCCGCACATCGTCGACATGATCAAGAACGGCGAGATCGCCCTGATCGTGAACACGGTTGACGAGCGCCGCGCCTCGATTCAGGATTCCTACTCGATCCGCTACGAAGCCCTCAAGGGTCGCGTGCCCATCTACACCACCGTCGCCGGTGGCCGGGCCGCCGCCTACGGCATCAAGCACATGAAGGAATGGACGGTCTATTCGGTGCAGGGCCTGCACCAGCGCCTGGCGACCGCCTGATCTAGGATCGTCATGAGTCGGCCGCCGCGCCTCGCGTGGCGGCCCATGTTTTTGTCCCGATGGTCTTGCGCCATCGGGTTTGTTTTTAGCCCGGCCCGAAAGGCGGCCGGTATGGAGATAGTCAGAATGGTCAAAGTGCCGCTTACCGCCATCGGCGCGGAAATGCTGAAGTCCGAACTGCAACGCCTCAAGAGCGTCGAGCGCCCGCAGGTGATCGCCGCCATCGCCGAAGCGCGCTCGCACGGCGATCTGTCGGAGAACGCCGAATACGACGCCGCCAAGGAACGCCAGGGCTTCATCGAGGGCCGCATCGCCGACCTCGAGGGCAAGCTGTCCAACGCCGTGGTGATCAACCCGGCCGAGATCGACGCCGAGGGCCGCATCGTGTTCGGTACCACGGTCGACCTCGAGGACCTCGAGTCCGGCGACAAGGTCACCTACCAGATCGTCGGCGACGACGAGGCCGACATCAAGCAGGGCAAGATCTCGGTATCGAGCCCGATCGCGCGCGCGCTGATCGGCAAGTCGGCCGGCGACGTGGCCGAGGTGGTGGCGCCGGGCGGCATCCGCGAATACGAAGTGCTCGACGTCAAGTACATCTGAGCCAGGGACGCCGCCGGCCATGCAGACCTTTCCGAACGCGTTGCGCTCCTTCCTCTCCGTCTTCTGGATTGGCGGCCTGTGGGTGGTCGGCGTGCTGGTGGCGCCCATCCTGTTCCACCAGGTCGACAACGCCAGCGCCGGCCGGCTGGTCGCCCACCTGACGCGCGCGCTGGCCTGGGTCGGCATCGTCGCCGGCCTCTACATCCTGTTCCACATCCTGTGGGAAGAAGGCCTGCGCGCCTTCCAGACGCTCGAGCTGTGGCTGATCCTGGCCATGCTGGTGCTCACGCTGATCAACCATTTCGCCATCTTTCCGGTGATCGACGACGTCAAGCCGCAGATGCACACGGCCGCCGAGGGCGTGTTCGGCGGCGGCTTCCAGAGCTGGCAGGCGATCTCCAGCCTGATCTACCTGATCCAGAGCGTGTTCGGCCTGATCTACGTGGTGCGCGGGCCGGTCAAGTAGCCGTCGCCCCGGGTGCGCCCCAGGCGCCCGGCGTCTCGGCTCGCAGCGTGCCGCCCGGAGGGGGCGGGCGCCGCCGGACTATATAAATCAATCGCTTGCTCCGGTTTCGCTGCAATTCGTGCGGCTTTCGTGCCAGGGAATGGTGTTGCGCACACGCACGAACCGCAGCGATCCGGACGCGCGGCGGACCGTCCAGCCCGATCGGCGCGACCGTCTGTCTCATCGTCACGACGAGGCGGTTGAATATTAGGGTTTTCTATACCATCGGCCGCCCTCCGACGTTAATCTCCCTCCCTGCGCCCGCCTACCCCCGGCGGGTTGCCCAGGGGAGAAAAGAAGACATGTCCGAGATGAATCTGCTGGCGGTCTACGCCAGAACGGCGGCCGGGGACGGCGAGCTTGCCTCGCCCGCCAACGGCCTCAGCATCAACCAACGCAAGCTGCTGCAATGGTGCGACGGCAACAGTATGCTCAGCGAACTGGTCGAGCGCCTCGGCTCGGGCCAGACCGTCGATGCGACCAAGGTCGCGCGCGACGTCGAGCGGCTCGAAGCGCTGGGCCTGGTCAGCGTGGTCGGCGGCGCGGCCAAGGCCAAGCCGATCGAGGTCGGCAAGACCTTCGGCAGCAAGAAGAAGGTGCCGTGGTGGCTGGCCGGCGCCAGCGCCTGCGTGCTGGTCGGCGGCCTGGTCGCCTTCGCCCGCCAGTCGCCCGATCCGGCCGCCAGCCATCCCCAGCAGCCGGTCGGCGGCGAGATGCAGCAGGCCTCGCTCGACACGACCGAGAGCGAAGGCCGCATCTTCGGCGTGATGCCCAATCCGGCGCGCTGGTTCTCGCCCGGCAAGAAGGAAGCGCCTGCGCCCAAGCCGGTCGAGGAGAAGCCGACCGCCAAGCCCGAGACCAAGCCCGAGGCCGCGGTCGCCGACGCCAAGCAGGCCAAGCCCGAGCCGGCCAAGCCGGTGGTCGCGGCCGCCGCGGTGCCGGCCCCGGTCACCCAGACCACCGC
Organism: Chitinimonas koreensis; assembly: GCF_014353015.1. Classification (NCBI taxonomy): domain Bacteria; kingdom Pseudomonadati; phylum Pseudomonadota; class Betaproteobacteria; order Neisseriales; family Chitinibacteraceae; genus Chitinimonas; species Chitinimonas koreensis. The sequence goes on from NZ_CP060704.1 coordinate 991,928, forward strand.
GCCGGCCACGCTGGCGGTCGATCCGGCCGCCACCAAGCCGACGCCGACCGCGGCGCCGGTCCAGCTCGCCAGCGCCCAGCCGATGCTGGCCAAGCCCGAAGTGCCGGCGGCGCCGAACAAGAAGCCGATCTACCGCGAAGCGCCGGAGTTCCCGCGCGAGGCGATGCGCGACGGCGTCGAGTCGGGCCTGGTCAAGGCACGCATCAGCGTGAACGAGGCCGGGCAGGTGGTGAAGGTCGACATCCTCGAATCGAAGCCGCGCCGCGTGTTCGATCGCGCCGTGGTCAGCGCGTTGTCGAAGTGGCGCTTCCAGCCGGCGGCGGCCGGTTTTTCGGTGGATACCGAAATCAATTTCACCGAGAATTGAGCCTGCGACCAGGCAATAAACAGACAGGCCGGCAAATGCCGGCCTGTTCGTTTTGCGGGCGCTGCCGGCGAATGCCGGCCGGGATCAACTGCGCGGCGCCTTGGCCTTGGCTTTCGCCTTGGCGTTCTGCTTGCCGCCGCCGGCGCGGCCGGTATCGACCTTGGCGGCGGGCTTGGCCGTCTTGTCGGCCGGCTTGGCCGGGGTCTTGCGGCCCTCGCCAGGCAACTCGAGCCTGGACTTGCCGTCCGTGATCGGGCGGTAGAGCACCAGCAGCTTGCCGATGTGCTGCACCGCGGCGCAGCCGAGCGCTTCGCAGATCTCGGCATACCAGGCTTCGCGCTGGGCGCGGTCGTCGCCGAGCACGCGCACCTTGATCAGTTCGTGGGCGTCGAGGTTCACCGCGATTTCGCGGATGACCGCATCGGTGAGACCATTGTTGCCGATCATCACCACCGGATCGAGGCCGTGGGCCTGGGCGCGCAGGTAGAGGCGCTGGTCTCGGGTCAGTTCCATCTGGGTAACTCCGCGAAAAAACGGCTGATTTTAGCCGAAACCGCACACGGCATAACGACTTATCGGATGTAGTCGAACCAATGGCAAGAAGCAAAACCAGCAAGGCGTGGCTGCAGGAGCACGTCAACGATTCCTATGTGCAGCAGGCGCAGAAGGACGGCTACCGTGCCCGCGCGGCCTACAAGCTGCTCGAAATCGACGAAAAGGACAAGCTGCTCAAGCCCGGCCTGTGGGTCGCCGACCTCGGCGCGGCGCCGGGCAGCTGGTCGCAGGTGGCGCGGCGCAAGGTAGGCGACAGCGGCCGGGTGTTCGCGCTCGACATCCTCGAGATGGATCCGATCCATGGCGTCGAATTCATCCAGGGCGATTTCCGCGAGGATGCGGTGCTGGCGCAATTCACCGAATTGCTCGGCGGTCGTCTGGTGGACCTTGCGATCTGCGACATGGCCCCCAATATGAGTGGCATGGCGGTCACCGATCAGGCGCGCAGCTTTCTCCTGTGCGAGCTCGCGCTGGAATTCTGTCGCGACTGGTTGAAACCAGGCGGGCATTTTCTGGTCAAGACCTTCCAGGGTTCGGGATATACCGAGTATCTGCAGCAGATGCGCGAGATGTTCCAGACCGTCACCACCCGCAAGCCGGCCGCCTCGCGCGACCGTTCGTCTGAGATCTACCTGCTGGGCAAGGGAAAAAAGCCCTGACTGACCAGCATTCAGCCGATAAAATCGCTCCGTACTTTCAGGCCGTCGCCGGCGCGGCCGATTCCTTCGCCGGCAAGAGGAGTGTCCCGTGAATAATCTGGGCAAGAACATCGCCATCTGGGTGATCATCGGTCTGGTGTTGATGACCGTGTTCAACCAGTTCTCCAAGCGGCAGGAACAGAAGAGCCAGGTCAGCTACTCGTCCTTCATGCAGGACGTGCAGGAGGGCCGCGTCAAGGAGCTGGTCATCGAGAACAGCCGCGCCTTTCCCTTCGTGACCATCCGCGGCCGCAAGAGCGACAACTCGACCTTCACCACCATCGGCGTGCCCGATCAGCGTCTGACCGACACCCTGATCAAGCACAACGTCGACTTCTCGGCCCAGCCGCTCGAAGAGCAGTCGCTGCTGATGAGCCTGTTCCTCAACTGGTTCCCGATGCTGCTGCTGATCGGCGTGTGGATCTTCTTCATGCGCCAGATGCAGGGCGGCGGCAAGGGCGGCGCGTTCAGCTTCGGCAAGAGCCGCGCCCGCATGCTCGACGAGAACAACAACTCGATCACCTTCGCCGACGTCGCCGGCTGCGACGAGGCCAAGGAAGAAGTGACCGAGGTGGTCGATTTCCTGCGCGACCCGAGCAAGTTCCAGAAGCTCGGCGGACGCATCCCGCGCGGCGTCCTGATGGTCGGCTCGCCCGGTACCGGCAAGACGCTGCTGGCCAAGGCCATCGCCGGCGAGGCCAAGGTGCCATTCTTCTCGATCTCGGGTTCCGACTTCGTCGAGATGTTCGTCGGCGTCGGCGCCGCCCGCGTGCGCGACATGTTCGAGAACGCCAAGAAGAACGCGCCCTGCATCATCTTCATCGACGAGATCGACGCGGTCGGCCGCCAGCGCGGCGCCGGCCTCGGCGGCGGCAACGACGAGCGCGAGCAGACGCTGAACCAGATGCTGGTCGAGATGGACGGCTTCGAAGGCAATTCCGGCGTGATCGTGATCGCCGCCACCAACCGTCCCGACGTGCTCGATCCGGCGCTGCTGCGCCCCGGCCGCTTCGACCGCCAGGTGGTGGTGCCGCTGCCGGACATCCGCGGCCGCGAGCAGATCCTCAACGTGCACATGCGCAAGGTGCCGATCGCCAACGACGTCGACCCGTCCGTGCTGGCGCGCGGCACGCCCGGCATGTCGGGCGCGGACCTCGCCAACCTGGTCAACGAAGCCGCGCTGTTCGCCGCGCGCAGCAACAAGCGCCTGGTGGACATGGACGACTTCGAGAAGGCCAAGGACAAGATCTTCATGGGCCCGGAACGCCGCTCGATGGTGATGACCGAGGACGAGAAGAAGGCCACCGCCTACCACGAGTCGGGCCACGCCGTGGTCGCCCGGCTGCTGCCGGGCACCGACCCGGTGCACAAGGTCACCATCGTGCCGCGCGGCCGCGCGCTCGGCGTGACCTGGCAACTGCCCGAGCGCGACGCGATCTCGCTGTACAAGGACCAGATGCTGTCGCGCCTGTCGATCCTGTTCGGCGGCCGCATCGCCGAGGATCTGTTCGTCGGCCGCATCTCGACCGGCGCCTCGAACGACTTCGAGCGCGCCACCTCGATCGCCCGCGACATGGTGACGCGCTACGGCATGTCCGAGACGCTGGGCCCGATGGTGTACGGCGAGAACGACGGCGAGGTCTTCCTCGGCCGCTCGGTCACCACCCACAAGAATCTCTCCGAGGCGACCATGCAGAAGGTCGACAGCGAGATCCGCCGCATCATCGACGAGCAGTACGCGCTGGCGCAGAAGCTGCTCGAAGAGAACCGCGACAAGGTCGAGGCGATGACCGCGGCGTTGCTCGAATGGGAGACCATCGACGCCGAGCAGGTCGAGGACATCATGTCCGGCCGTCCGCCGCGGCCGCCCAAGCCGGCTGCCGGCCTCGCCTCCAGCAGCGGCGGCGACAGCCCGAGCGGTCCCGCGCCCGAGCCGACCACCCGGCCGGCGCAGGAACTCTAGTCCGATCGATCATGACGACAGCGGCTCCGCCGCTGTCGTTTCCGTTTGCGCCCTATGTCCCGTTTGCTCCAGGCCGGCCGTTTCCAGCTCACCCTCGACCGACCCCTGGTCATGGGTATCCTTAACCTGACTCCCGATTCGTTCTCCGACGGTGGCCGGCACGCCTCGCTCGAGGCGGCGCTGGCGCATGCGCGCCGCATGCTCGACGACGGCGCCGATCTGCTTGACGTCGGCGGCGAATCGACCCGGCCCGGTGCGGTGCGGGTCACGGTCGAGGAGGAGCTTGCGCGGGTGCTGCCGGTGTTGCGCGAGCTGGCGCGCTGGAACGTGCCGCTGTCGATCGACACCTGCAAGACCGAGGTGATGCGCGCCGCGCTCGAGCTCGGCGTCGACCTGGTCAACGACATCGCCGCGCTCGAGGCGCCCGGCGCGCTCGAGACGGTGGCGGCCAGCGGCGCGGCGGTCTGCCTGATGCACAAGCAGGGCGAGCCGCAGACCATGCAGGCGGCGCCGCACTACGACGACGTATTCGAGACGGTGTGCGCCTATCTGGCGCAGCGCCGCGAGTCGGCCCGTGCGGCCGGCATCGCCGACGCGCGTATCGTGCTCGACCCCGGCTTCGGCTTCGGCAAGACTTTCGAGCACAATCTGGCGCTGTTCCGCCGCCTGCCCGAGCTGGCTGCACGCTGTGCGCCGGTGCTGGTCGGCGTATCGCGCAAGTCCATGCTCGGCCGGTTGCTGCCGGCTTCGCGCAGCGCGGCCGAGCGCGACGCGGCGAGTGTGGCGGCTGCGCTGCTGGCGGCGCAGGCCGGCGCGTCAATCCTGCGGGTGCATGCGGTGCGTGATACCGTCGATGCGCAGAAGGTATGGCATGCGCTGGCGGCTGCAACCGAGGCCGATTCGGCGCATGGTGAATTTCCTTACGGCTAAATTTCACTAAATTTCAATAGAATTCCACGTGATGGGCGGGCTGCCGGTCCGCCCGATCGCCGCATAGACGGCGTTACGAAGGGAGCGGTAGATATGAGCAGAAAATATTTCGGTACCGATGGGGTGCGCGGCCGGGTCGGCGACTACCCGATCACGCCGGATTTCGCCATGCGGCTCGGCTACGCGGCCGGCAAGGTACTGGCGGCGCGGCGCGGCGACGGCACCCATGCGGCGGTGCTGATCGGCAAGGACACCCGCATCTCGGGCTATATGCTCGAATCGGCGCTGCAGGCCGGCCTGTCGGCCGCCGGCGTCGACGTGCACCTGACCGGCCCGCTGCCCACGCCGGGCGTGGCCTACCTGACGCGCGCGCTGCGGTTGTCGGCCGGGGTGGTGATCTCTGCCTCGCACAACCCGTTCGAAGACAACGGCATCAAGTTCTTCGGCGAAGGCGGCCTCAAGCTCGACGACGCGGTCGAGCTGGAGATCGAAGCCGAGCTCGACCAGCCGATGAGCTGCGTGGAGCCCGACAAGCTCGGCCGGGTCTGGCGGGTGGCCGACTCGGCCGGGCGTTACATCGAATTCTGCAAGAGCACCTTCCCGAACGAGCTGGACCTGCGGGGCCTCAAGATCGTGGTCGACTGCGCGCACGGCGCCGGCTACCAGGTCGCGCCGCACGTGTTCCACGAGCTCGGCGCCGACGTGATCGCGATCGGCAACCAGCCCAACGGCCTGAACATCAACGATGGCCTCGGCGCCACCGCGCCCGAGGCGATGCGGCAGCGCGTGTTGGCCGAGCATGCCGACTTCGGCGTCGCGCTCGACGGCGACGGCGACCGGCTGATGCTGGTCGACCGCCACGGCAAGCTCTACGACGGCGACCAGCTGCTGTACGTGATCGCCAAGTTCCGCCACCAGCAGGGCACCTTGTCGGGCGGCGCGGTCGGCACGCTGATGTCCAATCTCGGCCTCGAGCATGCGCTGGGCCGGCTCGGCATCCCGTTCGCGCGCTCCAAGGTGGGCGACCGCTACGTGCTCGAGCTGCTCAAGAGCCGCGATTGGCTGGTCGGCGGCGAGAATTCCGGTCACCTGCTCTGCCTCGACAAGCACAGCACCGGCGATGCGCTGGTGTCGGCGCTGCAGGTGCTGGCGGCGACCCGGCTGTCGGGCCGTTCGCTGGCCGAGTTCTGCGCCGACCTGATGATCTACCCGCAGGTGCTGAAGAACGTGAAGGTGCAGAAGGGCTTCGACTTCCACGACAACCTGGCGATCCAGGCCGCGCTGGTCGAGGCCGAGGTCGAGCTGGCCGGCCGTGGCCGCGTACTGCTGCGACCGTCGGGCACCGAGCCGGTGCTGCGGGTGATGGTCGAGGCCGACGATGCCGCGCTGACCGAGCGCTGGGCGACGCGGCTGGCCGAGGTGGTGGCCAAGCAGGCGGCCGTGGCGGCCTGATCCGCTACTCGCCCGGGCGGCCAAACAAAAAAGCGACGCATGGCGTCGCTTTTTTGTTGCCTGGGGCCCTGCGATGGACGCATCGAGCGTCCCAGGGCCAGGCTATTTCAGCCGAACTTGCCGGTGATGTAGTCCTCGGTTTCCTTCCGGCTCGGCTTGGTGAAGATCTTGTCGGTCTCGCCGACCTCGACCAGCTCGCCCAGGTACATATAGGCGGTGAAGTCCGATACGCGCGCCGCCTGCTGCATGTTGTGCGTCACGATGGCGATGGTGTAGTCCTGCTTGAGCTCGTGTACCAGCTCCTCGATATGGGCGGTCGAGATCGGGTCGAGCGCCGAGGTCGGCTCGTCCAGCAGCACGACTTCGGGCTTCACCGCCACCGCGCGGGCGATGCACAGGCGCTGCTGCTGGCCGCCCGACAGGCCGAGGCCGGATTGACGCAGCTTGTCCTTCACCTCGTTCCACAGCGCGGCCTTGGACAGCGCCCACTCGATCCGGTCGTCCATCTCGGAGCGGCCCAGATTCTCGTACAGCTTCACGCCAAAGGCGATGTTGTCGTAGATCGACATCGGGAACGGCGTCGGTTTCTGAAACACCATGCCGACCTTGGCGCGCAGCGTGTTGAGGTCGGTGCCGCGGTCGAGCACGTTCTGGCCGTTGAGCAGGATCTGACCTTCGGCGCGCAGCTTGGGGTAGAGGTCGTACATGCGGTTGAAGGTGCGCAGCAGCGTCGACTTGCCGCAGCCCGACGGACCGATGAAGGCGGTGACCTTGCGCTCGGGATGTCGAGGTTGATGTTCTTCAGCGCATGGAAATTGCCGTAGTAGAAATTCAGGCCACGGACGGCAAGCTTGGATTGGGCGTTGGTCGAGGTCATGTCGTCACTTTCTGGCGAGTCGTCGAAGCGCGATCGCGTGGTCTTATTACGAATGTTCTTTCCTGACCAGGGCGCGGGCCAGGATGTTGAGCGTCAGCACCGCCAGCGTCACCAGCAGGGCGCCGGCCCAGGCCAGCGTGATCCAGTTCTCGTACGGGCTCATGGCGAACTTGAAGATGGTCACCGGCAGGTTGGCCATCGGCTGGTTCATGTTGGCGCTGAAGAACTGGTTGTTGAGCGCGGTGAACAGCAGCGGCGCGGTCTCGCCCGAGATGCGCGACACCGCCAGCAGCACGCCGGTGATGACGCCGGCCTTGGCCGAGCGCAGCGTCACCGAGCTGATCACCTTCCAGCGCGGCGTGCCGAGCGCGTAGGCCGCCTCGCGCATCGCATTGGGCACCAGCTTCAGCATGTTCTCGGTGGTGCGCAGCACGACCGGGATCACCAGGAGCGCAAGCGCGAAGCTGCCGGCCCAGCCGGAGAAGTGGCCGACATACTGGACATAGACGATCCAGACGAACAGGCCGATCACGATCGACGGCGCGGACAGCAGGATGTCGTTGATGAAGCGCACGGTCGGCGCCAGCCAGCCGCGCTGACCGTACTCGGCCAGGTAGATGCCGGCCAGGATGCCGATCGGCGTGCCGATCAGCGTGCCGAACAGGCCCATCAGCAGGCTGCCGAAGATGGCGTTGGCCAGGCCGCCGCCGACGCTGTCGGGGCCGGGGGTGGCGCTGGTGAAGACGTGCACGCTGAGCGCCGAGAGGCCGTTGGCGAACAGCGTGAACAGGATCCAGCCGAGCCAGAACAGGCCGAACAGCATGGCCAGCGTGGACATCGTCAGGTTGAAGCCGTTGATCAGGCGACGGCGGGTATAGATGGCGTTGTTCATCGTGGTTCCGTCCGGATCAGGAGTGGCTGCCTTCGCCGCGTTGCAGGCGCAGCAGCAGCAGCTTGGAGCAAGACAGCACGACGAAGGTGATCAGGAACAGGATCAGGCCCATTTCGATCAGCGCGCCGTAGTGCAGCTCGGCGCTCGCTTCGGCGAACTCGTTGGCGAGGATCGAGGCGATCGAGTTGCCGGCGTGGAACAGCGAGGCGATCTCGTCGTAGGAATTGCCGATCACGAAGGTGACCGCCATGGTCTCGCCGAGCGCACGGCCCAGGCCGAGCATGATGCCGCCGATCACGCCGGTCTTGGTGTAGGGCAGGACCACGTTCCAGACCACTTCCCAGGTCGTGGCGCCGAGGCCGTAGGCCGATTCCTTCAGCATGGCCGGCACCACCTCGAACACGTCGCGCATCACCGAGGCGATGTAGGGGATCACCATGATCGCCAGGATCAGGCCGGCGGTGAACATGCCGATGCCGAAGGGCGGGCCGTCGAACAGCCTGCTGATCAGCGGGATGCCGGCGGTGGCCTCGGTCAGCCAGGGCTGGATCGGCGGGATGGTGATGCCGAGCCAGGTCAGCTCCTTGCCTTCCATCAGGATCGGGCCACCACGAACAGGCCCAGATGCCGTAGATGATCGACGGGATGCCGGCCAGCAGTTCGATCGCGATGCCCAGCGGGCGGCGCAGCCAGATCGGCGACAGCTCGGTCAGGAACAGCGCGATGCCGAAGCTGATCGGCACGCCGATCAGCAGGGCGATGAAGGAAGTGATCAACGTGCCCTGGATCGGGCGCCAGGCACCGAAGTTCTCGCCGACCGGGTCCCACGACGGCGAGAAGATGAAACCGAAGCCGAAATGAGTCAGCGAATCCCAGCTGCCGTGCACCAGCGAGATGATGATGGCGGTGAGCAGCAGCAGGACCAGGATGGCGGCGGCGCGCGTCAGGTTGAAGAACAGGGTGTCGGCCAAATGAAAGCGCGAGGGGCGGGCTTGGTCGGACATGGGGTCACTCACGGCTCGTTACGAACGAATCGGCAGGAATCGGTGTTGCTCGATTCCTGCCGTTGCAGGCGGACCTGCGCCGCAGGGCGGCGCGGGGTACGCAGCTTACTTCACGATCGGCGCGCCGGCGTTGTCGGTGATCTGCTTCCACGACGCCTTGATCTGGGCCACGACTTCTTCCGGCATCGGGATGTAGTCGAGGTCCAGCGACATCTTGTCGCCTTCGGCGCTGTAGGCCCAGTCGAAGAACTTCAGCACTTCCTGCGCGTTGGCCGGCTTGTCCTGCTTCTTGTGCACCAGGATGAAGGTCGCGCCGACGATCGGCCACGAAGCCTTGCCCGGCTCGTTGGTGAGGATTTCGTAGAAGCCGGGAGCATTCTTCCAGTCGGCGTAGGAAGCGGCCGCCTTGAAGGCATCCTCGCTCGGCGTCACGAAGGCACCCTCCTTGTTTTGCAGGGCGACGTAGGACAGGTTGTTCTTCTTGGCGTAGGCGTACTCGACGTAGCCGATCGCGCCCTTCAGGCGCTGCACGTAGGCGGCCACGCCTTCGTTGCCCTTGCCGCCGATGCCGGCCGGCCAGGCCACCGCCGTGCCTTCGCCGACCTTGGTCTTCCACTCGGGGCTGACCTTGGACAGGTAGTTGGTGAAGATGAACGAGGTGCCCGAGCCGTCGGCGCGGCGCACGATGTTGATGGCCAGTTGCGGCAGGTTCACGCCCTTGTTCAGCGCGGCGATCGCCGGATCGTTCCAGGACTTGATCTTGCCGAGGTAGATGTCGGCCAGCACGGCCGGGGTCAGCTTCAGCTGGCCGGCGGCGACGCCGGGCAGGTTATAGACCGGCACCACGCCGCCCATCACGGTGGGGAACTGCTGCAGGCCGTTCTTGGCCAGGTCTTCGGGCTTCATCGGCGCGTCGGAGGCGCCGAAGTCGACCGTCTTGGCCTGGATCTGCTTGATGCCGCCGCCCGAACCGATCGACTGGTAGTTCAGGCCGGTACCGGTCTTCTGCTTGTACACCTCGGCCCACTTCGCGTAGAGCGGGTAGGGGAAGCTGGCGCCCGCGCCGGTGATGTCGGCTGCGTGGGCGTAGCCGAAACCCAGGCCCAGGATGGCGGTCGCGATCAGTTTGCGGCCAAGAGACGAGTACATGCTGAGTTCTCCGTTATGGATTTGGAACCAATGCTCTGATAGGTGGAGCGAGGACGGTGCGGAAGTCGAACCGGTACTGCGATGGCGGCGATAGTAATGTTCGTATATTGCGGAAACATTACAACTCGGCGACATTCCGGCGCGCCGAACGGCCTCGGCCGGCGGTTTGACGCACCGCAAAACAGACCGTAAAATGCGCGGCCTTTGCTAAGTGGCAGATGGACGAAACGGCATGCGCAAACAGGTGGTCGGCAACTGGAAGATGAACGGTTCCACCGCCGTGATCGACGAGGTGCTCGACGCCTTGAAGACCGAGCGCCACGCTGCCGACGTCTCGGTCTCCGTGCCTTATCTGTATCTTGGCGGGGCGGTGGCGAAGCTGGCCGGTACGCAGTACCGGGTCGGCGCGCAGAATGTCAGCGAGTTCGGCGACGGCGCCTATACCGGCGAAGTGTCGGCTCGCATGCTCAAGGATGTCGGCTGTTCGCTGGCGATCGTCGGGCACTCGGAGCGGCGCCGCTATTTCGCGGAGTCGGACGAGGCGGTGATCGCCAAGCTGGCGCGCTTGCTTGAGGTGGGTCTGTATGCGGTGGTCTGCGTCGGCGAGACGTTGGCCGAGCGCGATTCAGGGCGTGCCGAGTCTCGCATCGAGGCGCAGCTCGCCAGGTTGCACACGCTGATGGCGCGTGGTGCGGGGCCGGATCGGTTCTGCATCGCCTACGAGCCGGTATGGGCGATCGGAACCGGTCGCGCGGCTTCGGGCGATCAGATCGCGGCCATGCATGAGGTCATTAAGCGTCACCTTGGAGCGTCCTATGCGGTGCTTTACGGTGGCAGTGTGAAGGCGGCGAACGCGGCGAGCATCATGGCCCTTCCGGGGGTCGATGGGGTGCTGGTCGGCGGTGCGTCGCTGGATGCCAGGGAATTTGGCGAAATCTGCCGGGCTGCGGGCTGAAAGCAAAATGGAAGTCTTCAAGGGTTTGATCCAGATCATCAACGTGCTGTCGGCGTTGACGGTCATCGTGCTGGTGCTGCTGCAGCACGGCAAGGGCGCCGACATGGGCGCCGCGTTCGGTAGCGGCTCGTCGGGCAGCCTGTTCGGTGCTTCAGGTTCTGCAAATTTTTTGAGTAGAACCACGGCGGTCTGTGCTACAATCTTCTTCTTGACGCTGTTCATGTTGGTCAAGGTCGATGCGGGCGGTGCGGTCAAGTCCGACGGTGTAATGTCGGGCGTCGTGCAAGAACAGCAAAAGACCGACAAGCAGGGTCAGCCGGCCAAGCCGGCGCAAAACAATGGTCAGAGCAGTATCCCTAACTGATTGTTGTTCAAATATTTGGTGCGCTGCCGTCATGGTGGAATTGGTAGACACGCTATCTTGAGGGGTAGTGGCGAAAGCTGTGTGAGTTCGAGTCTCACTGACGGCACCAAATTCAAGTACGCCAACGCAGGTCCTTCCCGATGTCCGGGCTTGCGGTGGTTTCAATGAGGGCTAATCTCTAAGCCTTCATCAAGTCTTAAAACGTAAACCGTACCTGGGAGCTTTCATGCTCGAGAACTACTTCCCAGTCCTGCTATTCATGCTGGTCGGGTTGCTGGTCGGTGTCGCGCCTATGGCGCTCGGCAAGGCGGTCAGCCTGCTGCTCGGCACCAATCGACCCGACGCTGAAAAGCTCTCTCCCTACGAGTGCGGTTTCGAGGCGTTCGAAGATGCGCGCATGCAGTTCGACGTGCGTTACTACCTCGTCGCCATCCTGTTTATCCTGTTTGATCTCGAAGTGGCTTTCCTCTTGCCGTGGGCTGCCGTCATCAAGGACGTCGGCTTCGCCGGCTTCGTCGCCATGATGGTCTTCCTCGGCATTCTGGTCGTCGGCTTCGTCTACGAGTGGATGAAAGGGGCGCTGGAATGGGAGTAGCCGAGAATCCGGTGGCTCAAGGCGTGATGGACAAGGGTTTCATCACCACCACGGTCGATACCGTCGTCAACTGGACGCGCACCGGCTCGCTGTGGCCGATGACCTTCGGTCTGGCCTGCTGCGCGGTCGAGATGATGCATGCCGGTGCGGCGCGCTATGACCTCGATCGCTTCGGCATCGTGTTCCGCCCGAGCCCGCGCCAGTCCGACCTGATGATCGTCGCCGGCACGCTGTGCAACAAGATGGCGCCGGCGCTGCGCAAGGTCTACGACCAGATGCCCGAGCCGCGCTGGGTGCTTTCGATGGGCTCCTGCGCCAACGGCGGCGGCTACTACCACTACTCCTATTCCGTGGTGCGCGGCTGCGACCGCATCGTGCCGGTCGACGTCTACGTGCCGGGCTGTCCGCCCACGGCCGAGGCGTTGCTCTACGGCCTGATCCAGCTCCAGAACAAGATCAAGCGCACCAACACCATCGCGCGCTAACCCGAAGACGCAACATGGCGACCAAACTCGAAGCGCTGTACCAAACGCTGCAAACGGCCTTGGGAGACAAGGCCGTTTCCTTGATGAACACCCTCGGCGAACTCACCCTGGTGGTGAAGGTCGCCGACTGGCCGGCCGTCGCGGTCGTGCTGCGCGATCATCCCGAACTCGCTTTCAAGAGCTGCGTCGATGCCTGCGGCATGGACTACAGCGCCTACAAGGACGGAGCCTGGGACGGCGCGCGTTTTGCCGTCGTCTACCACCTGCTCTCGTTGTCCAATAACAGCCGCCTGCGCGTGCGGGTGTTCTGCGAAGACGACGACCTGCCGACCATCCCGACGATGCTCGACGTCTGGCCCGGCCTCAACTGGTACGAGCGCGAGGCGTTCGACCTCTACGGCATCGTCTTCATCGGCCACCCCGACCTGCGTCGCATCCTGACCGACTACGGTTTCGTCGGCCATCCGTTCCGCAAGGACTTCCCGCTGTCGGGCCACGTCGAGATGCGCTACGACCCGAGCCAGGGCCGGGTGATCTATCAGCCGGTCACCATCGAGCCGCGCGAGATCACGCCGCGCATCATCCGCGAGGAGAACTACGGTGGCTGAGATCAAGAACTACACGCTCAACTTCGGTCCGCAGCACCCGGCCGCGCACGGCGTGCTGCGCCTGGTGCTCGAGCTCGACGGCGAAGTCGTGCAGCGCGCCGATCCGCACATCGGCCTACTGCATCGCGCCACCGAGAAGCTGGCCGAGCACAAGACCTTCATCCAGTCGGTGCCCTATATGGACCGGCTGGACTACGTCTCGATGATGTCCAACGAGCACGCCTACGTGATGGCCATCGAGAAGCTGCTCGGCATCGAGGTGCCGATCCGCGCCCAGTACATCCGCGTGATGTTCGACGAGATCACCCGCATCCTGAACCACCTGATGTGGATCGGTGCGCACGGTCTCGACTGCGGCGCGATGACCATCTTCCTGTACGCCTTCCGCGAGCGCGAAGACCTGATGGACTGCTACGAGGCGGTGTCGGGTGCGCGCATGCATGCGGCCTATTACCGGCCGGGCGGCGTCTATCGCGACCTGCCCGACACGATGCCGCAGTACCAGGCCTCGAAGGTGCGCAACGCGGCCGCGATCAAGCAGCTCAACGAGAATCGCCAGGGCTCGCTGCTCGATTTCATCGAGGACTTCACCCGTCGCTTCCCGACCTATGTCGACGAGTACGAGACGCTGCTGACCGACAACCGGATCTGGAAGCAGCGCACCGTCGGCATCGGCGTGGTCTCGCCCGAGCGCGCCGTCGCGCTGGGGCTGACCGGCGCCATGCTGCGCGGCTCCGGCGTCGAGTGGGATCTGCGCAAGAAGCAGCCCTATGAGGTCTATGCCGATCTCGACTTCGACGTGCCGGTCGGCGTCAACGGCGACTGCTACGACCGCTATCTGGTCCGCATGGAGGAAATGCGCCAGTCCAACCGCATCGTCAAGCAATGCGTGGACTGGCTGCGCAAGAATCCCGGCCCGGTCATCGTCGACAACCACAAGGTCGCGCCGCCGAGCCGCGAGTCGATGAAGTCGAACATGGAAGAGCTGATCCACCACTTCAAGCTCTTCACCGAAGGCATGCACGTGCCCGAGGGCGAAGCCTATGCCGCCGTCGAGCATCCGAAGGGCGAATTCGGCATCTACCTCGTGTCGGACGGCGCCAACAAGCCTTACCGCCTGAAGATCCGCGCACCGGGCTTCAACCACCTGTCCGCGCTCGACGAGATGGCCCGCGGCCACATGATCTCGGACGTGGTGGCCATCATCGGCACCCAGGACATCGTGTTTGGGGAGATCGACCGCTAATGGATACCAACCTGCTTTCCGCCGAATCGCTCGCCCAGATCGACCGCGAAGTCGCCAAGTACCCCGCCGACCAGAAGCGCTCCGCCGTGATGTCGGCGCTGCGCATCGCCCAGGTCGAGAAGGGCTGGCTGTCCACCGACACCATCAAGTTCGTGGCCGACTACCTCGGCATCGCGCCGATGGCGGCCCACGAAGTGGCGACCTTCTACAACATGTACGACCGCAAGCCGGTCGGCCGCTACAAGCTGACTGTCTGCACCAACCTGCCGTGCGCGCTCTCGGGCGGCGCCGATGCGGGCGAATACCTGCAGAAGAAGCTCGGCGTCGGCTATGGCGAGACCACCGCCGACGGCAAGTACACACTGGTGGAGGGCGAGTGCATGGGCGCCTGCGGCTACGCGCCGGTCCTGCTGGTCAACAACCACACCATGTGCAACCACATGACGCCGGATGCGCTCGACCGCAAGCTGGCCGAACTGAACTGAACTGAGCCGAGGCGAAAGCGATATGACCGTTTACGTCAAAGGCGTGGTATTCGACGGGGTCGATTTCGACGACCCGAACTGCTGGACGCTCGACGCCTACGTCAAGCGCGGCGGCTACGCGGCACTGCGCAAGATTCTCGACGAAAAGATCACCCAGGACGCGGTGATCGCCGAGGTGAAGACTTCCTCGCTGCGCGGCCGCGGCGGCGCCGGCTTTCCGACCGGCCTCAAGTGGTCGTTCATGCCGCGCAGCTTCCCGGGCCAGAAGTACCTGGTCTGCAATACCGACGAGGGCGAGCCGGGGACCTTCAAGGACCTCGACATCATCCAGTACAACCCGCATGCGCTGATCGAAGGCATGATCATCGGCGGCTACGCGATGGGCATCACCGTCGGGTACAACTACATCCACGGCGAGGTGTTCGAGGCGTATCAGCGCTTCGAGGCCGCGCTGGAAGAAGCGCGCCGCGCCGGCTTCCTCGGCGACAACATCCTCGGCACCGACTTCAGCTTCCAGCTGCACGCGCACCATGGCTACGGCGCCTACATCTGCGGCGAGGAAACCGCGCTGCTCGAGTCGCTCGAGGGCAAGAAGGGCCAGCCGCGCTTCAAGCCGCCGTTCCCGGCCAGTTTCGGCCTCTACGGCAAGCCGACCACCATCAACAACACCGAGACCTTCGCCTCGGTGCCCTACATCATCCGCGAGGGCGGGCAGAAGTTCCTGGAACTCGGCAAGCCCAACAACGGCGGCACCAAGCTGTTCTCGGTCTCCGGCCACGTCAACCGCCCCGGCAATTTCGAAGTGCCGCTGGGCCTGCCGTTCGCCGAGCTGCTCGAGATGGCCGGCGGCATGCGCGGCGGCAAGAAGCTCAAGGCGGTGATCCCCGGCGGCTCGTCCGCCCCGGTGCTGCCGGCGCACATCATGATGGAAACCACGATGGACTACGACGCCATCGCCAAGGCCGGCTCGATGCTCGGCTCGGGCGCGGTGATCGTGATGGACGAGACCGTCTGCATGGTCAAGGCGCTGCGTCGCCTGTCCTACTTCTACTACGAGGAATCGTGCGGCCAGTGCACGCCGTGCCGCGAAGGCACCGGCTGGCTCTACCGCGTGGTCGATCGCATCGAGAAGGGCCAGGGCCGGGTCGAGGATCTCGAGCTGCTCGAATCGGTCGGCAAGAACATCGCCGGCCGTACCATCTGCGCGCTCGGCGACGCCGCCGTGATGCCGGTGCAGGGCATGCTCAAGCACTTCCGCGACGAGTTCCTGTACCACATCGAGCACAAGCAATGCATCGTGCCGGGCTACTGAGCCGGGCATGAACGAGCGGGGCGCCAAGCGCCCCGCGCCCTGTACCGCCGGCATGAGCGCCGGCAGGGCAGGGGACAGCGCAATTTTATCTAGCGGAAAGTTCGGGCAGTCCGACCATGCTTGAAATCGAAATCGACGGTAAGAAACTGACGGTACCCAATGGCACGACGGTCATCGAGGCCGCACGTTCCATCGGTACCCACATCCCGCACTTCTGCTACCACAAGAAGCTGTCGATCGCGGCCAACTGCCGCATGTGCCTGGTGCAGGTCGAGAAGGCGCCCAAGCCGCTGCCCGCCTGCGCCACGCCGGTCAACGACGGCATGAAGGTGTTCACGCATTCGGACATGGCGGTCAAGGCCCAGCAGGGCGTGATGGAATTCCTGCTGATCAACCACCCGCTCGACTGCCCGATCTGCGACCAGGGCGGCGAATGCCAGCTGCAGGATCTGGCGGTCGGCTACGGCAAGTCCGGTTCGCGCTACGAGGAAGAGAAGCGCGTGGTGCCGAACAAGGATCTCGGCCCGCTGATCTCGACCGACATGACGCGCTGCATCCACTGCACCCGCTGCGTCCGCTTCACCGAGGAAATCGCCGGCCTGCAGGAAATGGGCATGGCCGGCCGCGGCGAGCATTCCGAGATCATGTCCTTCATCGGCATGACGGTGGATTCCGAAATTTCGGGCAACGTGATCGACCTGTGCCCGGTCGGCGCGCTGACCTCCAAGCCATTCCGCTACACCGCCCGTACCTGGGAACTGTCGCGCCGCAAGAGCGTGAGCCCGCATGACGGCCTGGGCGCCAACCTGATCGTGCAGGTCAAGGGCGATCGCGTGATGCGCGTGCTGCCGCTCGAGAACGAAGCGATCAACGAATGCTGGATCGCCGACCGCGACCGCTTCTCCTACGAAGCGCTGAACGCGCCGTCGCGCCTGACCCGCCCGATGCTCAAGCAGGGTGGCCAGTGGATCGAGACCGACTGGCAGACCGCGCTCGAATACGTCGCCAACGGCCTGAAGTCGATCGTCCGCGAGCACGGTACCGATGCCGTCGCCACGCTGGCCACGCCGCACTCGACGGTCGAGGAACTGTTCCTGCTGAACAAGCTGAGCACCGCGCTCGGCACCGGTGCCGCCGCCTTCGGCGCACGCCATGCCGATGCCCGTCTCGGCGCTGCCCGCCAGGGCGCTGCCTGGCTCGGCCAGCCGATCGCCGAACTGGCCGCCAACAAGGCCGTGCTGGTGATCGGCTCGACGCTGCGCAAGGAACAGCCGCTGCTGGCTCAGCGCCTGCGCCAGGCCGCCAAGCGCGGCAGCAAGCTGTCGCTGATCCACGCGGCCGACGACAACCTCTACAGCACGCCGGTCGGCAAGCTGATCGTGCGCCCCGACCAGTGGGTCGAGGCGTTGGCCGCCGTGGTCAAGGCCGCGGCCGAAGCCAAGGAAATCGCGGTGCCGGCCGAAGTGGCCGCTGCCGAGGCGAGCGACGCCGCCCGCGCCATCGCCCGCAGCCTGATCGATGCGACCGCCGCCGATGCCGAAGGCAAGGCCGGCCGCGCTGCCGTGCTGCTCGGCCACGCTGCCGCCCATCATCCGCGCGCCGCCGAGCTGGCCACGCTGGCTGGCCTGCTGGCCGCGACCACCGGCGCCACCGTCGGCTGGCTGGCCGAGGCCGCCAACACCGTCGGCGCCCAGGTGCTCGGCCTGGCCGCGCAGGACGCGCTGGCCGCACCGCGCAAGGCCGTGCTGCTGTTCAACAACGAGGTCGAATTCGACAGCCACGACGCGCAGGCGGCGCTGGCCGCGGTGAAGTCGGCCGAGATGGTGGTGGCCTTCTCCGCCTTCAAGCATGGCGGCCTCGACTACGCCGACGTGCTGCTGCCGATCGCGCCGTTCTCCGAGACCGCCGGCAGCTTCGTCAACATGGAAGGCAGGCTGCAGACCTTCAACGGCGTGGTGAAGCCGCTCGGCGAAACCCGTCCGGGGTGGAAGGTGCTGCGCGTGCTGGGCAACCTGCTCGAACTGCCGGGCTTCGATTTCGACAGCGCCGAAGCGGTGCGCAAGGCCGCGCTGCCGCAAGGCGAGGCCGGCATCGCCGCCAAGCTGAACAACGACGTGACCGGCGTCGCGGTCGCGCTCGCACCGGCCGCCGCCGGCCTGGTCCGGCTCGGCGAAGTGCCGATCTACCAGAGCGACGCACTGGTCCGCCGCGCCCCGTCGCTGCAGAAGACGCGCGATGCCGCGGCACCCGTGGCCGGCCTTTCGGCCGCCACCGCCGCCAAGCTCGGCCTCGCCGCCGGCGACAGCGTGAAGCTCGTCCAGGGCGAGGGCGAAGCGGTGCTGGCCGTGGCCATCGACGCCGGCCTCGCCGACGACGTGGTCCGCGTCGCCGCGGCCCATCCGGCGACCGCCGCGCTCGGCGCGATGTTCGCTCCCATCCAACTGT
Source organism: Chitinimonas koreensis (assembly GCF_014353015.1). Lineage (NCBI taxonomy): Bacteria > Pseudomonadati > Pseudomonadota > Betaproteobacteria > Neisseriales > Chitinibacteraceae > Chitinimonas > Chitinimonas koreensis. Next base: position 1,010,310 of record NZ_CP060704.1, read on the forward strand.
CGCGCGCCTGAGGAGAGCCAGATGATCGACGCGCTGCATAACGGCTTCCTCTCGCTGCTGGGCCCGACGCTCGGCACCCTGGCCTGGACCCTGCTCAAGATCGTGCTGATCGTCGCCCCGCTGTTCGGCGCGGTGGCCTACCTGACGCTGGCCGAGCGCAAGGTGATCGGCTACATGCAGATCCGCATCGGCCCGAACCGGGTCGGCCCCTTCGGCCTGCTGCAGCCGATCGCCGACGGCGTGAAGCTGCTGCTCAAGGAAATCGTTTCCCCGTCGGCCGCTTCCACCGGGCTGTTCTTCTTCGCCCCGATCATGGTGCTGGCGCCGTCGCTGGCGGCCTGGGCGGTGGTGCCGTTCGCGCCGGAGGTGGTGCTGGCCAACGTCAACGCCGGCCTCCTCTATGTGATGGCGATCACCTCGCTCGGCGTCTACGGCATCATCGTCGCCGGCTGGGCCTCGAACTCGAAGTACGCCTTCCTCGGCGCGCTGCGCGCCTCGGCCCAGGTGATCTCCTACGAACTGGCGATGGGCTTCGCCCTGGTCGGCGTGCTGATGGTGTCGGGCAGCCTGAACCTGACCGACATCGTCAACCAGCAGGGCCATGGCATCGGCGGCGGTTCGATCCTGTCGTGGAATCTGATCCCGCTGTTCCCGCTGTTCCTGGTCTACCTGATCGCCGGCGTGGCCGAGACCAACCGCGCGCCGTTCGACGTCGCCGAAGGCGAATCGGAGATCGTGGCCGGCCACATGATCGAATACTCGGGCATGTCGTTCGCGCTGTTCTTCCTCGGCGAGTACGCCAACATGTGGCTGATCGGCGCGATGACCTCGATCATGTTCCTCGGTGGCTGGCTGTCGCCGCTGCCGGCCTCGGTGCCCTTCCTGGGCGCGCCGAGCGCGTTGTGGCTGTTCGCCAAGATGGCCTTCGTGATGTTCTGCTTCCTGTGGTTCCGCGCCACCTTCCCGCGCTATCGCTACGACCAGCTGATGCGCCTCGGCTGGAAGGTGTTCATCCCGGTGACCCTGGTGTGGATCGTCGTGGTGGCGGCCTGGATGCAGACCCCGTATTCGCTCTGGTAAGCGGAGAGAGGAGAGCGAAATGGAAAAGATTCAGAACTTCTTCAAGACCTTCCTGCTGGTCGAACTGGTCAAGGGCATGGCTCTGACCGGCCGGCATTTCTTCCAGCGCAAGATCACGGTCCAGTTCCCCGAGGAAAAGACCCCGTACAGCCCGCGCTTCCGCGGCCTGCACGCGCAGCGCCGCTACGCCAACGGCGAGGAGCGCTGCATCGCCTGCAAGCTGTGCGAGGCGGTCTGCCCGGCGATGGCCATCACCATCGAATCGGAAGTGCGCGACGACGGCACCCGCCGCACCTCGCGCTACGACATCGACCTGACCAAGTGCATCTTCTGCGGATTCTGCGAGGAAGCCTGCCCGGTCGACGCGATCGTCGAGACCCATGTGCTCGAGTACCACGGCGAGAAGCGCGGCGACCTGTACTACACCAAGCCCATGCTGCTGGCGGTGGGCGACCGCTACGAAGGCGAGATCGCGAAGAACCGCGCTGCCGACGCCAAGTACCGCTAACAGTAACCGACCGGAATCGACGAGCGGGCCATGACCCTGACTACCGTGATCTTCTACATCTTCGCCGCGATCCTGATCGTGTCCGCCCTGCGCGTGATCACGGCCAAGAACCCGGTGCACGCCGCACTGAGCCTGGTGCTGTCCTTCTTCACCGGCGCCGTGCTGTGGATGCTGATCGAGGCCGAGTTCCTCGCCATCTCGCTGGTGCTGGTCTACGTCGGCGCGGTGATGGTGCTGTTCCTGTTCGTGGTGATGATGCTCGACATCAACTTCGAGGAGCTGCGCAAGGGCTTCTGGAACTACCTGCCGGTGGCCGGCCTGGTGGCCGCGATCATGGCCGGCGAGATGGTGATGATCCTGGCCGCACAGAGCACCGGCCTGTCCGGCTTCTCCTCGGTGCCGCCGCTGCCCGAGGGCGTGTCCAACATCAAGCAGCTCGGCGTGCCGATCTACACCGACTACCTGCTGCCGTTCGAGCTGGCCGCCGTGCTGCTGCTGGTCGCCATCATCGCCGCCATCTCGCTGACGCTGCGCCGCCGCAAGAACACCAAGTACATCAATCCGGCCGACCAGATCGCGGTGAAGCGCAACGACCGCGTGCGCATCGTGAAGATGGCCGCCGAGGTGGAAGCGCCCGAGGCGCCGGCCGAGGGCGGCGACAAGCCCGCCGCCTGAACCCAGACGAGATCAACACGCCATGACCCTGACTCATTACCTCGTGCTGGCCGCGATCCTGTTTTCGATCTCGGTGTTCGGCATCTTCATGAACCGCAAGAACGTGATCGTGCTGCTGATGGCGATCGAGCTGATGCTGCTCGCCGTCAACATGAACTTCATCGCCTTCTCGAAGTACCTCGGCGATACCGCCGGCCAGATCTTCGTCTTCTTCATCCTGACCGTGGCGGCCGCCGAATCGGCCATCGGCCTCGCGATCCTGGTCGTGCTGTTCCGCAACAAGCGCTCGATCAACGTGGAAGACCTCGACAGCCTGAAGGGCTGATCGAACCCATCGAATCAACAAGAGAATCGACAAGAAATAGCCCGCGCCATGGATAAACCGACGCTCTACCTGCTGATTCCCCTGTTCCCGCTGTTCGGCGCCATCCTGGCCGGCCTGTTCGGCCGCGCCATCGGCCGCGCCGGCGCGCACTGGGTGACCATCCTCGGCGTGGCGGCCGCCTGCGTGGGCTCGTTCTACGTGCTGTTCGACCAGATCAACGGCGGCCAGGCCTACAACGGCAACGTCTACACCTGGCTGACGGTCGACGGCCTCGACGTCTCGGTCGGCTTCCTGGTCGACAAGCTCACCGCGATGATGATGGTGGTGGTGACCTTCGTGTCGCTGATGGTGCATATCTACACCATCGGCTACATGGAAGAGGATCCCGGCTACCAGCGCTTCTTCAGCTACATCTCGCTGTTCACCTTCTCGATGCTGATGCTGGTGATGGCCAACAACTTCGTCCAGCTGTTCTTCGGCTGGGAAGCGGTCGGCCTGGTGTCCTACCTGCTGATCGGCTTCTGGTTCAAGCGCCCGACCGCGATCTTCGCCAATCTCAAGGCCTTCCTGGTCAACCGCGTCGGCGACTTCGGCTTCCTGCTCGGCATCGGCCTGGTACTGGCCCACTTCGGCTCGTTCTACTACGCCGACGTGTTCGCCACCGCTCCGGCCATGAAGGACGCGACCATCAGCCTGATCCCGGGCGTGCAGTGGTCGCTCTTGAGCGTCGCCTGCATCCTGCTGTTCGTCGGCGCGATGGGCAAGTCGGCCCAGTTCCCGCTGCACGTCTGGCTGCCCGACTCGATGGAAGGCCCGACCCCGATCTCGGCGCTGATCCACGCCGCCACCATGGTGACGGCCGGTATCTTCATGGTCGCCCGCATGTCGCCGCTGTACGAGCTCAGCGACACCGCGCTCAACTTCGTCATGATCATCGGCGCCATCACCGCGCTGTTCATGGGCTTCCTCGGCATCATCCAGAACGACATCAAGCGCGTGGTGGCCTACTCGACGCTGTCGCAGCTGGGCTACATGACCGTCGCGCTCGGCGCCTCGGCCTACTCGGTCGCGGTGTTCCACCTGATGACGCACGCCTTCTTCAAGGCGCTGCTGTTCCTGGCCGCCGGCTCGGTCATCATCGGCATGCACCACGACCAGGACATCCGCAACATGGGCGGCCTGCGCAAGTACATGCCGATCACCTGGCTGACCTCGCTGATCGGCTCGCTGGCGCTGATCGGCACGCCCTTCCTGTCGGGTTTCTACTCGAAGGATTCGATCATCGAGGCGGTGCACGCCTCGCACCTGCCCGGCGCCGGCTTCGCCTACGCCGCGGTGCTGATCGGCGTGTTCGTCACCGCCTTCTACTCGTTCCGCATGTACTTCCTGGTGTTCCACGGCAAGGAGCGCTGGATGGACGCGCATCACGCCCACCACGACGATCCGGCCGACGAGCACCACGATGAGCATCACCACGGCCTCGGCCCGAACGACAAGCCGCACGAGACGCCGTGGGTGGTCACCCTGCCGCTGGTGCTGCTGGCCATCCCGTCGGTGGTGATCGGCTTCATCGCGATCGAGCCGATGCTGTACGGCGACTTCTTCAAGGGCGTGATCGACACCAGCCACCACGGCGTGATGCACGAGCTGGCCGAGGAATTCCACGGCGCCGTCGCGATGGGCCTGCATTCGTTCGGCACTGCGCCGTTCTGGCTCGCGCTGGCCGGCGTGGTGGTGGCGTGGTTCTTCTACATGAAGCGTCCGGACATCCCGGCCGCCATCAAGGCACGCTCCGGCCCGATCTACACGCTGATGGAAAACAAGTACTACATGGATCACCTCTACATCCAGGGCTTCGCCGCTTTCGGCCGCAGCCTGGGCAAGGTGTTCTGGAAGGGTGGCGACACCATGCTGATCGACGGCCTCGTGGTGAACGGCGCCGCCAAGCTGGTCGGCGCGGTGGCCGGGCTCGTGCGCCGCGTGCAGACCGGCTACATCTATCACTACGCCTTCGCCATGATCATCGGCGCCTTGCTGCTGCTGACGTTCTGGCTGGGTCGCTTCGTCTTTCCGCATTGATCCGGCGACGATGTAAGCGCGTCGACGCGAAACGAAAATATTCAGGTAAGGGTGGATATGTCTGAACATCTGTTGAGTCTGGCGATCTGGGTGCCGATCGTGTCCGGTCTCATCGTGCTCGCCACGGGCGGCGACCAGCGCGCCAAGCTGGCCCGCGTGCTGGCCCTGGCCGGCGCCTTGCTCGGCTTCCTCGTCACCATCCCGTTGTACACCGGCTTCGCGCCGCTGCACGGCGGCATGCAGTTCGAGGAAATGAAGCCCTGGATCGCTTCCTTCAACGTCAACTACCACCTCGGCGTCGACGGCCTGTCGATGTTCTTCGTGATCCTCAACGCCTTCACCACGCTGCTGGTGGTGGTGGCCGGCTGGGAAGTGATCGAGCGGCGCGTGGCGCAGTACATGGCTGCCTTCCTGATCATGTCCGGCCTGATCAACGGCGCTTTCTCCTCGCTCGACGCGATGCTGTTCTACGTGTTCTTCGAGGCGATGCTGATCCCGCTGTACCTGATCGTCGGCGTGTGGGGCGGCCAGAACCGCGTCTACGCCGCCATCAAGCTGTTCCTCTACACCCTGCTCGGCTCGCTGCTGCTGCTGGTCGGCTTCATCTACTTGTACTTCCAGGCCGGCAAGAGCTTCGAGATCGCCGACTTCCAGCGCGTGGCGCTGCCGCTGGCGGCCCAGGGCTGGCTGATGATCGCCTTCTTCTTCGCCTTCGCGGTGAAGGTGCCGATGTTCCCGGTCCACACCTGGCTGCCCGACGCCCACGTCGAAGCGCCGACCGGCGGCTCGATGGTGCTGGCCGCGATCACGCTGAAGCTCGGCGCCTACGGCTTCCTGCGGTTCGCCTTGCCGATCGCGCCCGACGCAGCCCGCCAGTACGGCTGGATCATCGTCCTGCTGTCGCTGATCGCGGTGGTCTACATCGGCCTGGTCGCGCTGGTACAGAAGGACATGAAGAAGCTGGTCGCCTATTCCTCGATCTCGCACATGGGCTTCGTCACGCTCGGCTTCTACATGTTCGCCGACGGCGCGCCGACCACCTACGGCGTCGAGGGCGCGCTGGTGCAGATGATCTCGCACGGCTTCGTCTCGGCCGCCATGTTCTTCAGCATCGGCGTGATGTACGACCGCGTGCACAGCCGCAAGATCGCCGACTACGGCGGCGTGGCCAACACCATGCCCAAATTCGCCGCCTTCTTCCTGCTGTTCGCCATGGCCAACTCGGGCCTGCCGGCCACCTCGGGCTTCGTCGGCGAATTCATGGTCATCATCGGCGCGGTCAAGGTGAACTTCTGGTACGCCGCGCTGGCCGCCACCACGCTGATCTTCGGCGCCGCCTACACGCTGTGGATGTACAAGCGGGTGATCTTCGGCGAAGTCGCCAACAGCCACGTCGGCGAGCTCAAGGATGTGAACCTGCGCGAATTCGCCGTGCTGGCGGTGCTGGCCGTGGCCGTGCTGGGCATGGGCCTCTATCCGCAGGCCTTCACCGAAAAGATGCACACCAGCGTCGACACGCTGATCACGCACGTCAAGCAGACCAAGCTGCCTTGATTGGCGCGACACCGATACGGGATTGAACAAGAATGACGCTCGCTAGTTTGAATCTGGTCGCCGCCCTGCCGGAAATCTGGCTACTCTGCGCGACCTCGGCCATCCTGCTGATCGACCTGTTCATCAAGGACGAAGCGGTCGATACGGCGGCCTACGCCAAGGGTGGCAAGAGCCACCCGCGCGACCTGACCTACGCGCTGTCGCTGCTGGCGCTGCTCGGCGCCGGCATCTTCACCGTCTACAACTTCAGCTGGGCGCCGCGTCCGGCCTTCTCGGGCATGTTCGTCGCCGACGCGATGAGCGACGTGCTCAAGGTCGGCATGTACGCCGCGGTCGGCCTGATGCTGGTCTACAGCCGCGGCTACGCCGCCGCGCGCGGCATCTACCGCGGCGAGCTGTTCACGCTGTCGCTGTTCGCTCTGCTGGGCATGATGGTGATGGCATCAAGCACCAACCTGCTCACGCTCTATGTCGGCCTCGAGCTGCTGTCGCTGTCGCTGTACGCGCTGGTGGCGCTGCCGCGCGATTCGACCGTCGCCACCGAGGCGGCGATGAAGTACTTCATCCTCGGCGCGCTGGCTTCGGGCATGCTGCTGTACGGCATGTCGATGATCTACGGCGCGACCGGCAGCCTCGACCTGCACGCGATCGCCCAGAAGGTCGCCGCCGGTACCGCCAACCCGGTGCTGCTGGTGTTCGGCCTGGTCTTCATCGTCACCGGCATCGGCTTCAAGCTCGGCAACGTGCCGTTCCACATGTGGGTGCCCGACGTCTACCAGGGCTCGCCGACCGCCGTCACGCTGCTGATCGGCTCGGCGCCCAAGCTCGCCGCCTTCGCCTTCGTCATGCGCCTGCTGGTGCAAGGTCTGCCGGGCCTCTTGGCGCAATGGCAGGGCATGCTGATCGTGCTGGCGATCCTGTCGATCGGCATCGGCAACCTGGTCGCCGTGGCGCAGACCAACCTCAAGCGCATGCTGGCCTACTCGACCATCTCGCATATGGGCTTCCTGCTGCTGGGCATCCTGGCCGGCACGCCGGCCGGCTACGCCGCCTCGATGTTCTACGCGATCGTCTACGCCGTGATGGCGGTGGCCGGCTTCGGCATGATCCTGCTGCTGAGCCGCGAAGGCTTCGAGGCCGAGCAGCTGTCCGACCTCAAGGGCCTGGCCAAGCGCAGCCCGTGGTTCGCCGCCATGATGCTGATGGTGATGTTCTCGATGGCCGGCATCCCGGTGTTCGTCGGCTTCTTCGCCAAGCTGGCGGTGATCAAGGCGGTGGTCGACCTGCAGCTGTACTGGCTGGCGATCGCGGCCGTGCTGTTCTCGCTGGTCGGCGCCTTCTACTACCTGCGCGTGGTCAAGCTGATGTTCATGGACGAGCCGACCGACACCAGCCCGATCGCGATCAAGCTCGACCTGCGCGTGCTGTTGTCGCTCAACTGCCTGGCCATGCTGGTGCTCGGCCTGATGCCGGACCGGCTGCTGCAGCTGTGCTACGAATCGGTGCGGCAGAGCCTGGGGCTGCTGTGAACGCGGCATTGATCGCACTGATCGGATTGGCGGCCCTGGCCGCCAATTTGCCGTTCATGGTCGAGCGCATCCTGTTCGTGCGCGAACCCGCCGGTGGCCGCAAGGCCTTCGGCTGGCGGCTGCTGGAGCTGGTACTGCTCTACCTGGTGATCGGCGGCCTCGGCCTGTGGCTCGAAAGCCGCTTCGGGCCGGTGCACCAGCAGCGCTGGCAGTTCTACGTCACCACCTTCGCGTTGTTCGTGGTGGCGGCCTATCCGGGCTTCGTGCTGCGCTATTTCTGGCGCAAGCCGGGCATGTAGTCAGGCCTGCCGATCCGCGCCATCTCCTTTCGATTCAGTCGGATAGGGTAGGGTGCGCTCGATACAGGCAAATTTTTTGCATGAAGGGCTTGCCAGAAGTACCGGGGATCCCTAGAATGCGCAGCTCTTCAGGCGCGTAGCTCAGCTGGTTAGAGCACCACCTTGACATGGTGGGGGTCGTTGGTTCGAGTCCAATCGCGCCTACCAACATCGGAGCAAGCGAATCATGTCCTTCCGAACTACCACTACCGGCATCAAGCATTTCGCCTGAGTCGGCATTTCGGAAGTTCGTTTGTTCAAAAGAAAAGTGCGACTTAGGTCGCACTTTTTTTTCGTCCGTAGCAAACGCAGCTCATTCTCGTCGCAGTTCAAAAAGATAAGGTGGAATCGAAATGCCCATCGTCACGCTTCCCGACGGCTCCCAACGCAGCTTCGATCAACCCGTGCGCGTCGCCGATGTGGCGGCCAGCATCGGTGCCGGCCTGGCCCGCGCCGCTCTGGCCGGCAAGGTCGATGGCAAGCTGGTCGATACCTCCTACCTGATCGACCGCGACGTGCAATTGGCCATCGTGACGGAGCGCGATGCCGACGGCCTCGAGGTGATCCGCCACTCGACGGCCCACCTGCTGGCCTACGCGGTGAAGGAGCTGTTTCCCGATGCCCAGGTGACGATCGGCCCGGTCATCGACAACGGCTTCTACTACGACTTCAGCTACAAGCGCGCCTTCACGCCGGAAGATCTCGAGGCGATCGAGAAGAAGATGGCCGAGATCGCCAAGCGCGATGTGCCGGTCGAGCGCTACGAGCTGCCGCGCGACGAGGCGATCGCCTACTTCAAGGGCATCGGCGAGCACTACAAGGCCGAGATCATCGAGAGCATTCCGCAGGGCGAGGTGCTGTCGCTGTATCGCGAAGGCGAGTTCACGGACCTGTGCCGCGGCCCGCACGTGCCGTCGACGGGCAAGCTCAAGGTGTTCAAGCTGATGAAGCTGGCCGGCGCCTACTGGCGCGGCGACAGCCGCAACGAGATGCTACAGCGCGTCTACGGCACGGCCTGGGCCAAGAAGGAAGACCTCGAGCAATACCTGCACATGCTGGAGGAGGCCGAGAAGCGCGACCACCGCAAGCTGGGCAAGCAGCTCGACCTGTTCCACATGCAGGACGAGGCGCCCGGCATGGTGTTCTGGCACCCGAAGGGCTGGAGTCTGTGGCAGTCGGTCGAGCAGTACATGCGCAAGCGGCTGGGTAAGGCCGGCTACCAGGAAGTCCGCACGCCGATGGTGATGGACCGCGTGCTGTGGGAGAAGTCGGGCCACTGGGAGAACTACCGCGAGAACATGTTCACGACGGAATCGGAAAAGCGCGACTACGCGGTGAAGCCGATGAACTGCCCGGCCCACGTACAGATCTTCAACAGCGCGCTGCGTTCCTACCGCGACCTGCCGATGCGGCTGGCCGAGTTCGGCGCCTGCCACCGCAACGAGCCGTCCGGCGCGCTGCACGGCATCCTGCGGGTGCGCGGCTTCGTCCAGGACGATGCCCACATCTTCTGCATGGAAGACCAGATCGTGGCCGAATCGCAGGCCTTCAATGAGCTGGCGATGTCGGTCTACCGCGATTTCGGCTTCGACGACGTGGCGGTCAAGCTCAGCCTGCGGCCGGAGAAGCGGGCCGGCACGGACGAGACGTGGGACAAGGCCGAGGACGGCCTGCGCACGGCCCTGCGCGCCTGCGGCGTGGAGTGGGAGGAGCTGCCGGGCGAGGGCGCCTTCTACGGCCCCAAGGTCGAGTACCACATCAAGGACGCGCTCGGCCGCTCGTGGCAGTGCGGCACGCTGCAACTGGACTTCGTGCTGCCCGAACGGCTCGGCGCCGAGTACGTCAGCGCCGAGGAAAGCGCCCGCAAGCGGCCGGTGATGCTGCACCGTGCGATCCTCGGTTCGCTCGAGCGCTTCCTCGGCATCCTGATCGAGAACCACGCCGGTGCCTTCCCGCTGTGGCTCGCGCCGGTGCAGGCCGTGGTGATGAGCATCAGCGAACACCAGGCCGATTACGCCGCCGAGATCGCGGCGCAACTCAAGCAACGCGGCTTCCGGGTCGAGTCGGACTTGAGAAGTGACAAAATAGGCTTTAAAATCCGCGAACATAGCTTGCAGAAGCTTCCTTATCAGATCGTATGTGGCGATAAGGAAAAAGCAGCTGGATTGGTTGCCGTGCGTTCCCGCGGTGGCGAAGATCTGGGACAGATGACGGTGGACGCGCTGATCGAGCGCTGGGACGCCGAGCTGATCAAGGTCTGAGTCCAGACGGCCTCGTTCAATGCGAGGCCGTTTTCGGTCGGGTCGCGCGGTTTTCGTTTTTTACTTGGGAGTAAGTGCTATCGCTCAGGATAAAGAGCCGCGGATCAACGGTGAGATCACCGCCCGCGAGGTTCGCCTGTCGGGTGACGACGGCGAACAATTGGGGATCGTCAGCCTGGCCGAAGCCATGCGCATGGCGGAGGAGCGTGAAGTCGACCTGGTCGAGATCGCGCCCAACGCGACGCCGCCGGTCTGCCGCCTGATGGACTACGGCAAGTTCAAGTACCGCGAGAGCAAGAAGCGGCACGAACAGAAGCTCAAGGTCAAGCAGGTCCAGATCAAGGAAGTCAAGTTCCGCCCCGGCACCGACGAGAACGACTACCAGGTCAAGCTGCGCAATGTGACGCGCTTCCTGGAAGAAGGCGACAAGGCCAAGATCACGCTGCGTTTCCGCGGCCGCGAGATGGCCCACCAGGAAATCGGCATGGCCCAGCTCAAGCGCATCGAGTCGGACCTGGTCGAGCTGGCCGTCGTGGAGCAGTTCCCCAAGCTCGAAGGCCGCCAGATGATCATGATGCTGGCGCCTAAGAAAAAGATCTGAGCGGGCCGAACCGGATTTAGGGGCGACGGGCCCCCGGATGGCGCAAGCCGGCCATCCGATCCCGTCGAAAAGCGTGGTAGTGGGCACTAAGCGCGGATTTCCGCCACCCACCGCCGGATATAACTAGGCAAAAACGGAGTACGTCATGCCGAAGATGAAGACCAAGTCGAGCGCCAAGAAGCGCTTGAAGGTGTTGGGCAATGGCGGCGTCAAGCGCAGCAAAGCGTTCAAGCGCCACATCCTGACCAAGAAGACCACCAAGAACAAGCGCCAGCTGCGCGGCACCACCATGGTCCACCCGACCAATATGGCTTCCGTGCGCGCCATGCTGCCGTACGCTGCTTAATCTTCTCGGGAAAGGATATAAACCATGCCTCGCGTCAAACGTGGTGTAACTGCCCGCGCTCGTCACAAGAAGGTCCTGGCTCTGGCCAAGGGCTATCGCGGCCGTCGCAAGAATGTCTATCGCATCGCCAAGCAGGCGGTGATGAAGGCCGGTCAATACGCTTACCGTGACCGTCGTCAACGGAAGCGCCAGTTCCGTCAGCTCTGGATCACCCGTATCAATGCGGCTGCCCGTGAGCTCGGTCTGAGCTACAGCAAGTTCATGAATGGCCTCAAGCGCGCTTCGATCAACGTCGATCGCAAGGTGCTGGCCGATCTCGCCGTCTTCGACAAGGCCGCGTTTGCGCAGATCGTCGCGCAAGCCAAGGCCAGCCTCGCGGCCTGAGCTTCTGAGCGGTAGGAAGGGAGGCGCGAGCCTCCCTTTTTTTATCGCTCCCGCGCCGCGACCGCGTTTCGCCGTCCCGCTCGCCATGGGTTTTCCGCCGAGAATCCATCGCCAGCGTTGATGAGGAGCGATGCAGTATGAGCAACGTCCAAACCATTCTCGACCAGGGCATCGCCGCGCTCGCGGCGACCAGCGATGCGGTCGAGCTCGAAAACGTCAAGGCGCGCTACCTGGGTAAATCCGGCGCCCTGACCGAACTCCTCAAGCAGCTCGCCGCGCTGCCGCCCGAGGAAAAGCGCGCCCAGGGCGCCGTCATCAATCAGGCCAAGCAGGCCTTCGAGCAAGCGCTCAACGGTCGCCGCGAAGCGATCGCCGCCGCCCAGCTCGAAGCCCAGCTCGCCGCCGAAGCGCTCGACGTGACCCTGCCGGGCCGCGGCGAGGGCAGCGGCGGCCTGCACCCGGTGACGCTGGTCAAGGAGCGCATCGTCTCGCTGTTCCAGTCGATGGGTTTCGAAGTGGCCGACGGCCCCGAGATCGAAGGCGACTGGCATAACTTCGAAGCGCTCAACATCCCCAAGGATCACCCGGCGCGCGCGATGCAGGACACCTTCTACGTCGAAGGCGCCGGCGCCGAGCCGCTGGTGCTGCGCACCCATACCAGCCCGATCCAGATCCGCTACATGCTGGACCACCAGCCGCCGATCAAGATCGTGGCGCCGGGCCGCGTCTATCGCGTCGACTCCGATGCGACCCATTCGCCGATGTTCCACCAGATGGAAGGCCTGTGGGTGGCCGAGGGCGTCAGCTTCGCCGACCTCAAGGCCACGCTGATCGACTTCCTGCGCCGCTTCTTCGAGCGCGACGATCTGCAGGTGCGCTTCCGTCCGTCCTTCTTCCCGTTCACCGAACCGTCGGCCGAAGTCGACGTACTCGGCGAGCGCGGCTGGCTCGAAGTCGGTGGCTGCGGCGTGGTGCATCCGAACGTGCTGCGCAACGTCGGCATCGATCCCGAGATCTATACCGGCTTCGCCTTCGGCATCGGCCTCGACCGTTTCGCCATGCTCTATTACGGCGTGAACGACCTGCGCCTGTTCTTCGACAACGATCTGACCTTCCTGCGCCAGTTCCGCTGAGCCGGTTGCAGCCGGCGGCCGCTCGGCGGCTTGCCGCCGGGGCCACGCCATCCGGTGCTGCCGCACCGCTGGATCGAAGTTCCGGCACGTCTATGTGAAGCACGTGCCGCCCGAAATACGAGGAATCACGCCATGAAATTCTCCGAATCCTGGCTCCGCGAGCTGGTGAACCCCGCGCTGGACAACGCGCAACTGGCCGAACTGCTGACCATGGCCGGCCTCGAGGTCGAAGAGAACGAGCCGGCGGCGCCGGCCTTCGACCGCGTAGTGGTGGCCGAGGTGGTCGAGGTGAAGAAGCACGAGAACGCCGAGAAGCTCAATGTCTGCAAGGTCGACGCAGGGCAGGGCGGCGAGCTGCTGCAGATCGTCTGCGGCGCGCCCAACGTGGCGGCCGGCGTCAAGGTGCCGTGCGCGCTGGTCGGCGCCACGCTGCCGGGCGACTTCCGCATCAAGGACGCCAAGCTGCGCGGCGTGGAGAGCTTCGGCATGCTGTGCTCGGCGCGCGAGCTCGGCGTCAGCGAGGACAGCGACGGCCTGCTGCTGCTGCCGGCCGACGCACCGGTCGGCGCCGACTTCCGCCAGTACCTCGACCTCGACGACCGCATCCTCACGCTCAAGCTCACGCCCAACCGGGCCGACTGCCTGAGCCTGACCGGCATCGCGCGCGAAACCGCCGCGCTGACCGGCGCCGAATTCAAGCCGGTCGCCATCGCACCGGTCGCGCCGCAGCACGACGAGCAGCGCAAGATCACGCTGGCCGCGCCCGACGCCTGCCCGCGCTACGCCGGCCGGGTGATCCGCAACGTCGACGCGGCCGCGCCGACGCCGGCCTGGATGAAGCGCAAGCTCGAGCGCAGCGGCCTGCGTTCGATCTCGGCCCTGGTCGACATTACCAACTACATCCTGCTCGAGCTGGGCCAGCCGATGCACGCGTTCGACCACGGCAAGCTCGACGGCGACATCGTGGTGCGCTTCGCCCGTGCCGGCGAAACGCTGAGCCTGCTCAACGGCAAGACCATCGAGCTGACCGAGGACCTGCTGGCGATCACCGACGCCAGCGGCCCGGTGGCGCTGGCCGGCATCATGGGCGGCGAGCCGAGCTCGGTGCAGGTCGGCCAGACCCGCGACGTCTTCCTCGAGTCGGCCTTCTTCGCGCCCGAAATCATCGCCGGCAAGGGCCGCCGGCTCGGCTTCTCGTCCGATTCGAGCCATCGCTACGAGCGCGGCGTCGACTTCGGCAACTGCCGCAATGCGCTCGAACGCGCCACTGCGTTGGTGCTGGAGATCTGCGGCGGCGAACCCGGCCCGGTGAGCGAGACGCTGGCGACCCTGCCCGCGCGCAAGCCGGTGCAACTGCGGGTGCCGCGGGTGGCGCGCGTGCTCGGCGTGACGCTGCCGGCCGGCGAGATCGTCGCCATGCTCGAGAAGCTCGGCCTGGCCGTGGCGGCCGACGGCGAGGTGCTGACCGTGACGCCGCCGAGCTACCGCTTCGACATCAATATCGAGGAAGACCTGATCGAGGAGGTCGCCCGCCTGTACGGCTACGACAACGTGCCGACCCGGCCGCCGGTGTCGGGCCAGGCCATGCTCAGGCAGGACGGCAAGCGCCGCTCCGCGCTGGCGGTCAAGCAGCTGCTGGCCGCGCGCGACTACCAGGAGATCGTCAGCTACGCCTTCGTCGAAGCCAAGTGGGAAGCCGATTTCGCCGCCAATGCGGCGCCGATCAAGCTGCTGAACCCGATCGCCAGCCAGATGGGCGTGATGCGCTCGACGCTGATCGGCGGCCTGGTCGACACGCTGATCGGCAACCTCAACCGCAAGCACGAGCGCGTCCGGCTGTTCGAGGCTGCCCGCGTGTTCCACGGCGTCGAAGCCGATCGCCAGCCCGAGAAGCTGGCCGGCCTCGCCTATGGCGCACGCCAGCACGAACAATGGGGCGTGCGCGGCGAGCGGGTCGACTTCTACGACGTGAAGGCCGACGTGGAGGCGCTGCTGGCGCCGCGCAGCGCGCGGTTCGAGCGCGCCGAGCATCCGGCGCTGCACCCCGGCCGTTGTGCCCGCGTGCTGATCGACGGCCGCGACATCGGCGTGATCGGCGAGCTGCATCCGAAGTGGGTGCAGAGCTACGACCTGCCGGCCGCGCCGGTACTGTTCGAGCTGGATCTCGAAGCACTGACCGCGCGCGAACTGGTCGCCTCGCAGGTGGTCTCGAAGTTCCAGCCGGTGCGCCGCGACCTCGCCTTCGTGGTCGACGATGCGGTGCAATACCAGGACCTGATCGACGCCATGCAGGCGGCCGGACAGGCTGCCGTGACGGCCGTCGAAGGCTTCGACGTGTACCGCAGCAAGGGGGTGCCGGAAGGGAAAAAGAGCCTTGCTTTCAAGGTGATATTGCAAGATACTCAGAAAACGCTTTCTGACGCCGAGATCGATTCGGCCGTCTCGCAGCTCGTCGCCGCACTGCAACAACGCTTCGACGCCCAGCTCCGCAGCTAGTCTCCGCTGGGTCCATCGCGACGAACTTCCGTAGTAAAAAATCATGACGATGACACTGACCAAAGCTGAACTCGCTGACCTGCTTTTCGACAAGGTCGGCCTCAACAAGCGTGAAGCCAAAGACATGGTGGAGGCCTTCTTCGAAGAGATCCGCCAGTCGCTCGAAGCCGGTGAAAGCGTCAAGCTGTCCGGTTTCGGCAATTTCCAGCTGCGCGACAAGCCGCAGCGTCCCGGCCGCAACCCCAAGACCGGCGAAGAAATCCCGATCTCCGCCCGGCGCGTGGTCACCTTCCACGCCAGCCAAAAACTGAAGGGCATGGTGGAAGACAACTATGCAGACGGAAAGCTCGTCACCGAAAGCTGAGCTGCCGCCGATCCCCGCCAAGCGCTACTTCACCATCGGTGAGGTCAGCGAGCTGTGCGGGGTGAAGCCGCACGTGCTGCGCTACTGGGAGCAGGAATTCACCCAGCTGCGGCCGGTCAAGCGGCGCGGCAACCGGCGCTACTACCAGCACCACGAGGTGCTGCTGGTGCGCCGCATCCGCACGCTGCTGTACGAAGAAGGCTTCACCATCAGCGGGGCGCGCAACCGGCTCGAACACCAGGCGCTGGATGCCGCCGAGCAGGGCGCCGTCAACTTCGCCGAGGCGCTCGAGCAGGAAGCGCTGGCCGCCACGGCAGCCGACGAAGCCTTGCAGGCGGTGCGGCGCGAGCTGGTGTCGCTGCGCGATTTCCTGGCCGGCTGAGCGGCTTGCCAGGCCGGGAAAGTCGGGTATAATCCGGCCTCCTTCGAGTCGGAGCGTGGCGCAGCCTGGTAGCGCACCTGCATGGGGTGCAGGGGGTCGGAGGTTCGAATCCTCTCGCTCCGACCAACAAGAACATCTGGCAATACCAAAACCGGCCGCGGATCCTCTCCGCGGCCGGTTTTGTTTTTGCCGCGCCGATGCGCGATGATTTGTAGCGACTTTGACCAGGACGACGATGGGCGCCAGCCAAGGCGTTCCAGGGCCTGCAAGCAGTCTGGCCGCGGTCTGCGCTTCTTCCGCTTCTCTCCGCAAACCGCGTCCGAAGCGCCGCTGCAGGCGCGAGAGCGGTCGAAACGCCGGCCATTGCCGCGCTCGCCGAGCTCGCCAGGCCGACAAACGGCGCAGCGCGAAATGAGCAGGATCGTTAAGGTTGTCCATCCTGCATCGTGTAATCTTTGCAACCATGCACCTGACATCAGCCTATACGGCCGGCGCCGACGAGCTGCTGCGCCGCCAGTTCTTCAGCCACGCCCAGGCGGCCAGCGGCCTCGATTTCGAGCGCGAGGACCTGGTCACCACCACGCAGACCGTCGACGAGCTGATCGCGGCCTACGGCGAGCCGGTCGGCCGCTTCAGCGTGGCGGGCCATCCGGGCGTGGTGCTGCGCGGCCTCGGCACCATCCACGTGCTCGATGCGTGCGCCGAGCGCTGGTGCCTGTCCTGATCGTCCGCTCCGAATCCCGCTCGAGCCACCCGACCCCTTAGCCCCGCTACGGGGTTTTGCACGTTTGGCGCCGAACCGCGCCGTGCATGCCGCATCAGCCATCCTCCTTTCTCTTCCCCTTCCCGGATTTCACGATGAACGCTTCCGTTCCCCCCGCCGCCGGCCGCATCGCCGCGCTGCGCCACGCGATGGCGGCACAGGGCCTGGCCGCCTGCCTGGTGCCCTCGGCCGATCCGCACCTGTCCGAATACCTGCCGGCGCGCTGGCAGGGGCGGCGCTGGCTGACCGGCTTCAAGGGTTCGGTCGGGACGCTGGTGGTGACCGCCGATTTCGCCGGGCTGTGGGTCGACGGCCGCTACTGGGCCCAGGCCGAGCAGGAGTTGGCCGGTTCGGGCATCGAGCTGATGCGCACCACCTCGTCCGGCAGCACCGCGCACCTGGACTGGCTGGCGGCGCACATGCCCGCCGGCGGCGTGCTCGGTGTCGACGGCGCGGTGCTCGGCCTTGCCGCCGGCCGCGCGCTCGAGGCCGCGCTGGCGGCACGTTCTGCCGTGCTGCGCACCGACCTGGACCTGCTCGAGGCGGTCTGGACCGACCGGCCGCTGCCGCCGGCCGATCCGATCTACGAGCACCTGCCGCCGGCCGCAGTGGTGAGCCGTGCCGACAAGCTGGCGCTGCTGCGCGCCGAGATGGCCGCCGCCGGCGCCGACTGGCATTTCGTCGCCACGCTGGACGACCTCGCCTGGCTGTTCAACCTGCGCGGCGGCGACGTGCGCTACAACCCGGTCTTCCTCGGCTATGCGCTGATCGGCCGCGACGAGGCGACGCTGTTCGTCGCCGACGGCAAGATCGACGCCGCGCTGGCAGCCCGGCTGGCCGCCGACGGCGTGCGGCTGGCGCCCTATACGGCGGCGGCCGCGGCGCTGGCCGGCCTGCCCCTGACGGTGCCATCCTGCTCGATCCGCGCCGCGTCACGCTGGGGCTGGTCCAGGCGATCCCGGCCGCGCTGCGGCGGATCGAGGCGATCAATCCGTCGACGCTGGCCAAGTCGCGCAAGACCGCCGGCGAGGTCGCCCATATCCGCACCGCGATGGAGCAGGACGGCGCCGCGCTGTGCGAATTCTTCTGCTGGCTCGAAACAGCGCTGGCGCGCGGCGAGTCGTTGACCGAGCTGACGATCGACGCCGAGATCACCGCGGCGCGCGCGCGGCGGCCCGGTTTCGTCAGCCCGAGCTTCGCCACCATCGCCGGCTTCAATGCCAACGGCGCGCTGCCGCACTACCGCGCGACCGAGGCGAGCCACGCCGCGATCGAGGGCGACGGCCTGCTGCTGGTCGATTCGGGCGGCCAGTATCTCGGCGGCACCACCGACATCACCCGCACGGTGGCGGTCGGCGCCGTGAGCGAGGCGCAGCGCGAGGATTTCACCCGCGTGCTCAAGGGCATGATCCAGCTCACGCTGGCGCGTTTCCCGCGCGGCACCCGCAGCCCGCAGCTCGACGCGCTGGCGCGGGCGCCGATCTGGGCCGCCGGCATCGACTACGGCCACGGCACCGGCCATGGCGTCGGCTACTTCCTCAACGTGCACGAAGGCCCGCAGGTGATCTCGCCGCACGCGGCGGCCGAGCCGCAGACGGCGATGGAGCCGGGCATGGTGACCTCGAACGAGCCCGGCATCTACCGGCCGGGCCGCTGGGGCGTGCGGATCGAGAACCTGCTGCTCAACGTGCCGGCCGGCAGCGGCGAATTCGGTGAATTCCTGGGGTTCGAGACGCTTACGCTGTGCCCGATCGATACGCGCTGCGTG
The DNA here is from genome assembly GCF_014353015.1 of Chitinimonas koreensis. Classification (NCBI taxonomy): domain Bacteria; kingdom Pseudomonadati; phylum Pseudomonadota; class Betaproteobacteria; order Neisseriales; family Chitinibacteraceae; genus Chitinimonas; species Chitinimonas koreensis. The sequence continues at coordinate 1,028,896 of NZ_CP060704.1, forward strand.
GTGGCCGGGCTGCTCGATGCGCGCGAGCGCGAGTGGCTCGACGGGTATCACGCCGAGGTGCGGCGGCGCTTGTCGCCGCTGCTGGCGGGCGAGGCGCTGGCATGGCTGCAGCGGGCGACCGAGCCGCTGTAGCGGATGGATTCGAGCCGATCGACGCGAGTTGTGCTGCATGGAACCCTCTCCCCTGGGAGAGGGCAGGGTGAGGGAGCGGCGGTTCAGTGAGTGCTGCCGGTTGCGGTGTGCTCCTTTCGGAACCGGCAGTGAGGACTGAAACGGGCGCTCCCTCACCCTACGCCGGGCGCCCCTCCCCGTTCCTGCGCAGCAGGAACGGGTGCCTCTCCCGGGGGAGAGGGGCTAAAACCGCGCTCGCTCGCTCGATCACCTCTGTGACTCATCGCCGTCACCTTTGTAGTTCACTGTCGGCCGCTCAAGTCGCAAACCCCTCGATGATTCCCCCCAACCGCTCCCCGGCCTGCCGCAAATCCTGCGTCGCATGCTGGATGGCCCGCATGCTGGCCAGGTTGTCGTCGTTGCCCTGGCGGATGTGATGCACCGCGGCGGCCACCTGCTGCACGCCGGTGGCCTGCTGCAGGGTGGTCACCGCCACCTGCTGGGCGGCCAGCGCGTTGGCGGCGGCGGTGGCGGCCATGCGCGCCAGCGCGTCGCCGGCCACGTCCGACTGCGCCATGCCCTCGGCCACCGCCCGGCTGCTCTGCTCGGTGGCGCCGACCAGCGCCGAGATCAGCTGCTGGATCTCGGCCAGCACCGTGCGCACCTGGCCGACCGCGCGCTTGGACTGGCCGGCCAGCTGCTTCATCTCCTGCGCCACCACCGCGAACCCCAGGCCCTGCTCGTCGGCATGGGCCGCCTCGATGCTGGCGTTGACCGCCAGGATGGCCGACTGCTCGGCCAGGCTGTTGACCGCGTCGACGATGTCGCTGATCGCCATGCTGCGCTCGGTCAGCTCGGCGATCCGCTCGGCCACCGCACCCATGCGCTGCTGGATGGTCTGCATGCCGTCGGCCAGCCCGCGCACCGCGGCCTGGCCGGTCTGCGCGACGTCCGAGGCCGCGTGCGCGCTGCCCGAGACCTCGGCCATGCGCTGCGAGGTCAGCTCGGTGGTCTGCCGCAGCTCGGCGATGGTGGTGGCGAGCTGGGCGGTGGCGGTGGCGGTCTCGTCGGCGGCGGTCGCCACCTGGGCGGTGCCGCTGAGCACGGTGTCCACCACCGAGCCCAAGGTCGCGCTGCCCTGGCGCAGGTCCTGCACCACCCGCTGCAGGTTCTCGACCATGGTGCGGAAGGCGCGGCCGAATTCGTCGCGCTCCGACAGCGGCGCCGGCTGCACCCGCAGGTCGCCGCGCGCGATCTGGCTCGCGATGCCGGCCTTGTTCCGCAGCACGGCCGCCATCTGCTCGAAGGCGCGGTTCAGGGTGCCGAGCTCGTCGCTGCGGCGGCCGTCGCGCAGGCCGGGCGCCAGGTCGCCGGACGAGATTGCGTCGGCCGCCGCCGCCAGCGCGCGCAGCGGGCCGGCGATGTCGCGCACGACCAGCACCGCCACCAGCGACACCAGCAGCGTGGCCAGCGGGATGCCGTAGCCGGCCAGCTGCATGGCGAAGTCGGCGTTGTGCTGCATGGCGCGTTCGCGCTGCTGCAGCAACTGGCGCTCGTCCAGCTCCATCTCGCCGATCAGCCGGCGGATGGTGTCCATGTCCTGCTTGCCGCGGTCGCTCTTCACCACCGCCAGCGCCGGCTCCAAGCCGCGGTCGCGCCGCAGCGCGACGGTCTGCTGCAGCTCGGCCAGCTTGCCGGCCACGGCCTGCTGCAGCGCCTCCAGCCGCCGCTGCTGGGCGGCGTTGTCGGCGATGCGGCTGCGCAGCGCCGCCAGCGTGCCGTCGAGCTGGAGCACCGACTGTTCGTATGGCGCCAGATAGGCGGGTTCTCCGGTCAGCAGGTAGCCGCGCTGGCCGGTCTCGGCGTCCTTGAGCAGGCCGCCGATCTTGCCCAGGTCGCCGAGCACCGCGTAGGTGTGGTCCTTCCAGTGGGCTGCGTCGAGCAGCCCGGACAGGCTGCGGTGCGCCGTCACCCCGATCGCGGCCAGCGCCGCCAGCGCCAGCACGTAGCCGAGCGCGATCTTCCTGCCTACCGTCCATTGCATGGCTGTCCTCCGGTCGAAAGCCGTCTTCCGCCTGCCTTATTCCCATTGGGTCAGATGTAACCCCTGCCTCATGACAAAGGCTTAGCAAGCTGTGCGGGCTTGTCCTAATCTAGGACGAAAACCCTGGAAAGGCAGTGGCCGGACTGCCCCAACACGTATCGACGGAGAGGAAACCATGTCCGCGGCGCGCACCGTGCTGCCTTTCGACGTGCATGGCCTGCGCTTCGCGCTGCCGGTCGCCCAGGTCGTGCGCGTGCTGCCGCCGCTGGCGCCGCAGCCGCTGCCCGAGGCGCCGGCGGCGGTCGGCGGCATTTGCGAATTGCACGGCCGGCTGGTGCCGGTCTACGACATCCGTGCCCGGCTCGGCTGGCCGCCGGCACCGGCCGCGCGCTGGGCGCACTGGATCTGGCTGCGTACCCGCACGCGTGAAATGCTGCTGCCGGTCGACCGGACCGAGCCGGTGCGCCGCCTGGTCACCCCGCTCGAATCGGTCTCGACGCTGCAGCGCAGCGACGCCGTGGTGGCCGGCGTGCTGCGTACCGGCGACGGCTTCTACCTGCTGCACGACGCCGAGCTGTTCCTGACCGGGCCCGAGCAACGGGCCCTCGATGCGGCGCTCGACCATGTCCGCCGCTGAGCCGCCACGCCACTTGAGCCCAGCCGATCCGGTGAGCGGCCTGGCCGAGCGCATCGCCGCCGAGCTCGGCCTCGATTTCTCCGCCGACCGGCGCCTGCGGCTGCACGCCGCGCTGGCGCAGGCCGAGCATGCCGGCTACCGGCCCGACGGCTCGCTCGATGCGCTGCTGCCCTTCCTGGTGGTCGGCGAGACCTATTTCCTGCGCGATCCCGACACCCTGGCGGCATTGCGGCGCGAGCTGCTGCTGCCGCTGCTGGCGGTGCGCGAGGCCGCCGGCGAGCGCCGGCTGCGGCTGTGGAGCGCGGCCTGCTGCACCGGCGAGGAAGCCTGGACGCTGCTGTTCCTGCTCGACGAGCTGCTCGGCCCGGCGCTGCCGGACTGGCGCATCGAATTCTTGGCCACCGACCTGAACCCCGCTTACATCGAACACGCGAGCGCCGGCCGCTACGGCGACTACGCCTTCCGCCAGGCCGATCCGGCCTGGCGCGACCGCTACTTCGCCGCCGAGGGCAAGGACTGGCGGCTGCGGCCGCAGTGGCGCGGCCGCATCCGCTTCGCCGTGCACAACCTGGCGCAGGACGACTACGGCGTGGCCGGCGACGACCCGGCGGGCTACGACCTGATCGTCTGCCGCAACGTGCTGATGTACCTGACGCCGGCCGTAGTGCGGCACAGCCTGCGCCAGTTGCAGGCGCGGCTGGCGGCCGACGGCCGGCTGCTGCTGGCCGCCGCCGAGTCGGGCCTGGCCGCCGCCGCCGGTTTCGAGGGCCGGCTGCTGGGGCTGGGCTATGCGATCGATGCGCGACCGCCGGCGGTGGCCGACGATGCCGGCGCGGAACCGGCCGCCCCGGTGCCGTCCCCGCCGCCGCCGCGCGAAGCGGCGCGTGGCCGCCGGCCGAAGACACCGCAGCGGCCGCCGGCCCGGCCGCTACCGGCCGTGGCGCCGGCGGAGGCAGATCCCGCTACGCCAGATGCCGCGGCGCCGGCCGCCGCCGCGCAACGGCTGGCCGAGGCGCGGCGATGCGCCGACCGCGGCGAACTCGGCCGGGCGCGCGAGGCCTGCGGCGAGGCGATCCGGCTGGCGCCCCTGCAGCGCGACGGCTACTGGCTGCTGGCGCTGGTCGAGGTCGCAGCCGATCGCCACGCCGCCGCGCTGCAGGTGCTGCAGAAGCTGGCCTACCTCGAGCCGGACCTGATCATGGCGGCCTATCTGGCGGCCCAGCTGCGCTTCCGGCTCGGCCAGGCGCGCGAGGCCGAACGCGAACGCGCCCACTGCCTGCGGCTGCTCGATGGCTGCGCCGACGATGCCGTGCTGCCGCTGGGCGACGGGCTCGGCGTGGTCCAGTTGCGCCAGCTGTGCCTGGCGCTCGGCGAGACGAGGCCATGAGCGACATCGACGACCCCCGGCCGAGCCGTGGACCGCGCTGCGCCGCCGGCTCGACACGCTGGCCGGGCAATTGCGCAGCGGCCGCGAACCGAGCGCCGAGCAACTGGCCGAGGAGCGCGCCGAGCGCAGCCGCCAGTGGGCCGCGCCGCCGCCGGCTGTGGCGGCCGACACGCTCGTGCTGCTGCTGTTCACGCTGGGCGAGGAGACCTACGCGGTCGAGCTGGCGCACGTCGACACCGTGCTGCCGATCCGCCAGCTGACGCCGCTGCCCGGCACGCCCGATTTCGTGCGCGGCATCGTCGGCGTGCGCGGCCGGGTGGTGTCGGTGCTCGACCTGCGGCTGCTGTTCGCGCTGCCGCGGCGCGGCCTGGCCGACCGCAACCACCTGGTGGTGCTGCGCAGCGCCGAGATGGAATTCGGCCTCCTGGCCGACCGCATCGTCGGCGTGCAGTCGCTCGATCCGGCACTGCTGCAGACCGAGCAGGCCGGTCTCGCCGGCCTGCGCCGCAGCGTGCTGCGCGGCATCGGCCCGCAGCAGTGGCAGGTGCTCGACGGCGCGCGCCTGCTGGCCGAACCGAGCCTGCGCATCGACGACAACGATTGAGAAGACCGAGGGGAAAACCGCCATGTGGCTGCTGAACCTGCCGACCCGCGTCAAGTTGACGCTCTCGTTCGCGCTGATCCTGCTCGGCGCCGGCGGCCTGCTCTACCTGGCCCAGGCCAGCCTGCAGGGCGTGCGCGCCAACAACCAGGCGATCGCCCAGCTCAACCGCGACCTGGCCGGCTTCAAGAGCGTGCGCTTCCACGTCCACGACGCGCGCGCCGAGGTGCTCAACGCGCTGCTGACGCACGACGCCGGCCGCGCCGCCGAGCTGGCCGAGCAGTTCAAGGTCATCGTCGCCGAGGATGCCGCGGCGTTGCAGGACCTGCGCGCCCACACCCGCGACGACGCGGTGCTGGGCCGGCTGACCGACGAGGTGGCGACGGTGTGGCAGGACTTCGTCGCCGCGCGCGACCAGCGCATCGTGCCGCTGATCGGCGCCGGCCAGTTCGACGAAGCGCGCCAGCTGGCCACCGGCGCCCAGCGCGAGCGGGTGGGGCGGCTGCGCGACCTGGCCACCCAGCTCGACCGGCTGGTGGCGCAGCGGGTGCGCTCGCTGGACCTGGACAACGAGCGGCTGATCGCCCGCCAGCTCGACCGGGTGATCTGGCTCGGCAGCGGGCTGATCGCGCTGGTGGCGGCGCTCACGCTGCTGCTGAGCCGCAGCATCGCCCATCCGCTGCAAGTGCTGACCGGCTACGCCCAGCGCATCAGCGTGGGCGACGTGCCCGAGCGCATGGAGTTCGCTGGCCGCGGCGACGAGGTCGGCCGGCTGAGCCAGGCCTTCGCCGCGCTCGGCGACTACATCCGCAGCCTGGCCGGCCAGGCCGAGCGGCTGGCGGGCGGCGACCTCGGCGTGGCCTGGACGCCGCGCTCGGAACAGGACGTGCTGGGCCGCTCCTTCGCCACCATGGTGCAGCGGCTGAGCGAGCTGACGCTGGAGATGCGCGAGGGCATCGTGGTCATCGCCAGCGCCAGCGAGGAGATCCTGGCCACGGCCGGCCAGGTGGCGGGCGGCGCGCAGGAGAGCGCGACCTCGATCACCGAGATCGCCACCACGGTCGAAGAGGTGAAGCAGACCGCGCTCCTGGCCAGCCGCCGCGCGGTCGAATCGAGCCAGGCGGCCGAGCGCAACCGGCTGGTCGCCCAGGCCGGCCGCCAGTCGGTGGCCGAGACGCTGGGCAGCATGACGCTGGTGCGCGACCAGATGCACGCGATGGCCGAGGGCATCCTGCGGCTGGGCGAGCAGAGCCAGGCGATCAGCGAGATCGTGGCCAGCGTCAACGAGCTGGCCGAGCAGTCGAACCTGCTCGGCGTCAACGCCTCGATCGAGGCCGGCAAGGCGGGCGACGCCGGCAAGGGCTTCGCCGTGGTGGCGCTCGAGGTGAAGGCGCTGGCCGAGCAGTCGAAGCAGGCGACCGCCCAGGTGCGCGCCATCCTGGGCGACGTGCAGCGCGCCATGACGCGCGCCGCGCTGGCGGCCGAGCAGGGCAGCAAGGCGGTCGACCAGGGTTTCGAGCGCACCCGGCTGAGCGACGAGGCGATGCGGAAGCTGGCCGAAAGCATCGAGGAGAGCGGCGACATGGCGCAGCAGATCGCCTCGGTCAGCCAGCAGCAGGTGGCCGGCATGGACCAGGTGGTGGCGGCGGTTCTGACGCTGCGCCAGGCCAGCCAGGACAACGCCGCCGGCGCGCGCCAGGTCGACCAGTCGGCGCGCGACCTGCACCGCCTGGGCAGCCGGCTCAAGCTCCTGGCTGGCCAGTTCCGCCTGCCGGGCCGGCAGGAGGGCTGAGCGCCATGCCGCTCGACCGCGAGGCGCTGATGCAGCGGCTGATGGCCAGCTTCCGGGAGGAGGCGGCCGAGCGGCTGGCCATCCTCGACAGCGAGCTGGTGCGCTGGCGGTCCGCCGCGCCCGGCCCGGCCGCGCTCGAATCGGCCTTCCGCGAGGTGCACAGCCTCAAGGGCGCCGCGCGCGCCGTGGGCCAGCGCGAAACCGAGCGGATCTGCCACGCCTGGGAATCGGTGCTGCATGCGCTGAACCAGGGCCGGCGGCCGTTCCGGCCGGAGATGGCGCCGGTGTTCGCCGCCGCCTTGCAGATGCTGCAGCGCAATCACGCCGGCGAAACGCCGGACCCCGGCCAGGTCGAGCGGATGTGCGAGCGGCTGGCGCAGTTCGGCGAGGAGGCCGCGGCAGCCGTCGCTGCGGCAGCCGGTGCTGCGGCAGCCGTCGCTGCGGCGGCCCCTCCCGCCCAGCCCGAAGCCGTATCGGTCGAACCCGCCACGGTCGAACCCGCCACGGCCGAGTCCCTGCCGGCCGCGCCGATCCAGCCGTCTGCCCCGCCTGCCGCGGCCGAACCGGCCGGACCCCAGCCCGCCGACCGGCCGGCGGCCTGGCGCAGCCAGACCATCCGGGTGCGCGCCGAGCAGTGCGAGGAGCTGGCCTACCACGGCGAAACGCTGCGCCAGTCGCGCCTGCAGCTGCACGACCTGCATCGCCGCAGCACCGAGCTGCGGGCCGGATTCCAGCGGCTGTGGCAGCGCCGGCTGCAGCACGAAGGCCTGCTGACGCGGCTGCGCGACCAGCTCGCCCAGGGCGGCACGCCCGATCGCGAGGCGGTGCTGACCCTGCTCGAATGGCAGGACTGGGGGCTCGACCGGCTGGCCGCCATGCAGGCCGAGGCGCTGGCGCTGGACAAGCTGGCCGGCGGGCTCGACCGCGAGCTCGGCGGCCTGGACGATGCCTATGCGCGCACCGTCGAGGAGCTGCTGCAACTGCCCTGCCGCGGCCTGCTCGACGAGATGCCGGCGCTGGTGGCCGACCTGGCCGGGCAGACCGGCAAGGCGGTCGAGCTCAAGCTGCCCAATACCGCGCTGCGGGTCGACAAGCGCATCCTCGACGCGTTGCGCACGCCGCTGATGCACCTGCTGCGCAACGCGGTCGACCACGGCATCGAGCCGCCGGAGCGGCGGCGGGCGGCCGGCAAGCCGCCCGTCGGCACGCTGCGCATCGACATCGGCCAGGCCTCGGCCAGCCATTTCACGCTGACGCTGGAGGACGACGGCGCCGGCATCGATACCGCGCGGCTGCGGCAGCAGGCCGAGGAGCGCGGCGTCCTGCCGCGCGGCGGGCCGGCGCTGCCGCCCGAGCAGTTGCTGCCGCTGGTGTTCGAATCGGGCCTGTCGACCCGCCGCGCGGTGTCGACGCTGTCGGGCCGCGGCGAGGGGCTGGCCATCGTGCGCGAGGCGATCGAGCAGCTCGGCGGCAGCATCGCCGTAGCGTCCACGCCGGGCCTGGGCTGCCGTTTCGCGCTGCAATTGCCGTTGAACCGCTCGACCTTCCGGGTGGTGCTGGTGCGGGTGGCCGAGGCGCTGTTCGCGGTGCCGGCCAGCGCGATCGACCGCACCCTGCGGCTGCCGGCCGGCGAGCTGATCCGGCGCGAGGGCCGCAGCGAGGTGATGGTGGAGGGCCTCGACGTGCCGCTGCGCTCGCTGGCGGGCGTGCTCGACCTGGCCGAGACGGCGCCGGGCGCCATGCTCAACCTGCTGGTGCTGGGCAGTCCGCCGCAGCAGATCGCGCTGCGGGTCGACGCGCTGCTGGGCGACCAGGAGATCACCCTCAAGCCGCTGGGCAAGCAATTGCGCCGGGTGCGCAACCTGCTCGGCGCCACCGTGCTCGGCGACGGCACGCTGGTGCCGGTGCTGCATCCGCAGGATCTGTACCGCAGCAGCCTGCAGGCGGCCGGCCTGCATGCGGCCGCCGCGCCGGCCGAGCCACCGAAGCGGCAGCCGCGCATCCTGGTGGCCGACGACTCGTTCACCTCGCGCGGCCTGTTGCGCGCGCTGCTGGAGACCGCCGGCTACCAGGTGCAGACCGTCAACGACGGCCTCGAGGCATGGAACGCCCTGCGGCAGGGCGAATTCGACCTGCTGGTGTCCGACATCGAGATGCCGCGCATGGACGGCTTCAGCCTGACCGCCCGGCTGCGCGCCGACCGCGGCCTCGCCGAGCTGCCGGTGGTGCTGGTCACCGCGCTGCATTCGGCCGAGGACCGCGCGCGCGGCCTGGAGGTCGGCGCCAACGCCTACCTGGTCAAGGGCGGGCTGGAGACCGACACGGTGCTGGCGGCGGTGAAGCGGCTGCTGTAGGCGCAGCATGGGCAAGCGGTTCCGGTTTGTGGCCGGCACCGTCGTAGGTCGGGATTCATTCCCGACAGCGGACTCGGGGCGTGCGCCGTCGGGAATGAATCCCGGCCTGCAGCAGCCAAGGAACCGTACCCGGCGATGCGCCGGGAGAACAACGAGAGGGGGCAACATCATGCGGGTCATGCTCGTCGACGATTCCAGCAGCAGCCGGATGCTGCTGCGCGCCATCCTCGAAGACGCCGGCTTCACCGTCTGCGAGGCCGACAGCGGCCAGGCGGCGCTCGATCGGCTCGAGGCCGAGCGGCCCGACCTGATCACCATGGATGTGCACATGCCGGGCATGAGCGGCTTCACCACCACCCGGCGGATCATGGCGCAGCGGCCGACGCCGATCGTGATCGTGACCGGCGGCGGCAGCCTGCCGGCGGCGCAGACGGCGATGCAGGCGCTCGAGGTGGGCGCGCTGCAGGTGCTGGACAAGCCGGCCGGCCCGGCCGACCCGCAGTTCGCGCTGCATTGCGAGGTATTGGTCGCGGCGCTGCGGCGGCTGGCCAGCACCCAGGTGCACCAGCCCGATCGGACGGCGGCCGATGCCGCGGCGCCCGACGCGGCGCTGGCCGGCTGGCTGCGGCGGCCGCTGCGGCTCCTGGCGGTCGGCGCCTCGGCCGGCGGGCCGCCGGCGATCAAGAAGCTGCTCGAACAGATCGGGCCGGCTTGCCCCTGGCCGGTGCTGCTGGTGCAGCACATCTCGCCCGGCTTCGCCCAGAGCTATTGCGAATGGCTGACGGCGCAGACGCCGCTGCCGGTGCAGCTGGCCGGCGCCGGCAAGGTGGCGCGGCCCGGCCATATCTACGTGGCGCCGGACGATCTGCACCTGCTGGTGGACGGCCAGCTGCGGATGAGCCTGGACCCGAGCGACCGCCAGCCGCACATCCGGCCGTCGATCGACGTGCTGTTCGACAGCATGGCGCGCGCCTTGCGCGGCGACGCGATCGCGGTGCTGCTGTCGGGCATGGGCCGCGACGGCGTCGAGGGCCTGGCCCGGCTCAAGGCGCTCGGTGCGCTGACGCTGGTGCAGCAGCCGGCCTCGGCGGTGGTCGAGGGCATGCCGCAGGCCGCGCTCGAACGCCAGGCCGGCTGCTTCGTCCAGACGCCGCGGGCGATCGGCGAGACGCTGAATCGGCTGATCGCTTTGCGGCAGCCGGCGCAGTGAGGCTGTGAAATGTGAAACGTGAAAAGTGAAACGTGGACCCCATCCCCACCCCAACCCTCCCCTTGAAGGGGAGGGAGCCCGGTGGCGACACGTTTGACGATCACTGCCGATTGTGTTGGCGCGCCCGACTCCTCCCCCTTCAAGGGGGAGACCGGAGCGGCCGGCTTAGGCAGGGGGATGGGGTCCACGTTTCACTTTTCACGTTTCACCTTTCACATGCTTAAGAGGCCGACACAGGCCAACGCAGGAGGAAACCCATGCTCCGTGGCTTCGACATCTTGATCGCCGAGGACAGCGCCACCCAGGCCGAGCAGTTGCGCACGCTGCTGGAAAGCCTCGGCTGCACCGTCCGTACCGCCGACGACGGCGAGGTCGCGCTCGACCTGATCCTGCAGCGGCCGCCGGCGGTGGTCGTCAGCGACGTGGTCATGCCGAAGATGGACGGCTACGAGCTGTGCCGCCGCATCAAGGCCGGCCCGGCCACCCGCCATATCCCGATCATCCTGGTCACCACCCTGGCCGATCCTCGCGATGTGCTGCACGGCCTGGCCTGCGGCGCCGACAACTTCATCCTCAAGCCCTACGACGAGAAATACCTGCTGTCGCGGCTGCGCTACCTGCTGGCCAACAGCGAGCTGCGCGGCCAGGACCGCGTCTCGATGGGCGTCGAGGTGGTGCTCGAGGGCGAGCGCCATTTCATCACCGCGGCGCGCCAGCAGATCCTCGACCTCTTGATCTCGACCTACGAGCAGGGCGTGCGGCTCAATTCGCAGCTGCATGCCAAGCACGCCGAGCTGGCCGAATCGCACAGCCTGCTCGACAGCCTGTTCCGCTTCTCGTCGGGACTGAGCGAGCCGCAGACCGAGCAGCAGGTGGCGCAGGCCGCGCTGGCCGCGGTCGGCCGCTTCCCGCGCTGCGGCGGCGCCTGGCTGCTGCTCGACGACGGCGCCGGCCGGCCGTCGCGGCTGGCCGGCAGCACCGGTACGCTCGACGCCGACCGCATCGCCCGCTCGGCCGCCGCCGATTGCCCCTGCCGCCACGCGATGCGCAGCGACGGCCTGCAGGCCGCCTTCAACGTCGGCAACTGCGGCGTGCTGGCCGGCGCCGAGGCGCACGCCTGCGTGCCGCTGTTGCTGGGGCCGGACCGGCTCGGCGTGCTCAACGTGCTGCGCGACGACGGCGCGGCCTGGCCCGAGGCCGAGCTGGCGACGCTGACCGCGCTGGGCCAGCAGCTGGCCATCGCGCTGGCGCGCGCGCGGCTGTTCGAGCGGCTGGAATCGCTGGTGCAGGAGCGCACCCGCGCGCTGCGGCTGGAGATGGCCGAGCGCGAGCGCGCCGAGATCGCGCTGCGCCACAGCGAGGCGCTGATGCTCAAGGTGCTGGAGACGCTGCCGACCGGCGTCTGGGTCACCGACCGGCAGGGCGAGATCCTGCTGCACAACCCCGAATCGATCCGCATCTGGGGCGGCAGCGCGCCGTTCGCCCGGCCGGCGCAGATCGACGCGGTGGAGGCGCCGGCGGTGGCGGCGATCCGGCGCACGCTGGCGCGGGTGCTGGCGGTCGGCGACAGCGTGCTCAACGAGGCGCTCGAGATCGAGACGCCCGACGGCGCGCGCCGCACGCTGCTGCATTCGGCGGTGCCGCTGAGCGACGCGCGCAACCGCATCGACGGCGCCATCGTGGTGCAGCAGGACATCACCGCCCAGCAATTGCTCGACCTCGAACTGCGCATCCGCAACCGCGCCATCGAGGCCAGCGTCAACGCCATCGTGATCACCGACAACCGCCAGCCCGACAACCCGGTGGTCTACGTCAACCAGGCCTTCGAGCGGATCACCGGCTACAAGCGCGAGGCGGTGACGGGCCGCAACTGCCGCTTCCTGCAGGGCGAGGACCGCGACCAGGCCGGCCTCGCCGCGATCCGCTCGGCGATCCGGCTCGGCCAGGAGGGCAAGGCGCTGCTGCGCAACTACCGCCGCGACGGCTCGATGTTCTGGAACGAGCTGCGGGTCGCGCCGACCTTCGACGGCCAGGGCGGCATCAGCCACTTCGTCGGCGTGCTCGACGACGTGACCGAATCCAGGCGCTACCAGCACGAGCTGGAGCGGCAGGCCAACTTCGACACGCTGACCGGACTGCCCAACCGCAACCTGCTGACCGACCGCGTCCGCCAGGCCATCGTCCAGGCCAACCGCCGCAACGAGCGCTTCGCGCTGGCCTTCATGGACCTGGACAACTTCAAGTACGTCAACGACAGCCTCGGCCACTCGGTCGGCGACAAGCTGCTGCAGGAGGTGGCGCAGCGGGTGCGCGACTGCGTGCGCGAGTACGACACGGTGGCGCGGCTGGGTGGCGACGAATTCGTGCTGCTCTTGCCCGAGACGCGCAGCGAGCACGAGACCGAGCAGACCCTGAAGCGGCTCGGCAACCGGCTGGCCGAGCCGATCCGGCTGTCGGACGGCGCCGAGTTCCACGTCTCGGCCAGCATGGGCTATTGCTTCTACCCGGTCGACGGCGCCGACGCCGACGAGCTGCTGCGCAACGCCGACACCGCGATGTACGAGGCCAAGGAGCAAGGCAAGAGCCAGATCAGCCGGTTCGAGCTGACGATGACCGACAGCGTGCAGCGCCGGGTGGCGCTCGAGCGCGATCTGCGCCGGGGCCTGGCGCAGGGCGAGCTGGAGATGTTCTACCAGCCGCAGCTCGACCTCTCGGCCGGCGCGCTGTGCGGCTTCGAGGCGCTGATCCGCTGGCGCCGGCCCGACGGCCGCATCGTCTCGCCGGCCGAGTTCATCCCGATCGCCGAGGAATCGGGCCAGATCCGCGAGGTGGACCGCTACGTGATCGACGCCGTGTTCCGCCAGGTGGCGCAATGGCGCGGCGCCGGGCTCGATCCGGGCGAGGTGGCGCTCAACATCTCGACCTACAGCCTGCAGGAGCCCGGCATCGTGCAGTACATCGTCGAGGCGCTGGCGCGCCACGGCGTGCAGCCCGAGGGCATCAAGCTGGAGGTGACCGAGGGCCTCCTGATGAAGAACGTCGACACCGCCCAGCGCATCATGCGCGAGCTCAAGGCGGTCGGACTGAAGTGGTCGATCGACGATTTCGGCACTGGCTATTCGGCGCTGAGCTACCTGCGCAAATACCCGTTCGACCAGCTGAAGATCGACAAGAGCTTCGTCGACGACGTCCACCTCGACCTCGAGAACGCCTCGGTCACGCGCGCCATCATCAGCATGGCGCAGTCGCTGGGCATCGCCGTGATCGCCGAGGGGGTGGAGACCGCCGAGCAGCTCGGCTTCCTGCTGCAGGCCGGCTGCGGCCAGATCCAGGGCTATTACTACTCGCCGCCCTTGCCGGCCGGCAGTTGCGCCGAGCTGCTGCAGGTGGGCGGCATGCTGTCGCTGCCGGCGGTGCCGATGCGGCGCAATCCGCGCACGCTGCTGGTGGTCGACCCCAAGCCCTCGATCCACACCTACCTGCTGCGCGACCTGCACCGCGAGGGCTACCACATCCTCAACGTCGACTGCCCCGAGGACGCGTTCAAGATCCTGGCGATCAACCAGGTCGGCGTGGTGCTGGCCGACCAGCAGTTGCCCGGCCCCGACGGCGCCGATTTCATGCGCCAGGTGAAGACGCTGCACCCGGACATCGTGCGGGTGGCGATGGGCAGCCACGCCAACGCCGAGGCGATCCTGGCCTCGATCAACGAGGGCGACATCTTCCGCTTCCTGCCCAAGCCGTGGCAGGCGCAGCCGCTCAGGGACCAGTTGCGGGAGGCGTTCCGGCAGTACGAGTTGAATCGGGGGGCGGGGAAAGGGTGATCCGGCGCTGCGCGCCCTGGCGCCGGGCATGCCCGGCCGGGGGCACATCCGGGCGCCGCAGGCCGCGCCGCCAAGGAGAGCGTCTCCGGCGCGGCCGCATGGCGCGCGATCTCGCCCGATTGGTCCGATTTCCTGGACGATCCATTCGGCCCCGGCCGGCTGATCGCCGGACGGCCGGCGCCTAGACTGCGGACTCCTTTCCAACCGATCCGAGGAGACCCGCATGACCGACCATTCGATCCAGGGCAAGACCGTGCTGATCGCCGGCGGCGCCAAGAACCTGGGCGGGCTGATCGCCCGCGACCTGGCCCGCCACGGCGCGCGCGCCGTCGCCATCCACTACAACAGCGCCGCCACCCGCGCCGACGCCGAGGCGACCGCGGCGGCGGTCGAGGCGGCCGGTGCCCGCGCGGTGGCGCTGCAGGCCGACCTGACCTCGGCCGGCGCGATGGAGCGGCTGTTCGCCGACGCCGTGGCGGCGGTGGGCCGGCCCGACATCGCGATCAACACCGTCGGCAAGGTGCTCAAGAAGCCGATCCTGGAGGTGAGCGAGGCCGAGTACGACGAGATGGCGGCGGTCAACGCCAAGACCGCCTTCTTCTTCCTCAAGGAGGCCGGCCGCCACGTCAACGACCACGGCAAGATCCTGACCCTGGTGACCTCGCTGCTCGGCGCCTTCACGCCGTTCTACGCGGCCTACGCCGGCGGCAAGGCGCCGGTCGAGCACTTCACCCGGGCGGCGGCCAAGGAATTCGGCGCGCGCGGCATCTCGGTGACCGCGGTCGGCCCGGGCCCGATGGACACGCCGTTCTTCTACCCGGCCGAAGGCGCCGACGCGGTGGCCTACCACAAGACCGCCGCCGCGCTGTCGCCGTTCTCCAGGACCGGCCTGACCGACATCGAGGACGTGGTGCCCTTCATCCGCTACCTGGTCAGCGAGGGCTGGTGGGTCACCGGCCAGACCATCCTGATCAACGGCGGCTATACCACCAAGTGAGGCCGGCGGCGCCGGCCCCGAACGGGGAGGGGGATCGACATGCATGTGTTGTTGGTGATCGTCGGCGGCACGGTGCTGCTGGGGCTGTTCCTGCTGTTCGGCAAGCTGTGGGGCAACGATGCGGCGGCGATGGCGCTGGCGGCCAAGCTGTTCCTGCCGGTGTGGCTGGCGGTATCGGTGGCCAATCTGTGGGTCGGCGTCCACCACGCCGGCTACGGCCTGCGCGAGGAATTGCCGATCCTGCTGCTGGTGTTCGCCGTGCCGGCGGCGCTGGCGGCGGCCGCGATCTGGCGGCTGGCGCAGGGCTGAGGCCGGTTGCGGGTTTACCGATCGCGTCTTCGGCGGCATGCTCGCGGCGGGACGGCGGCCGCGCGCATGCGGCCGCCCGTCGAACCTCCAACCCGACCGGTCAACACAGCCATGCAAATCGCCACCTGGAACGTCAATTCGCTGAAAGTCCGCCTGCCGCAGGTGCTCGACTGGCTCGCCGCCCGGCCCGAGCTCACGGTGCTGGCCCTGCAGGAAACCAAGCTCGAGGATCATGCGTTCCCGCGCGCCGAGCTCGAGGCGGCCGGCCTGCACGTCGCCTTCACCGGCCAGAAGACCTACAACGGCGTGGCGCTGCTGTCGCGCCTGCCGCTGGAAGACGTGCAGTACAACCTGCCCAATTTCGACGATCCGCAGAAGCGGGTGATCGCCGCCACCGTCGGCGGCGTGCGGGTGATCGGCGCCTACGTGGTCAACGGCCAGGCGCTCGATTCCGAGAAGTACCCGTACAAGCTGGCCTGGCTCGACGCGCTGATCGCCTACGTCAAGGCCGAGCTCGAACGCCATCCGCGGCTGGCCCTGGTCGGCGACTACAACATCGCGCCGGAAGACCGCGATGTGCACGACCCGAAGGCCTGGGAGGGCAACGTGCTGGTCAGCCCGCCCGAGCGCGAGCGCTTCCGGCTGCTGCTCGAGGCGGGGCTGATGGACAGCTTCCGGCTGTTCGAGCAGGAAGAGAAGAGCTTCAGCTGGTGGGACTACCGCGCCGCCGGCTTCCGCCGCAATGCCGGCCTGCGCATCGACCACGTGCTGCTGTCGGCGCCGCTGGCGGCCGCCTGCACCGCCTGCGAGATCGACCGCGAACCGCGCCGCGCCGAGCGGCCGAGCGATCATGCGCCGGTGGTGGCGGTGATTGCGGATTGAGCGTCGGTAGCAAGCCGGCCGTAGGTTGGTCTCGCTGAATGGACTAGTCAGCGCCATGGTTTTAAGCCCCTCTCCCCCGGGAGAGGGGGGGGCGTAGACCCCATGCAGCAGCGACCGCTCCGATGTACCTGACGCATGCGAAAACGCGCCATGCGTTGCGCCAAGACGGCGCTGTAACACGGCCTCAGCGACTACATAAGGCGCTGTACCAAGCAGAACACGCCACTCTGCCGACAAAAATCCAAAGCGGTTTTGCTGATTCGACAAGCGCTTGCGCCACGCCCGGCCGCGACGCGACGCAAGCCGCGTGCAAATTTCGCCGGCACATGAGATATAACGGTTGAAACGCCCAGCCGAAGGCGGACCCGCACCGCCCGGCCCGGACTCCGCCGCGAACCGTTCCCGAGCCGATCATGACCGTCCAGATCCATCCCACCGTGCCGATTCCCGGCCAGAAACCCGGCACCTCCGGCTTGCGCAAGAAGGTGGCCGTGTTCCAGCAGCCCGGCTACCTCGAGAATTTCGTCCAGGCCATCTTCAACGCGGTGCCCGAGCTGCGCGGCGGCCTCCTGGTGGTCGGCGGCGACGGTCGCTACCACAACGACGCGGCGATCCACACCATCCTGCGCATGGCCGCCGGCAACGGCGTGGCGCGCGTGCTGGTCGGCCGCCACGGCCTCCTGTCGACGCCGGCCGCCTCGCACCTGATCCGCAAATACGGCGCGGTCGGCGCCATCGTGCTGTCGGCCTCGCACAATCCGGGCGGGCCCGACGGCGACTTCGGCATCAAGTTCAACGCCGCCAACGGCGGGCCAGCGCCCGAGAAACTGACCGAGGCGATCCATGCCGAGACGCTGAAGCTGGCCGAGTACCGCGCCAGCGACGCCGGCGAGATCGACCTGGCCCGGCTCGGCGCCAGCGATCTGGACGGCCTGCGCGTCGAGGTGATCGACCCGGTGGCCGACTATGCGGCGCTGATGCAGACGCTGGTCGACTTCGACGCGATCCGCGACTGGCTGCGTGCCGGCCACCGCGTGCGGCTCGACGCGCTGCACGCGGTCGGCGGCCCCTACGCGGTGCACCTGTTCGAAGACCTCTTGGGCGCGCCGCTGGGCAGCGTGCGCAATGCCGCGCCGCAGGCCGATTTCGGCGGCGGCCATCCCGATCCGAACCCGGTCTACTGCACCGAGCTGGTGGCCGCCATGCACGGCGCCGGCGCGGCCGATTTCGCCGCCGCCTTCGACGGCGACGCCGACCGCAACATGATCCTGGGCCGCGACTTCGTGGTGACGCCGTCGGACAGCCTGGCGGTGCTGGCCGCCAATGCCGCGCTGCTGCCGCAGTTCCGCCACGGCCTCGCCGGCGTGGCGCGCTCGATGCCGACCTCGCGCGCGGTCGACGCGGTGGCGGCGGCGCTGAAGTTCGACTGCTACGAGACCCCGACCGGCTGGAAATTCTTCGGCAACCTGCTCGACGCCGGCCGCATCGCGCTGTGCGGCGAGGAGAGCTACGGCACCGGCGCCGACCACGTGCGCGAGAAGGACGGCGTCTGGGCGGCGCTGGCCTGGCTCAACCTGGTGGCGGCGCGGCGGCAGCCGGTCGGCGAGATCGTGCGCGCGCACTGGGCGCGCTTCGGCCGCCACTTCTATTCGCGCCACGACTACGAGGGCCTGCCCAACGAAGCCGGCGACGCGGTGATGGCGCGGCTGCGCGGCCAGCTGGCCGGCCTGCCCGGCAGCGCGGTGCAGGGCATGGCGGTGATGCTGGCCGACGACTTCGCCTATACCGACCCGGTCGACGGCTCGGTATCGCAGCGCCAGGGCATCCGGGTCGAATTCGAAGGCGGCGCGCGCGCGGTGTTCCGGCTGTCGGGCACCGGCACCGAGGGCGCCACGCTGCGCGTCTACCTCGAACGCTACGCGGCCGATGCGGCCGAGCACGGCGTCGAGACCCAGGCCGCGCTGGCGCGCCCGATCGCCGCGGCGGCCGAGCTGGCCGACATCGCCGGGCTGACCGGCCGCAGCGCCGCCGACGTGGTGACCTGATGCCAGGCCGCCTCGCCGTCTCGCTCGATGCCTTCGAACTGCCGCCGGGCTGCCGGGTGCGGCCGGCGCGGCCGGACGACGCCGAGGCGGTCGGCCGCATCCGCGTCGCCGCCTGGCAGGCGGCCTACCGCGGCGTGATGCCGGACGACTACCTCGACGCGATGGAGGCCGGGGCGCGGCTCGACGGATTGCGCAGCCGGCTGGCGGCGCCGGGGCCGGCGTTTCGCGTGCTGGCCGGGGAACTCGACGGGGCGATGCAGGGTTTCATCATCATCGGCACGCCGCGCTTCGACACCGCGGCGGCGGTGGCCGAGCTGTGCGCGCTGAACCTGGCGCCCGCGGCCTGGGGCCGCGGCCTCGGCCAGGCGCTGATCGCGGCAGGGCTCGATGCGGCCCGCGGCGACGGCGCGCAGCGCATGGGGCTGTGGTGCATCGAAGCGAACACGCGGGCCCGGCGCTGCTACGAGCGCGCCGGGTTCGCCGCCGGTGGCGCGCGCCGCACCACCGACGATCTCACGGGCCACCCGCTCACCGAGGTCGACTACTGGCGCAATCTGCAGAGCCTGTTATGAAATCATTGGCGTTCGAGTGTGGATGGTTGCTGCGCAGGTGCCTGGGAAACCCGGGCGCTAGCCGCAGGGGCGGGCCGAGACACCGGCTTGCCCTGATTCGATCCACCCCGCCCGTCCCCGCCGCCGCGGGGAAGCCTCGCTGACGCTCGTGAGTGATCTGAATCGGCAGCCTGTTCGTCACTCGATTTCATGGCATGCGCTGGAATCCAAGAACCGATCCGGGCGCCCGTCGCCCGACCCAAGCACATGGCAAAGAGGGAGCAACAAGAATGGATGACCTGATCATCGCGCGCCAACTGCCTCGCCGCAGCATCGCGCTGGTCCTGGCCGGCGGCCGCGGCAGCCGGCTCAAGCAGCTCACCGACAAGCGCGCCAAGCCGGCCGTGTATTTCGGCGGCAAGTTCCGCATCGTCGACTTCGCGCTGTCCAACTGCCTCAATTCCGGCATCCGCCGCATCGGCGTGGTCACCCAGTACAAGTCGCACTCGCTGCTGCGTCACCTGCAGCGCGGCTGGGCGATGTTCCGCTCGGAGATGGGCGAGTTCATCGACCTGCTGCCCGCCCAGCAGCGCATCGACGAGGACAGCTGGTACCGCGGCACCGCCGACGCGGTCTACCAGAACCTCGACATCGTGCGCGGCTACCGGCCCGAGTACATCGTGATCCTGGCCGGCGACCACATCTACAAGATGGACTACGCGCGCATGCTGCTGGACCACGTCCAGTCGCTCGAGCAGCTCGGCGTCAAGGGCGGCGTCACGGTCGCCTGCATCGAGGTGCCGCTGGCCGAGGCCAGCGCCTTCGGCGTGATGGCGGTCGACGACCGGCGCAAGATCGTCGACTTCGTCGAGAAGCCGGCCGATCCGCCGCCGATGCCGGGCCGGCCGGACCAGGCGCTGGCCAGCATGGGCATCTACGTGTTCGACGCCGACTACCTGTACCGCCTCCTGGAGGAGGACATCCTCGACGAGGCCAGCGAGCACGATTTCGGCAAGAACCTGATCCCCAAGGCGGTGAGCCAGGGCCGCGCGGTGGCGCACCCGTTCTCGCTGTCCTGCGTCTCCAGCTATCCGCACGCCAGCCCCTACTGGCGCGACGTCGGCACCATCGACGCCTACTGGGCGGCCAACCTCGACCTCGCCTCGATCACGCCCGAGCTCGACCTGTACGACCGCAACTGGCCGATCTGGACCTACCAGGAGCAGCTGCCGCCGGCCAAGTTCGTGCAGGACGCCGGCGGCGAGCACCGCGTCTACAACACCATCATCTCGGCCGGCTGCATCGTCTCGGTCGCCCAGGTGACCTCGTCGGTGCTGTTCAACAAGGTGCGCGTGCATCCGCACTGCGTGATCGACCAGACCGTGATCCTGCCCGACGTCGACGTCGGCGCCGGCGCGCGGCTCAGCAAGGTGGTGATCGACCGCGGCTGCAAGATCCCGCCCGGCCTGGTGGTCGGCGAGGATGCCGAGCAGGACGCCAAGCGCTTCTACCGCAGCGAGGGCGGCGTGGTGCTGATCACCCGCGAGATGCTGGCGGGGCTGCAGCCATGAGGGCGGCCGCCTGCATCCTGGCGGCGGCGCTGGCGGCCGGCGCGGCCGCGGCGGACGACCCCTGCCCGAACGCCACCAGCCAGTTCGATCTCAACCAGTGCGCCGGCGAGGCCTACGGCCGGGCCGATCAGCGGTTGAACCGCGAGTACGCGGCCTTGCGCGGCGAGCTCGACGCGGCCGGCCAGGCGCGGCTCAAGGCGGCGCAGCAGGCCTGGCTCAAGCTGCGCGACCTCGACTGCGCCTACCAGACCCACCGCAGCATCGGCGGCTCGATCCACGGCATGAACGTGGCGTTCTGCCGCGCCGCGGCCAGCGAGGCGCGCGCCAGCCAGTTCGAGCGATGGCGCCGCGAGCTGGGCGAGCCGCAATGATTGCCGTCCTTTTCCGATCGAGAGCCTTGCCGACATGTCCATGAAGATCCTCCACGTCGCCGCCGAATGCTTCCCCCTGCTCAAGACCGGCGGCCTGGCCGACGTGGTCGGCGCGCTGCCGGCGGCGCAGCGGGCGGCCGGCGCCGACGCGCGGGTGCTGCTGCCGGGCTTTCCCGGCATCCGCGCCGGCCTCCTGGACGCGCGGCCGGTCGGCACGCTGCCGCCCAAGTTCGGCCCCGGCCCGATCGTGCTGTGGCAGGGCCGCCTGCCCAACGGCGTGCCGGCCTACGTGATCGACGCGCCGATGCTGTATGCGCGCGACGGCAATCCCTATGCCGACGCGCAGCAGCAGCCCTATGCCGACAACCATCGCCGCTTCGCCCTCTTGGGCCGGGTGGCGGCGCAGGTGGCCGAGGGCTTCGCCGACGACTGGCTGCCCGAGGTGCTGCACGGCCACGACTGGCACGCGGGCCTGGCGCCGGCCTATCTGCGCCAGTTCGCCATGGTCAGCGGCCGCGAGGTGCCGGCCACGGTGTTCACCGTGCACAACCTGGCCTACCAGGGCGTGTTCCCGGCGGCCTGCTTCGGCGAGCTGGACCTGCCGCCCGGCTTCATGCAGATGAATGGCCTCGAGTTCCACGGCCAGGTCAGCTTCATCAAGGCCGGCCTCTATTACAGCGACCAGCTCGCCACGGTCAGTCCGAGCTATGCGCGCGAGATCCAGACCGCCGAGCACGGCTGCGGCCTGGGCGGCCTGCTGGCCGGCCGGGCCAAGACCCTGAGCGGGGTGCTCAACGGCGTCGACGAAGCGCAGTGGAACCCGGCCACCGATGCCGCGCTGGCGGCGCCCTACGACGAGGACAAGCCGGCCGGCAAGGCGCGCTGCAAATCGGCGCTGCAGGCCGAGCTGGGCCTCGCTGCCGAGCCCGGCGCGCTGCTGTTCGGCGTGGTCAGCCGGCTGACCGAGCAGAAGGGCCTGAACCTGGTGCTGGCCGGCGCCGAGGCGCTGCTGGCCGGCGGCGGCCAGCTGGTGGTGCTGGGCAGCGGCGATCCGGCGCTCGAAGCGGGCTTCCGCACGCTGGCCGCCGCCATGCCCGAGCGGGTGGCGGTGCGGCTCGGCTTCGACGAGGCGCTGAGCCACCGCATCTTCGGCGGCTGCGACGTGGCGCTGGTGCCGTCGCGGTTCGAACCGTGCGGCCTGACCCAGCTCTACGGCCTGCGCTACGGCACGCTGCCGCTGGTGCGCCGCACCGGCGGCCTGGCCGATACGGTGGCCGACTGCAGCCTGGAGAACCTGGCCGACGGCACGGCGACCGGCTTCGTGTTCGAGCGCTTCGAACAGGCCGACTTCGACGCCGCGGTGCGCCGCGCCTACGCGCTGCACGCCGACCCGGTGCGCTGGCGCGAGGTGCGCCGCAGCGCGATGCGCCAGCGCTTCGGCTGGGACGGGCCGGCGGCGCAGTATCTCGAGCTGTATCGCAAGGCGATCGCGCGGGCGCGCTAGGGCATCTCGCTTGCCGCTGTCGTTTGCGTAGGAGCGGCTTCAGCCGCGAATGGCCATCGTGGAATCCCGGCCATTCGCGGCTGAAGCCGCTCCTACGAGATCTGGCTGCCGGAGGTCGGACTCCGGTCCGACGGCGCCGCAGGCCGGGATCGCTGTCGGACTGAAGTCCGACCTACCGCTCAAATCCGGCCGGCCATTCGTACGGCGGATCGCCAGGCGGCGAGGGGCATATCCTCCGGACATGCCATCCGGCCGCGCCGCGTCACAAATCGCTAACCGTTTTTACCGATCCCTCGCATCCCCGACACACTTGGCCAACGCGCGCCGCCCAAGCTCGCTCCGTTTCGCCCGGCTGGCGGGCGATGTTTCGAGCGAGGGATCGGGTATGCAAAGGCGTGGGTGGCGATGGACGGCGGGCGTGCTGGGGCTGGGCGCGGCGCTGCTGGGGCTGGCGGGCTGCAATGTGAAGGGTGACGACGGCGACAGCATCCACCCCAATATCCGCGTGGTGAACCTGCTGCCCGACCAGGCCACGGTCGACGTGCTGCTGAACGACAGCGAGAAGTTCAGCGACGTCGGCTTCGGCACGGCGACCCGCTACCAGGACAATCCGTGGGCGACCTACACGGTCGAGGTGAACAGCGCCGCCGGCAGCCAGCTCGGCAGCTTCAGCCTGGCGACCGACCAGGGCGGCCATCACACCGTCTACCTGTACGGCAGCGGCAGCAAGCTGTCCTACAGCATCGTCGGCGAGGGCTCGCAGAGCGTGACCGACGGCAAGTTCGTGGTGCGCACGCTGATGGCCGGCTCGCAGCTGCCGGGCTACGACCTCTACCTCACCGCCGCCGGCGACGACATCGCCGGCCTCACGCCGACGCTCTACGCCGCGGCTTCCGGTTCGCTGACCAGCTACAGCGGCGAGCTGGCCGCCGGCGACTGGCGCGTGCGGCTGACCACCGCCGGTACCAAGACGGTGGTGTACGACCGCACCGTCAACTTCGGCGCCAAGAGCGCCAGCACGCTGGTGCTGTACTCGTCCGGCAGCGCGGTGCTGCCGACGGTGATGCGCATGCGCTACGACGACGACAGCGCCGAGGCGCTGCCCAATACGCTGAGCCGGCTGCGGGTGGTGCAGGGCACGCCCGACGTGGCGGCGGCGCGGGTGGCGGTCGACGGCGCCACGATCTACCAGAGCGTGCCGTTCGCCGGCGTGACCAATTACGCGATCGTCGCGGCCGGCTCGCGCACGCTCGGCTTCGGCGACGAGAGCGGCGGCGCGCTGTTCACCACGCTCGACGCCGCGCTGGCGGCCGGCCGCGACTACTCGGTGTTCCTGCGCGGCACGGCTGGCGCGGCCTCGGCGCTGCTGCTGGAGGACGCCAACCTGCCGGTGTCGAGCACCCAGGTGCGCGGCCGCTTCGTCAACGCCGCGGCCGACGTGGCCGGCGCCGACGTGGTGGTCAACTACCAGCCGCTGGTCAGCGCGCTGGGCGGCGGCGCGGCCACCGCGCTCGACAGCCTCGAGGCGCTGGCCTATCCGCTGTCGTTCAGCAGCGGCGGCACGGCGCTGGCGGCGCTGACCACCGATACGCTGGCGGCCGGCGGCAGCTATACCTTCGCGCTGATCGGGGCGGGCGGGCAGTACCGGGCGGTGTACTACAAGACCAATTGAGGCGGCTGAACAGGCCGGGAATCATTCCCGACCTACGGCTTTCGCCGCGGAGGACGCCGAGGACGCGGAGGAAGGGCGCGCAATGGGTCTGCCCCGCTGCGTCCTCGGCGTCCTCCGCGGTAAAGCTTTTCCGATCGTACCGACAGGCTCGAGACAGCCTGGCTTCAGGCGCTCGCCAGCGCCTCGACCTCGGCGATGGTCTTGGGGATCGGCTTGCCCAGCACGCGGGCGCCGTCGGCCGTCACCAGCACGTCGTCCTCGATGCGGATGCCGCCGAAATCGGCGAACTGGCGCGCCACCGCGTAGTCGATCTGGCCGGCATGGCGGCCTTCGGCTTCCCAGCGCTCGATCAGCGCCGGGATGAAGTAGGCGCCCGGTTCCACCGTCACCACCCAGCCCTCGCGCAGCGGACGGCCCAGCCGCAGCGAGCGGCGGCCGAAGTCGGCGCTGCGCGTCACGCCTTCGCCGTAGCCGACGCGGTCCTCGCCGAGGCCTTCCAGGTCGTGCACGTCGAGCCCGATCAGGTGGCCCAGGCCGTGCGGGAACACCAGCGCATAGGCGCCGCTGGCCACCACCTCGGCGGCGTCGCCGCGGAACAGCCCGAGCGGCGCCAGGCCCTCGACCAGCACCCGCGCGGCCAGGTCGTGCACTTCGCGGTAGGGCACGCCCGGCTTCATCGCGGCGATGGCGGCCAGCTGGGCGTCGAGCACCGCCTGGTAGACCACCTTCTGCCGCTCGTTGAAGCGGCCGCCGACCGGGATGGTGCGGGTGATGTCGCTGGCGTAGTGCAGCGGGCTCTCGGCGCCGGCGTCGTTGACCACCAGGTCGCCCGACTTCAGCACATGGCCGTGGCCATGGTTGTGCAGGATGTGGCCGTCGCGGCTGAAGATGATGTTGTAGGCCAGCGCCCGGCCCTGGCTCGCGGCCAGGCCCTGCATCAGGCCGACGATCTCCTGCTCGCGCACGCCCGGCCGGGCCGAGCGCAGCGCCAGGAGGTGCATGCGGTAGGCGATCTCGAGCGCGTTCTCCATCTCGGCGATCTCGGCCGCCGACTTGACCGCGCGCAGCTCGATCACCGCGCGCGCCAGCGCATCGGATGCGCCGGCGTCGATCGCCGCCACCGGCTGGTCGAGCAGCGCGGCCAGCTGGATGCGCTGCTCGCCGCGGTAGGGCGGCAGGTAGTGCACGCTGCGGCCCTGGCCGCGCGCGGCGGCGATCGCGCCGGCCAGCGCGGCGAGGCCCTCGGTGCGCGCGACCGCGACCTCGGCCGCCTGTTCGGCCAGCGTCGGCAGCGGGCCGGTCCAGACGATGCTGTCGAGCCCGCCGTCGTCGCCGAACAGCACGGCTTCGCCGCTGTCGGCGTCGATCAGCGCGGCGAGGCCGGGCAGGTCGAGGCCGAAGAAGTAGAGGAAGCTCGAATCCTGCCGGAACGGGTAGATGTTGTCGGTGTAGTTGAACGGGCTGTCGACGTTGCCGATCAGCAGGATCAGGCCGGAACCCACCTTCTGGGCGAGTTCGGCGCGGCGGGCGCGGTAGGTGTCGGGAGAGAACATGGAATGCTCGCGGGCTGGGGTAGGCGCGCATGATCCCAGAGCCGCCGGCAAATGTGGATAGCCGCTGCGCCGGCGCGGCCCCCGCAGCCGTTCGCCGCAACAATTCTTTTTGCCTGGCCCGGCCGCTGGGCGGATTAAAATCCCGGCTTTCCGCAGCGCAACAAATCGCGCCCTTCCTCGCCCAAGAAAACAGGACGACCGCCATGCCCGTGAATCTCGCCGCTCCCGATCCTTCCACCCTGCACGCCGTGCCCGGCGTGACGCTCGGCATCGCCTCGGCCGGCATCAAGCGACCGGGCCGCAAGGACGTGCTGGTGATGAAGCTGGCGGACGGCGCCCGCGTGGCCGGCGTGTTCACCCGGAACCGCTTCTGCGCCGCCCCGGTGCAGCTGTGCCGCGAGCACCTGGCCGCCGCCCAGCCGCGCGCGCTGGTGGTCAACACCGGCAATGCCAACGCCGGCACCGGCCTCGACGGCCGCCGGCGCGCCCAGGCGGTGTGCGATGCGCTGGCCGGCCTGCTCGATGCGCCGCGCGAGGCGATCCTGCCGTTCTCGACCGGCGTGATCCTCGAGCCCTTGCCGGTCGACAAGATCGTCGCCGCGCTGCCGGCCGCGGTCGCCGCGCTGGCGCCGGCCAACTGGGCCGAGGCGGCCGAGGCGATCATGACCACCGACACGGTGGCCAAGGCCGCCAGCCGCCAGGTCGCCATCGGCGGCGCCACCGTCACCGTGACCGGCATCGCCAAGGGCGCCGGCATGATCCACCCGAACATGGCCACCATGCTCGGCTACGTCGCCACCGACGCGATCGTGGCCCAGCCCTTGCTGCAGGCCATCGTCAAGCACGCGGCCGACCGCTCGTTCAACTGCATCACCATCGACGGCGACACCTCGACCAACGACAGCTTCATGCTGGTCGCCAGCGGCCAGACCGGCGACGCCATCCTCGACGCCGACGGCGCCGACTACCTGGCGCTGCGCGACGCGGTGACCGCGGTGGCGCAGGAACTGGCCCAGGCCATCGTGCGCGACGGCGAGGGCGCCACCAAGTTCATGACCGTGCAGGTCGAGGGCGGCCGCGACGAGAGCGAATGCAAGGCGGTCGGCTACGCGATCGGCCGCTCGCCGCTGGTGAAGACCGCCTTCTTCGCTTCCGACCCCAACCTGGGCCGCATCCTGGCTGCGATCGGCTACGCCGGCATCGACGATCTCGACGTCGACAAGCTCGACCTCTACCTCGACGACGTGCTGGTCGCCACCGGCGGCGGCCGCAACCCGGCCTACCGCGAGGAAGACGGCCAGCGCGTGATGGCCAAGGCCGAGATCCTGATCCGCGTGCTGCTGAACCGCGGCGAGACGGCGGCCACGGTGTGGACCTGCGATTTCTCTTACGACTACGTCAAGATCAACGCGGACTACCGCACATGAGCATGGTCGAGCTGCGGCCGATGGCGCCGGAGGAGGTCGAGCGGCTGCGCGGCGTCAGCGTGGCCGAGTTCGCCGACGAGGCGGTGCGCCATGGCCGCTGGACCGCGGCCTCGCGCGACGAGCGCGAAGCGCAGATGCGTGGGCGCCTGCCCAGGACGGCCGAGGCCGGCGACCATTACCGCGAGGTGGTGTGCGACGGCGCGGTGATCGGCCGGCTGTGGTACAGCCTGGTGGCCGACGAGGCCTACCTGTTCGACATCCTGATCGAGCCGGCTTGGCGCGGCCGCGGCCTGGGCCGCGCCGCGATGGCGGCCTTCGAGGCGGAAGCGCGGACGCTCGGCGCGCGCCAGCTGGCGCTCAACGTGTTCGTCGGCAATGCCGGCGCACGCGGCCTGTACGAGGCGCTCGGCTATGGCGCGATCAGCCAGCAGATGGTGAAAGCCTTGTGATTCGCACTGCTATCGATGTCGGCTCAGTCTTCGGTGCGGCACCCGGCGGAGCCGGGCGTTCATAGGAGGCTTGGGCCCGGGCTGCGGCTTTCCCTGTTTCATCCCGACTCCCCCGCCCTCGCCGCCGCTCTTTGGTGATCGTGAATCAGATCGTGCAGCGCTGATCGTGGGCGGCGGTATTGCACTACAGCGTGTCGGGGTATCTAATTCCTTACGTATGCTCACTTCGTAAGGAGTCGCCATGTACACCGCCACCGTGACGAGCAAGGGCCAGACCACCATCCCGGCCGAGCTGCGCGAGCGGCTCGGCATCGAGCCCGGCACCAAGCTGGTCTTCACCGTGCTGCCCGATGGGCGGGTGGTGATGCGCGTCAAGAATCGCTCGATCCTCGACCTGGCCGGCATGCTGGGCTCCCCGCCGAGCGGGCCGAAGACGCTCGAGCAGATGGATGCCGAGATTGGCATCGACCGCGGCAGGTAAGACGAATGATCGGCCTCGACACCAATGTGCTGCTGCGTCTCCTGGTCGTCGACGATGAAGCGCAGACCCGCACGGCCAAGCGTCTGCTGGCGGATGCCATCGCGCGCGGCGAGCCGATGTACTGCAATCTGTTGGTGCTGGCCGAATTTGCCTGGGTGCTGAGCCGTTCCTACGGCTACGACCGCGGCCGGGTCGCCGAAGCGATCGACGCGCTGCTCAATGTGGCGCTGCTCGAGATCGAACGCGACGACCTGATCGAGGCCGCGTTGGCCGATGCCATCCGCCACAATGCCGACTTCGCCGACGCCCTGATCGGCTGTATCAACCGCGAGGCCGGCTGCGCCGCGACCTGGACCTTCGATCGCCGCGCGACCCGTCTCGCCACCCATACCTTGCTGACCTGATTTGATTCCATGTCCACGCTCGAATCCCTGCTGCAACGCCTCGACGCCCTGCTGCCTCCACTCGACCGCCAACCCGACTGGACCGCGCCCGCCTTCCGCTGGCGCAAGCGCTCGGTGCTCGGCGTCGCGGCCGGCTGGCTCGAGGCCGTCCACCAGCCGCACCGCATCCGCCTCTGCGACCTGCAGAACGTCGAACCGCAGAAGGCCGAGATCGACCGCAACACGCGCCAGTTCGTCGAGGGCCGGCTGGCCAACAACGTGCTGCTGACCGGTGCGCGCGGCACCGGCAAGTCGTCGCTGGTGAAGGCGGTGCTCAACGAATACATGGACCGCGGCCTGCGCCTGGTCGAGGTCGACAAGGACGAGCTGCACGAACTGGCCGACCTGGTCGCGCTCTTGGCGCCGCGGCCCGAGAAATTCATCGTGTTCTGCGACGACCTGAGCTTCGAGGAGGGCGAGGGCGGCTACAAGGCGCTCAAGTCGGTGCTCGACGGCAGCGTCTCGGCCCAGAGCGGCAACGTGCTGATCTACGCGACCTCGAATCGCCGCCACCTGCTGCCCGAGTATTTCGACGAGAACGCCCGCACCCGCCACGTCGACGGCGAGATCCATCCGGCCGACAGCGTCGAGGAGAAGATCAGCCTGTCCGAGCGTTTCGGCCTGTGGCTGAGCTTCTACCCGTTCAGCCAGGACGAGTACCTGGCCGCCGCGCGTCATTGGCTGGCCGAATTCGGCCTGAGCGCTTGGAACGAGGCGACCGAGCGCGCCGCGCTCAACTGGGCGCTGGGCCGCGGCTCGCGCTCGGGCCGGGTGGCCTGGCAGTTCGCCCGCGACTGGGCCGGGCGGCAGGCCTGATGCCGGTGCTGAAGCGCCTGGCGATCGGCGCCGCGCTGGCCCTGGTCGCGGGGATCGGCTACGGCTGGTTCAAGGGCGATGGCGTTGCGGTGGCCGCCGTGGGTCCGCAGGCATCGGCGGCCGCGGCTTCGGCAGCCGTGCCGGCGCCAATCGCTTCGGCGGATGTCGGCGCGGGGGCCGCAGTCCCGACCGATGCGCCGTCTTCGAAGCTGCCGCCGGCGGTGCAGGCGCTGTTCCACGCGCCGGACCTGTACGCCGTCCACCTGCGCTACCGCGACAGCGGCAAGCCGGAGGAACTCTACGCCGCCTGGCGCGCCATCGACGTCTGCGGGCGGATGGCCAAAGGCCTGCGCGCCGGCAAGTCGGCCGATGCGCTGACCCGCGATCCGGACGGCGAGCGGCCGACCTACCACGAGGAGCCGAAGCTGCAGCAGGCGATGGAGCGCCTGCGCGCGCCGCATCTGGCGCGCTGCCGCGGCTTCGTCGAACTGGCCGATGCCGGCAGGGTGCGGGCCGAGCTGATCCGCCGCGCCGCCGCGCTCGGTTCGCTGCCGGCGCGGCTGTCGCTGTCGCGGCCGCCGAACCCCAAGCGCGATCCCGAGCGCTTCGCCGCCTGGCAACAGGATTTCCGCCGGCTGGCGGCCGAGGCGCTTAGCGGCGGCGACCCGCTGGCGCTGTGGACGCTGGCCGAGCACAACGGCGGCTTCGTGCCGGCGCTGGACTACGCTGTGGTCCGGCAGCAGGAAAAGGACCGGCTGGCGCTGCTGGACCGGCTGGTGCCCGGCATGGGCGCGGCCTTCGCGCCGCGCCAGGATGCCGACTACCGCAGCGAGCGCGCACTGGTGCAGCAGGCCTTCGCCGCCGTGCTGCGCGAACGGGCGGTGCAGGGCGGTTACGACCTCGGCCCGCGATCCAGCGCCGCGATGCTGTATTGCGAGCGGCACAGCTATGTGCAATGCGGCGATGCGCGCGGCCTGCGGCAGCGTCTCGACCTCGGCGACCGCGACCTGGCCATCCGCCGCTTCAAGGCGGCTGGCCACAGCGATGCGGCGGTGGCGGAGGTGCTGCGCGCCGTCGACCAGCAGGCGCGCGACGAGGACGCGCGCCATGCGCAGCTGAAGCGGATGCTGGACGAAGCGATCGAACGCGGCGATTTCGGCCCGCTCGGCCTCGGGGAACGGCTGATCTAGGCGTAGGCCTGAATTCGCCGGCGCTGCGCCGGACGTCAATACGGACGGGCACCCGGAGCGATCCGGCTGCCCGTCGTCATTGAAGCCACGGCGGCAGCGATGCCGCCGCCGCGGAGAAGCGCCGGCCTCAGATCCCGGCCTGGCTCGCCATCTTCGCCAGCGTGCCGTCCTTCTGCATCGCCTCCAGCCCCTGGTTCAGCGCCTTGAGCTTCTTGTCGTGGTCCGGCGCCTTGCGCGAGATCGCCACGTAGAGCGGCAGCTTGTCGACCGCCGGCTCGATCCAGCCGACCTGGCCCTTGGCCGCGGCGGCCGAGGTATCGAGCAGGTGGCGCGCCACGCCCTTGTCGATCAGCACCAGGTCGACCCGGCCGGCGCCGAGCTTGAGCAGGTTGGTGCTGTCGTCGACCACCTCGGTGGTGCGCAGCTTGGCCTCCTCGAAGGCCTGCGGATTGGCGTAGCCGCGCACGGTGCCGATGCTGTAGTTCTTCAGGTCCGCCAGCGACTTGTAGGCGATGGCCTTGTCGTTGCGCTTGTAGAAGCCGATCTGGTTCGAGCCCAGCGGCTCGGAGAACAGGAACCACTGCTCGCGTTCCTTGTTGCGCCAGATGCCGATCACGCCGTCGGCCTGGCCTTCCTTGCCGTCGTCGAGCGCGCGCGCCCACGGCAGCACCGAGACCTTGGCGGTGTAGCCGCCGCGCTTGAAGGCCTCGGTCGCGATCGCCACGATCACGCCGCCCTGCGGCAGGCTGGCGCTCATATAGGGCGGGTAGTCGGTGGTGGTCAGGTTGACCGTGTCGGCGGCCAGCGCCGGCACGAGCGATGCGCCGAGCACGGCGGCGGCGAGGAAGGGCAGGGCGTGGCGGGCGAACATGGCGGCCTCCTTGGCGGTCCGGACGTCCTTCGTGTTAGTTTCGCCGCTTCCCCAAATCAAGCCGAGCCGCCAGTCGCGCCGCATTTTATTGATGCGCCGCACCGCGGTCCGTGCTCGGGCCGGTGGCCTGGCAATTCGCAACTGTCTCGGGAGACGGACATGAGACCCAGATCGAAACGGTTGGTGGCAGGCCTCGCGGTCGTGCTGCTGTTGGCCGCCGCCGGCTATGGCTGGCTCAAGTACGGCGGGAAGCGATCCGTAATGCTCCCGCTGCGGCCGGCCGCTGCTGCGGTGCCGGCCGTGCAGGCCGTCGCATCGAGGGATATCGAAGCGGGCTCCCAGGTACCGGCGACCGCTCCAGCATCGAACCTGCCGCCTGCGGTACGGGCCTTGTTCTATGCGCCGGACCTGTACGCCGTCCATCTTCGCTACCGCAATGGCACGCGGCCTGAGGAGCTCTACGCCGCCTGGACCGCCATCGACGTCTGCCGGGAGATCGCCGAGAGGCTGCGCGCCGGCAAATCGGTCGAGGCGTTGAGCCGCGATAAATATGGCAACCAGTTGCTCAAACTGGCTCCCGAGCTTCAGCAGTCGGTAGAAAAGCGGCAGCAGTTGGTAGAACGGATGCGCAAGCCGCATGTGGCGCGTTGCCAAGGCTTTGTCGAACTGGCCGACGTATTCAAGGTCAGGACCGATATCGTGCGTCGCGCGGCGGCACTCGGGTCGCTGCCGGCCCGGTTGTCGCTTGCTTGGCAACCGGACCCGCCGGCCGATCCCGCGTACCGTACCGCCTGGCAACAGGAGGCCCGCCTGCTGGCGATCGAGGCGCTCAAGAGCGACGATCCGCTGGCCTTGTGGGCGTTGGCTCGGTCCGGCTTCTACGTACCGGCTGCGGACCTTGCAGCGATCCGGCAACAGGAAATCGAGCGCAAAGCGTTGCTGGAACGATTCACGCCCGGCTACGGTCGGCTCTCCCCGCAGCCGCTGCATGCCGATTACCGCGACGAGCGCATGTTGATGCATTGGACACTTGCCGCGGTGCTGCGCGAGCGGGCGGTACGGCGCGGCTACGACCTGGGGCCGCAGTCCAGCGC
Source organism: Chitinimonas koreensis (assembly GCF_014353015.1). NCBI lineage: Bacteria > Pseudomonadati > Pseudomonadota > Betaproteobacteria > Neisseriales > Chitinibacteraceae > Chitinimonas > Chitinimonas koreensis. The sequence continues at coordinate 1,061,082 of NZ_CP060704.1, forward strand.
CGCGATGCAGTACTGCCAGGACGAGAACTACATCCAATGCGACCGCACGCTCGGTTTCCGGCTGCGCATGAGCCGCGACAACCACGATATCGCGATCCGCTTGTTCGGCGAAGCCAGCCGCAGCGATGCCGCGGCCGCGGAGACGATACGTCTTGCCGAGCAGCAGGTCCGCTACGACGAAGCGCGCTATGCGCAGGTCGAACGGATGCTGGATGAGGCGATCGCACGAGACGACTTCGGCCCGTTGGGCCTGGGCGAATTCGTGCTTTTCAATCGCTGATCGGCACTGGCCGTGGGCTCTCCCGGCGGAATCCGGATCGGATATGCCCGGAATCGTGCCTGCGGGTTCGAAGCGGTCCGGGCGCATGCAGCGGCCCGATCGATCGAAGCGAGTCCTGACCGAGGCAGTGCCTGCCGGGGTCTTCTTTTGCATGGGCGGACGGCGCAGAGATGAGGACCTGCGGCTCGGACCGGGGATGGACGCCGGGTTCGGCCTGATCGGATCGAAGACGGTCCTTTGGTGGAGCGGGCACGCTTCGTGTTAGTTTCGCCGCTTCCCCAATCCAAGCCGGCCCGCCGATCGTCTTCCGGCGGTGGGCCGGCGCACGCACCGCCATGACCGAAACCAAGATCACCCACGTCGCCGCCGGCATCCTGATCCGCCCGGACGGCCAGTTCCTGCTCGGCTCGCGCCCCGAGGGCAAGCCCTATGCCGGCTGGTGGGAATTCCCCGGCGGCAAGCTCGAGGCCGGCGAGACCGCGCTGGCTGCGCTCGGGCGCGAGCTGGAGGAGGAGATGGGCATCCGCGTGACCGCGGCCCAGCCCTGGCTGGTGCAGACCTTCACCTATCCGCATGCGCGCGTGCGGCTCAATTTCTTCAAGGTCACCGGCTGGGACGGCGAGCCGCATCCGCACGAGGGCCAGGCCTTCGCCTGGCAACGGCCCGGCGCGCTGACGGTCGAGCCGGTGCTGCCGGCCAACACGCCGATCCTGCGTGGCCTGCAGTTGCCGGCCGAGCTGGCCTTCTCCAACGTCGCCGAGCTCGGCGAAGACGCTTGGCGCGAGCGGCTCGAACAACGGTTGCAGGCCGGCCTGGGCTGGCTGGTGCTGCGCGAGCCGCAGCTCGATCCGGCCGGCTATGCCGCGCTGGCGGCGCGCGTGCTGGCGCAGGTGCGCCGCCACGGCGCGCGGCTGCTGCTGCACGGCGCGCCCGGGCTGGCAGGCGAGCTCGGCGCCGACGGCGTGCACCTGCCGGCGCGCGAGCTGATGAAACTGGGCGAGCGGCCCGAGGGCTGGTGCGGCGCGTCGGTGCACGGCGCCGAGGAATTGGCCCGCGCCGGCGAGTTGGGCCTGGATTACGCGGTGCTCGGCACCATCAAGCCTTCGCTCAGCCATCCGGGCGTCGCCCCGCTGGGCTGGGACGGCTTCTCGGCGCTGGTCGGCCAGGGCTGGCCGCTGCCGGTCTACGGCATCGGCGGCCTCGCGCCGGCCGACCTGGCCGATGCCTGCGCCGCCGGCGGCCAGGGCGTGGCCATGCTGCGCGCTGCCTGGGCATGACGCGCGCGGCGGGCCTGGGCCTGGCGATCGCCGTGCTGCTGGCCCTGCTGGCGGCCGGCTGGTGGCTGCGGCCTGCCGAGCCGGCGGCGGCCACGGTGGTCGAATGCGCCGACCTGGCGCATGCCTGCCGCTTCCGGCATGCCGGCCGGAGCTGGACGGTGCAGGCCGACCGGCCGCCGTCGGCGCTGCGGCCGTTCCGGCTCGGCGTGACGGGGACGGATGTGCCGCTGACTGCGCGTTTCGGCATGGCCGGCATGGAGATGGGGCCGATCGCGGTCGCGCTGAAGCCGGCCGGGCCGGGCGAGCAGGCTGCCCAGGCGCTGTTGCCGCTGTGCGTGCAGGGCCGGCGCGACTGGCGGCTGTGGCTCGACGGCGACGGCGGGCGGATCGAGCTGCGCTTCACGGCCGCCGGCTGAGCGGCCGCCGCTGGCCGCGGCAATTTGTTGCACTGCGGGAACTCTGCCGCGCCGGCCCGCTCCTAACGGCGGAGCCGGCCGACTCGCCGCGTTTGGCAGCGGTCATTTCGCTTTATAATCCCGCGTTCTCGCCTCACCCCGCCTTCCATTCCCGCATGAAAAAAATCCTGATCGCCGCCGTGGCCGCGCTGTCGCTCCACGTATCGGCCGCCTTGCCCGTGCCGCCGGCCCCCGAACTGTCCGCCCGCGCCTACCTGCTGCTCGACGTGAAGAGCGGCGCCACGCTGGCCGCCAAGGATCCGGACGCCCGCGTCGAGCCGGCCTCGCTGACCAAGCTGATGACCGCCTACCTGACCTTCAAGGCGCTGCAGGAAGGCCGCATCAAGCCGAACCAGCAACTGACCGTGTCGCAGAAGGGCTGGAAGACCGAGGGCTCGCGCATGTTCCTCGATCCGAAGAAGCCGGCCACGGTCGACGAGCTGATCCGCGGCATGATCGTGCAGAGCGGCAACGACGCCTGCGTGACGCTGGCCGAGGCGATCGCCGGCAGCGAGGAGACCTTCGCCGGCATGATGAACCAGCAGGCCGCGCGGCTCGGCATGAAGAACACCCACTTCATGAACTCGACCGGCCTGCCGGACGCGCAGCACTACACCACCGCGCGCGACCTGGGCATCCTGGCCGCGGCGATCATCCGCGACTACCCGCAGTACTACCCCATCTATTCGATGAAGGAGTACCGCTACAACAACATCACCCAGCCCAACCGCAACCAGCTGCTGTACCGCGACGCCGGCGTGGACGGCATGAAGACCGGCCACACCGAGAGCGCCGGCTACTGCCTGGTCGCCAGCAAGCACGAGGCCGACCGCCGCGTGCTGAGCGTGGTGCTGGGCACCGATTCGGACAACACCCGCGCCAACGAGAGCGCGCGCCTGCTCGGCTACGGACTGCAGTTCTTCGATACTTCCAGGCTCTACGCCGCGCGCCAGCCGGTGAGCCAGGCCCAGGTCTACAAGGGCCAGGCCGCCAGCGTCGCCGTCGGCTTCGACCGCGACCAGTTTCTGACGCTGGCCAAGGGCGGCCTGGCGCGGCTGCAGAAGCAGGTCACGCTGCAGGCGCCGCTGGTGGCGCCGATCAAGGCCGGCCAGGTGGTCGGCAAGGTCACGCTGAGCCTCGACGGCCAGGCGCTGGGCGAGCTGCCGCTCAAGGCGCTGGCGCCGGTCGAGGAAGCCGGCCTGTTCGGCCGCCTGGCCGACAGCGTCAAGCTGTGGTTCCGCTGAGCATGACCGTGCGACTGCGCTCCGCCGTGCCGGGCGATGCCGCGGTGCTGGCGGAACTCGCCGGCGAACTCGGCTACTCCAAGTCGGCCGAGGCCATGGCCGGCACGCTGGCGCGCCTCTTGCCGCGCGACGATCAACTGCTGCTGGTGGCGGAGCGGGCCGGCCAGGTGGTCGCCTGGCTGCATGCCGCCGAACGGGAGGCGCTCGAATCGCCGCGCCGCCTCGAGGTGATGGGCCTGGTCGTCGCCGGCACGCAGCGCGGCCAGGGCCTCGGCGCCGCGCTGATGGACGCGGCCGAGTCGTGGGGCCGTGCGCGCGGACTGGAAATCGTCCAGCTCCGCTCCAATATTCAACGTGAGGCGGCGCACCGCTTCTACCGGCGGATCGGCTACGCCAGCAGCAAGACCTCGCTGCTGTTCCAGAAGCCGCTGTCGGACTGAACCCGGCGCGGCAGGCCCCGGCGCCGCCCAGCAAGGATCGCCATGCTCTATCTCAACGGCCAGTTCATGCGGCGCGAGGACGCCAAGGTCTCCGCGCTCGACCGCGGTTGCCTGTTCGGCGACGGCGTCTACGAGGTGATCCCGGTCTATTCGCGCAATCCGTTCCGGCTCGACGAGCACCTGTCGCGGCTCGAGGCCAGCCTCGCCGCCATCGGCCTGGACAACCCGCATCCGCGCGCAGAATGGGCGCGGCTGGTGCGCGAGGCGATCCGGCTGCAGGATTTCGACGACCAGTCGGTCTACCTGCACGTCACCCGCGGCGATGCCGGCGAGCGCGATTTCCCGTTCCCGCAGGGCGTCGCGCCGACGGTGCTGATCAACCCGACCGCGCTGGTCACCCCGCCGGCCGCGCTCAAGGCCGCCGGCGTCAAGGCGATCAGCCATGCCGACTTCCGCTGGCTGCGCTGCGACGTGAAGTCGCTCAACCTGCTGCCGACCGTGCTGCTGCGCGAGGCGGCCAGGCGTGCCGGCTGCGCCGAGTGCGTGATGTTTCGCGACGGCTTCCTCAGCGAGGGCGCGGCCAGCAATATCTTCGTGGTGCGGGACGGCGTGCTGGCCTGCCCGCCCAAATCCAACCTGATGCTGCCCGGCATCACCTACGACCTGGTGATCGAGCTGGCGCGCGCGAACGGCGTGCCGCTCGAAGTGCGACCGGTGAGCGAAGCCGAGGTCCGCGCCGCCGACGAGCTGTGGATGACCAGCAGCACGCGCGAAGTGCTGGCCATCGTCGAACTCGACGGCCGGCCGGTCGGCGACGGCCGCGTCGGCCCCATGGCGCAGCGGCTCGACGCGCTGTACCAGGACTTCAAGAACCAGGTGATGCGGGCAGGAAAGGAACAAGCATGAGCCAGGACCAGGACAAGCCCCTGATCGAATTCCCCGCGCGCTTCCCGATCAAGGTGATGGGCGCGCGCCACGACGATTTCTCGCAGACCATCTTCGAGGTGGTGCGCGTGCACGCGCCCGACCTGGTGGCCGAGGACATCGAGCTGCGCGTCAGCTCGGGCGGCAACTACGTGTCGCTGACGGTGACGGTGACCGCGATCTCGCAGGCCCAGCTCGACGAGATCTACCGTGCCGTGACCGGCCACCCCATGGTCAAGTACGTACTGTGAGCGCAGGCGCCGCATGGAAGTGAAACACCTCGGCCTGGTCGACTACGAGCCGACCTGGCGCGCGATGCAGGCCTTCACCGCCGAGCGCGGCGCCGACACGCCGGACGAGCTGTGGCTGCTCGAACACCCGCCGGTGTTCACCCAGGGCCAGGCCGGCAAGCCCGAGCACGTGCTGCAGCTCACCGACATCCCGATCGTGCCGATCGACCGCGGCGGCCAGGTCACCTACCACGGCCCGGGCCAGCTGGTCGGCTACCTGCTGGTCGACCTGTCGCGGCGCAAGCTCGGCGTGCGCGAGTTCGTCCGCCGCATCGAGCAGGCCATCGTCGACCTGTTGGCCGAGTTCGGCCTCGCCGCCTACGGCAAGGTCGACGCACCCGGCGTCTACGTGGTCCGCGACGGCGTCGAGGCCAAGATCGCCTCGCTCGGCCTGCGCATCCGCAACGGCCGCAGCTACCATGGCCTGGCGCTCAACGTGGCGATGGACCTGGCCCCGTTCGGCTACATCAATCCCTGCGGCTACGCGGGTCTGGCGGTCACCCAGCTGGCCGATTTCGGCCTGGCGGAAACCCCGTCCTCGCTCGCGCCGCGTTTGGCCGCTAAAATCAACGCCTTGCTCGCGCTCGACGGCACCGCTTCGGTGGCCGACTACGCGCTGACCGCCAAGCCGGCCACCGTCTGAGCCGGCAGCCCAGATCAAGAAAGAGCCCCCAAGCATGTCGTCGCCCGTCGTCACCACTCCGCCCGCCCGCGCCGAACAGGGCGTCAAGCTCAAGGGCGAGGCCAAGACCGCCCGCATCCCGATCAAGATCGTTCCGCTCGACAAGCCGCTGGAGAAACCGGACTGGATCCGCGTGCGGGCGCCGAGCGGCAACCGCTTCTACGAGATCAAGAACATCCTGCGCGAGCAGAAGCTGCACACGGTGTGCGAGGAGGCGAGCTGCCCCAACATCGGCGAATGCTTCGGCAAGGGCACCGCGACCTTCATGATCATGGGCGACATCTGCACCCGCCGTTGCCCGTTCTGCGACGTCGGCCACGGCCGGCCCAACCCGCTCGACGAGAACGAGCCCAGGCACCTGGCCGAGACCATCGCCGCGCTGCGGCTCAAGTACGTGGTGATCACCTCGGTCGACCGCGACGACCTGCGCGACGGCGGCGCCCAGCATTTCGCCGACTGCATTCGCCTCACCCGCGAGGCCTCGCCCGGCACCCAGATCGAGGTGCTGGTGCCCGACTTCCGCGGCCGGCTCGAGATCGCCATCGACATCATGACCGCCACGCCGCCGGACGTGATGAACCACAACCTGGAAACCGTGCCGCGGCTGTACAAGCAGGCGCGGCCCGGTTCGGACTACCTGCATTCGCTCAAGCTCCTGAAGGACTACAAGGCCAGGAACCCGGCCGTGGCGACCAAGAGCGGCATCATGGTGGGCCTGGGCGAGACCGACGAGGAGATCCTCGAAGTGATGCGCGACATGCGCGCCCACGACATCGACATGATCACCATCGGCCAATACCTGGCGCCGTCCAACAGCCACCTGCCGGTGCTGCGCTACGTGACGCCGGAGCGCTTCAAGTTCTTCGAGGAAGAGGCCTACCGTATGGGCTTCCGCCACGCCGCGGTCGGCGCGCTGGTGCGTTCGTCCTATCACGCCGATCAGCAGGCGCACGACGCGGGCGTCTGATTCGTCGGTACCGTAACGACGAAAGGCCGCCTTCAGGGCGGCCTTTTCCATTCGTGCGGATTGGCAGGTTCGAGTGGCGATTGGCTAGCCCAGCTCGACCCGTCGCCCCTCGCGCTGGCTCCCGAGCGCCGCTGCCAGCACCCGCATCACCGCCACCGCCTCGCCCGCCGCTACCGGGTTGGGACCGTGGCCGAGCACGGCGTCGCGCACGCCGGCGTAGTAGGCCGCGTAATCGCCGGCCGGCAGGGCCAGCGCGCTGCGGCCGCCGGCGCCGTGCAGCACGGCGCTGCGCGTCTCCTGCGCCCAGCCGGCGTCGCCGGGCCGCAGGCCCTGCTTGAGCTGGTCTTCCTGCGCGTCGAGGCCGTGGATCTCCAGCGAGCCGGCGGTGCCGTGGACCAGGAAGCGCGGCGCGCCGCCGGCCACCAGGCAGCTCGCCATCAACAGCACGCGTCGGTCGGCGTAGTGCAGCGTCACCAGCGCGTCGTCGTCGGCCTCGGCGCCGTCGCGCCGCGCGGCGAGATCGGCGCTGACCGCCTGCGGCAGGCCGAACAGGCATAGCGCCTGGTCGACCAAGTGCGGGCCGAGGTCGTACCAGATGCCGCCGCCGGGCTCGGCCGATTCGCGCCAGCGCTGGCGCACTTGCGGCCGGAAGCGGTCGAAGCGCGATTCGAAGGCGGTGACGCGGCCGAGCCGGCCGGCTTCGATCGCTTGCCGGACCAGCAGGAAATCGCTGTCCCAGCGCCGGTTGTGGAACACCGACAGCAGCCGGCCGGCCGCCGCGGCCGCGGCTTCGAGCCGTTCGGCCTCGGCCAGCGTGACGGTGAACGGCTTGTCGACCACCACGTGGCGGCCGGCCGCCAGCGCAGCCAGCGCGAGCGGGGCATGGCTGGCGTTCGGGGTGGCGAGCACCACCAGGTCGATGCCGGGATCGGCGAACAGCGCCTCGGGCGTGGCATGGATCCGGGCGGCCGGGAAGTCGGCGGCGACCGCCGCGGCCTGGCTGCTGGCGACGGCGGCCAGCCCGAGCCCTGGCGTGGCGGCGATCAGCGGGGCGTGGAAGGTGCGGCCGGCGTAGCCGTAGCCGACCAGGCCGACGGAAAGGGGTTGGGACATGGCAGGTGCTCCGGTCGATGCCGCGTTTGTACCGAAGGAGTGCGCGCTTGTCGCCTACGAAGCGCCGCGCCCGATCGCCGCTCTGGTACTGCCGTACAAATAAACTGCCGGCACGGTTGAACCCTGTGCGAGCATGCCGGTCCGAACAGGCGCCGCCGCATCGTCGACATGCGGCCCGGCCGGCCTGGTCCGGCTCACTCACAGGAAACAGCGGTATGAAACGAATCTTTCTCTCCCTGCTCGCGATTTGCTTCAGCTTCGGCCTGGTCGCGCTCGAGGCCGACGCCAAGCGCTTCGGCGGCGGCAAGTCGTCCGGCATGCAGCGCAACGTCGCGCCGAAGCAAGCACCGCAGCGCCAAGCGGACCAGCCGGCGCAGCGCCAGCAGCAGCCCGCCGCCGCACCGACCCAGAAACGCAGCTGGCTCGGCCCGCTGGCCGGCCTCGCCGCCGGCATCGGCCTGGCTGCGCTGTTCTCCCACCTCGGCATGGGCGAGGGCATGGCCAATTTCGTCATGCTGCTGCTGCTGGGCCTGGTCGCTTTCGTGGCGATCCGCTGGATCATGGGCCGGCTGCGGCCGGCGGCCGCTGCGCCGCGGCCGCTGCAGTACGCCGGCGGCCCGTCGCTCGACAAGCCGGCCCCTGCGTTCGATCGGCCTTCCCATTCGGGCCCGTCGCTCGACAAGGCGCCCGCGCCGTTCAAGCCGCAGTCGCCGTTCACCAGCACCGGCGCCGAGCCGGTCGCGGTGGCCGGCTTCCCGGCCGATGTCGACGCCGAAGCCTTCCTGCGCGTCGCCAAGCTCAATTTCGTGCGGCTGCAGGCCGCCTACGATGCCGGCGACCTGGAAGACCTGCGCAGCTTCACCTCGCCCGAGATGTTCGCCGAGATCAAGCTGCAGCTCGGCGAGCGCGGCCAGGCCGGCAACCATACCGACGTGGTGACGCTCGAGGCCGATCTGCTCGACTACAGCCGCGAGCCGCAGCGCGACCTGGCCAGCGTGCGCTTCCACGGCCTGATCCGCGAAACCGCCGACGGCGCCGCCGACCCGTTCGACGAGACCTGGCACCTGCTGCAGCCGCGCGACGGCCGCCATGGCTGGGTGGTGGCGGGGATCACGCAGAACGGCTGAAGCGCGACGGCCATTCACAGGTAAGGCGCGTAAACGACGGGGCAGCATGCTGCCCCGTTGTCGTTTATTGGCCGCGGTATCATCCGCGCTCGCCTGCCTGCGAGATCCAGATGGACATTCGCGGCTTAAGCCGCTCCTACGCCGAGCCACGGCACCCTGTTAGGTATGCGCACTTGCCGTGCCTACGGAGAAAAAACGAGCGAAGCGAGGCGCCCTCGCGGCGGCGAGGGCGGGAGGAGCGGGAAGGAATCAGGGATGGACCGCGGCCCCAGTCATCACCCATCTCAAACGCCCGGGTTCCCTGGGTGTTGCACTGCACGCAGACCTATCCACAACGTTTAGCCAGATCAAAAGGCCCATGCAGCCTCGCAAGTCCCCACTTCCGATCCGTGACGGCGTCTCGCCGAGCTACCTGTGGCTGCCGGCCGGCCAATGGCCCGATCTGATCGCCTTCTTTCGCGCCCGCTTTCCTCACCTCGGCGACGACGTCCTGCTCGGCCGTTTCGAGCGCGGTGACCTGGTCGACGAGGAAGGGCGGCCGCTGCGCGCCGGCGATCCATACAAGCCCGGCCGCCGCATCTGGTACTACCGCGAGGTGCCGCCCGAGACGCCGGTACCGTTCGAGGAAGCGGTGCTGCATCGCGACGAGCGGCTGCTGGTGGTCGACAAGCCGCATTTCCTGGCCATGATCCCGGCCGGCCGCCACCTGCGCGAGACGCTGCTGTCGCGGCTGCGCAACCGGTTCGGCCTGCCCGAGCTGACGCCGCTGCACCGGCTCGACCGCGAGACCGCCGGCGTCACGCTGTTCTGCCTGCATCCGCCGAGCCGCGGCGCCTACCAGTCGCTGTTCCAGGCGCGCACGGTGCAGAAGACCTACGAGGCCGTCGCGCCTTACCGTGCCGGGCTCGACCTGCCGCTGGTGCACCGCAGCCGGCTGGAGGAGGGTGCGGACGGCTTCACCATGGTGGAGACGGCCGGCGAGCCCAACAGCGAGACGCGGGTCGAGCTGATCGAGCGGCTGGGCGAGCTGGCGCGCTACCGGCTGTCGCCGCACACCGGCCGTAAGCACCAGCTGCGCGCCCATATGGCGGCGCTCGGCATTCCGATCGTCGACGATCCCTGGTACCCGGCCTGGGCCGGCGTGGACAAGCACGGCGACGACTTCTCGCGGCCGCTCAAGCTGCTGGCGCGCTCGATCGCCTTCACCGATCCCTTCAGCGGCGAGCCGCGCCGCTTCGACAGCCTGCGCACGCTCTAGCGCCGCGCTGCGAATCTTCGGCGCCATTCACCTGTCGCACCTGTAAGCAGGCCGCTCGCGGCCCCCTTGCAACCGACGATGGAGATGGCAGCCATGAGCAGACCGAATTCCAGCGAAGAGCAGCGCGTGGTGCGGCCGGACGACCCGGCCTTCGACCTCGACGACGGCGAGATCCCGCTGGCGATCGACCAGCAGATCGAGCGCGAGGACGTGCGGGTCGACGTGCTCGGCGGCATCACGCCCGGCGCGGTGGTGCCGGGCGTCGATGCGCCCGGGCCGGCGCGGCCGCGCATCGACAGCGTGGTGGAGACCGGCGATGTGCCGCTCGAGATCGAGGACGTGGCGATGGACGACGTGGCCGAGGACAACCGCTCGGTCGAGCCGGCCGACGACGACCCGGCCCTGCGCGTCGATCCGGTCTATGCCGATCTGCGCGGTTTCGACAGCGATCGTGATTGATGGATGTGCAGGTGCGGTCGAGCGAGTTGCGAACGCGCGCTGGCGAGGCCTTCCGCCCCGCGAAGTCTGCGTCTTTGCGCTGGCCGCCACGCGGTGCCGCAAGGCCGCAAGATGAGGGCGCCGATCGAGGATTGCCGCAGGGCCGCAGGCGCTGAATGCAAACGCCCGGCTTGGCCGGGCGCTTGCACTTCGCTCAGTTCGACCGGCCTCTAGCCGATCCGCCAGGCGATCACCGGGTGATCGGCTTGTAGCGGATCCGCTTGGGCTTGGCGCCTTCCTCGCCCAGGCGTTTCTTCTTGTCGGCTTCGTATTCCTGGTAGTTGCCGTCGAAGAAGGTCCACTGCGAATCGCCCTCGGCCGCCAGGATGTGGGTGGCGATCCGGTCGAGGAACCAGCGGTCGTGGCTGATCACGAACACGGTGCCGGCGAATTCGAGCAGCGCGTCTTCGAGCGCGCGCAGGGTTTCCACGTCGAGGTCGTTGGACGGTTCATCGAGCAGCAGCACGTTGCCGCCCTTCAGCAGCGTCTTGGCCAGGTGCAGCCGGCCGCGTTCGCCGCCCGACAGCATGCCGACCTTCTTCTGCTGGTCGCCGCCCTTGAAGTTGAAGCGGCCGAGGTAGGCGCGGCTGCTCATCTCGAAGCGGCCGACCTGGATCATCTCGTGGCCGTTCGCCACGTCCTCGAACACCGTCTTCTCGCCCTCGAGCCCTTCGCGGTGCTGCTCGACGAAGGCCATCTGCACGGTCTGGCCGATCTTCACCGTGCCGGCGTCGGGCGCTTCCTTGCCGGCGATCATCTTGAACAGCGTCGACTTGCCGGCGCCGTTGGGGCCGATGATGCCGACGATGGCGCCGGCCGGCGCCTTGAAGCTCAGGTTGTCGATCAGCAGGCGGTCGCCGAAGCCCTTGGAGACGCCGTCGAACTCGATCACCTCGTTGCCCAGCCGCTCGGCCACCGGGATGAAGATTTCCTGGGTCTCGTTGCGCTTCTGGTGCTCGACGCTCGACAGTTCCTCGAAGCGGGCGATCCGTGCCTTGGACTTGGCCTGGCGGCCCTTGGGATTCTGCCGCACCCATTCGAGCTCCTGCTTCATCGCCTTCTGGCGCGCGGCTTCCTGGCGGCCTTCCTGCTCCAGCCGCTCGTCCTTCTGCTCCAGCCAGCTCGAATAGTTGCCCTTCCACGGGATGCCGTGGCCGCGGTCCAGTTCGAGGATCCACTCGGCGGCGTTGTCGAGGAAGTAGCGATCGTGGGTGACCGCCACCACGGTGCCGGGGAAGCGCACCAGGAACTGTTCGAGCCACTCGACCGATTCGGCGTCGAGGTGGTTGGTCGGTTCGTCCAGCAGCAGCATGTCGGGCTTGGACAGCAGCAGCTTGCACAGCGCCACGCGGCGCTTCTCGCCGCCCGACAGGTTGCCGATCACGGCGTCCCACGGCGGCAGCCGCAGCGCATCGGCGGCGATTTCGAGCTGGTGTTCGATATTGTCGTTGGCGCCGGCGGCGATGATGGCCTCGAGCCGGCCCTGTTCCTCGGCCAGCTTGTCGAAATCGGCGTCCGGATCGGCGTAGGCGGCGTAGACCTCCTCGAGCCGGGCCTTGGCTTCCATCACTTCGCCCATGCCGCTCTCGACTTCCTCGCGCACGGTCTTGGCGGCGTCGAGCTGCGGTTCCTGCGGCAGGTAGCCGATCTTGATGTTGGGCAGGTGCTGGACCTCGCCCTCGTATTCCTTGTCCGCGCCGGCCATGATGCGCAGCACGGTGGACTTGCCCGAGCCGTTGAGGCCGAGCAGGCCGATCTTGGCGCCGGGAAAGAAGCTGAGGGAAATGTCCTTGATGATTTGCCGCTTGGGCGGAACGATCTTGCTCACGCGGAGCATGGACATCACGTATTGGGCCATGGGGTTTCCAGTTGGAGGGCGATGAAGTGCCCAGATTCTAGCAAACACGGCCCGTCCAGACCCGCTCGCCGCGGGCCGGTTCAGCCGCCCGGCCGGCCTTGGCGCGCCAGCGCGGCGCGCAGCAGCAGGCTGGCGCCGTTCGGCTCCAGTCCGGGCGTGGCCGGGGCGGCGCCGGCGCGCAGGCCAGGCGCGGCTTCGAGCAGCTCGGCCAGCAGCCGCTCCTGCCCGGTCAGCGGCCGCCAGTGGGTCGGGTCGTGTTCGAGCGGCAGCGCGGTCTCGCCGTCGCACCACAGCGCCAGCCGCGGCGAGGCGTGGGCGTCGCCGTGCTCGCCGAGCACCGCGGCCAGCCGCGCCGGGCCGAGTCGGACCACCGCCTGGGCATAGGCGCGCAAGGCGTCGCCGTGGCGGACGAAGGCGAAGCCGGCCAACAGGCGCTGGCCTTGGCGCGCCAGCGCCGGGCGTTCGCCGAACAGCATGCGCAGGGGCAGTTCGCGCGGATCGCCCGGCAACAGCGGCGAACCGGCGGCATCGAGTTCCAGGATCAGCGCGGGCGGCAAGACGATCGCCGCCGAACGGCAAGCATTGCCGAGGTTGCGGCCGAATGCCGCCAGTGTGGCGCGCAGGTGGCGCGCCACTTCGTCCAGATCGAGCCGTCCTTCGCCGTCCGGCGCACCGCCCCACAGGCCGAAGTCGGCCGGGCCGTGGGTCAGCTCGGGATCGGCCGGCGCCGGCTCGGCCGCCAGCGCCTGGGCGAACAGCAGCTCGAAGCCGGGCGCCGCCGCGTCGCCGGCCTGCGCCGCGGCCTGCCGCCGCGTGGTCGGCAGGCCGAGGGCCGGTGGGATGAGGGAAGGGCGCATGGGCTATCCGTCGGTCGCCGTCGCGGCCTCAACTGATGCGCAGCGACAGCCTGGTCAGCGGGTTTTCCGCCTCGCCGTCCTTCGGCTCCAGCGGCTTGGCCGGGCGTTCGCCGTCCTCGGCGCGGGCCGGGCCCTGTGCCGGCCGGCTCGACACCGCCTGCATCAGGCTGTCGAACAGCGCCTGGTCGTCGCTGCCGTAGCGCAGCGAGGCCTGGGCCAGCTCCCAGCCGAATTCGTCCTCGGTCTTCAGCGGCCGCCAGCCGTCCGGGCCGCGTTCCTGCGCGGTCACCGCGCCGCCGTCGAAGCGGAGCGAGATGTCGACGTTGCCGTTCTCGCGTGTGTAGCGGTCGACCACCGCCGAGGCGTGGCGCGGGTCGGCCGCGTGCTTGAGGAAGTGGTCGGCCGCGCTGGCCAGGGCGGCGGCGCGCTGGGCGCTGCTGGCGCCGAGCGTGGCCGAGGCCAGCTCGCGCAGCCCGGGTTGGCCGGCCAGCATCGATTCGAAGGCCGCGGCGCGCGGATCGTCGGCGAGGGTGGGGCCGTTCGGGCCGGATTCGATACGCAGCGCCGGCGGCACGGCGATGCCGGCCGCGCGCAGGGCGGGCCGCAAGGCCTGGGCGAGTTCGAGGCTGAGCTCCTGCGGCGTGCGCATGGCCGCGACCTGAAGGCCGCCGGTGCGCACCTGCACGGCATCGCTCAGGCTGGCGGCGAAGCTGCCGCCGCCCTTGTCGGCGACGGGGGCGGACGGCAAGCGTGGCGAAGCGCGGCCGAGCGTATCGATGGGCGACACCATGGTTTCCTCCTCCAAGGACTGGATGCCCGGGAAAGAAAGCAAACGGCGGGCCACAATGCGAACGGCCCGCGCAGGGCGGGCCGTCGGGCTGGCGGAGCGACGCTCAGGCCGCGATCAGCTTCAGGTATTTCTGATGCAGCGCATCCTGGCTCTCCTTGCGGTCCGGGTCGAACGGGATGCAGTCGACCGGGCAGACCTGCTGGCATTGCGGCTCGTTGAAGTGGCCGACGCACTCGGTGCAGCGCTCGGGATCGATCTGATAGATCTCCGGGCCCTGCGAAATCGCCTGGTTCGGGCATTCGGGCTCGCATACATCGCAGTTGATGCATTCGTCGGTGATCATCAGGGACATGGTCTGATCTCGGCTGTTGAGGGAAGCGGGGCGGATTGTAGCACCGCGATGTGACAGTGCCGCCATGCGCCGCAGCTTAGTCCTTGTTTCCAGATATGAATTCCCGCCGGGCCGACGAACGCGGCCGGGATCGCGCAACAAAAAAGCGCATCCGGAGATGCGCTTTTCTGGATTGCCGCGACGCTTACTTGGACGCGTTGATCATGTACTCGGCCGCGGCGTGGAATTCGGCGTCGGAGCCGCCGTAGCCACCCTTGGGCGGCATGGCGCCCTTGCCGGCGATGCCGATCTTGATGGCTTCCTCGGCGCCGTCCTTCAGGCGCGGCGCCCAGGCTGCCTTGTCGCCGAATTTCGGCGCGCCGGCGGCGCCGGTGGTGTGGCAGGCCATGCAGACGCTGTCGTAGATTTCCTTGCCCTTGACCGCCGGGTCGACCTTGGCGACTGCGCCGGCTGCCGCGCCCTGGACGGCCGGCTCGGTGAACTTGCCGCCGCCGGCGTTGCCCATGTAGGCCACGGCACGGGCGACTTCGTCGTCGGTCAGGTCGGCCGCGCCGCCCTTGGCCGGCATCGCGCCGATACCCTTCACCGCATGCTCCACCAGCGTGGCGAAGCCCTTGGCGACACGTGCGCCCCAGGCGCCGGCATCGCCGAACTTGGGTGCGCCGGCCAGGCCTGCGCCATGGCAGGAGATGCAGACGTTCTCGTAGACGGCCTTGCCGTTGCGGCTGCCGGGCGGGCCGGATTCGTCGAGCTTGGAGAAGCCGACCGGCTGGACGCGAGCCACGACCGCCTCGTTGGTCATGGTCGGGCCGCCGGCGTCGACCTGCATGCCGCCGGTGGCGACCTTGATGACCAGGAAGATGAATACGGGAATGCCGACAATGACGGCCAAAACCGCACCGATCAGGGCTTTGACTGACATCTGGGATTCGGCTTGCGCTTCGCTCATGCTGCCATTCCTTTTATATGCGCTGTGTGGGAAGACCAGTACAGAAAAACCCCGCGATTATAGCGGGGATTCGGCGCGCTTGGCCGTTTTGCGCCGCCGAGGCGGCTTTGGCGCACGGCGGCTGGACGCTGCCGGGCAAAACCGCTATTCTTGCACGCCTTTCGAGCAGCGCCCGTAGCTCAGTTGGATAGAGTGTCAGTTTCCGAAGCTGAAGGTCACAGGTTCGATCCCTGTCGGGCGCGCCACCCCTCCCTCCCATGAATCTCCCCGCCGCCTTTCTCGACCGTCTCGCCCGCATCGTGCCGGCCGACCGGTTCGACGCGGTCATCGCCAGTTTTTCCACCGACAAACCGGTCGCCCTGCGCGTGAACACGCTCAAGGCCGAGTCGTCCGCCGTCGCGGCCGAACTTGCGGCCGCGGGCTTCGCCTTGCAGCCGTCCGGACTGTCGCCGCTGGCCTGGATCGTGCCGTTCGAAGCCAAGCGCGCGCTGACCGAGACCGAGGCCTTCTACGCCGGTCGCATCTATCTGCAGAACCTGAGCTCGCAGCTCGCGCCCATCGTGCTCGGCCCCGAGGCCGGCGAGACGGTGCTCGATCTGGCTGCCGCCCCAGGCGGCAAGACCAGCCAGATGGCCGCCATGATGCGCGGCGAGGGGCGGCTGTCGGCGGTCGAGCCGGTACGCGATCGTTTTTTCAGGCTGAAGGCCAACCTGGAGCAGCAGGGCGCCGGTTTCGTGAAGTGCTATCTGACCGATGGCCGCAGCGTGGGCGGCAAGTGTCCCGAGATGTTCGACCGGGTGCTGCTCGATGCGCCATGCTCGTCCGAGGCGCGTTTCGATCCGCGCGATCCGGCCAGCTTCGAGCACTGGTCGCCGCGCAAGGTGAGCGATTGCGCCCACAAGCAGAAGCGCCTGCTGCAATCGGCCTGGGCCGCGCTCAAGCCGGGCGGCCGGCTGCTGTATTCGACCTGTTCGTTCGCTCCCGAGGAGAACGAGGGCGCCGTCGCGGCCCTGCTCAAGCAGGTGGGCGAGCAGGCGAGCGTGCTGCCGATCGGGCTCGACCTGCCGAACCGGCAACCGACGCTGGCCGAATGGGACGGCAAGCGCTACCCGGATGCGCTGGCGCACGCGGTGCGCGTGCTGCCCGATGCCGTCATGGACGGATTCTTCCTCTGCCTGCTCGAGAAGCGCGGCGCCTGAGGCGGCGCGCCTCGCCCCTTTTCCTCTTGCCGCTTCAATCTTCCAGCGGACGGGTCGGCAGGACCGTTTCGCGGATCCCGCCCGCTTCGTCGCGCTCGACCCGCCAGGCCCGCGCAGCGGCTCGCGAGCACACCGCCGCATGGAACTGCTCGTCGACGAAATGCAGGGCGGCGCCGTCGTCGGCTGCCCAGCTGGCCGGCATCTCGCCGCCGGCGACCAGCGCCTGCAGCCGGGGCCGGCGCTCCGCTTCGCCGTCGTAATGCGGGCAGCCGCCGCCGGCCAGCCAGCCGAGTCCGTCCAGCGCCGACAGCGGGCCCGGCACCGAGTCGGTCAGGCCGCGTTCGAACCAGCAGATCATGCCGGCGCTGATGCCGCCGATCACCGTGCCGGCCTCGTAGGCCGTGCGCAGCGCCGCATCGAGCCCCAGTCGCGCCATAGCGCCAGCATCGAGCGGGTGTTGCCGCCGCCGACGAAGATCGCGTCGTGATCGGCCACGAAGCCGGCCAGGTCGGCGCTCGGCGGCCGGAACAGCGACAGGTGGCTGGCCTGGCAGTCGTAGCGCGCGTGGGCGGCATAGAACTTCAGCAGGTACTCGGGCGAATCGCCGCTGGCGGTGGGGATGAAGCAGACGCGCGGCCGCACCTTGCCGGTGGCGGCGAGAAAGTAGCGGTCGAGCCGCGGCGAGGTTTCCATCGAGAAACCGCCGCCGCCGAGGACGATCAGTTGTCGGGCCATGAGGCGATCCGGATTTGCTGGCGCGGCGATCAGAGCTGCGAGGTGCAGCAGGGGCAGCGCGTGGCCTTGATCGGGATCGCACGGTAGCAGAAGCGGCATTCCTTGGTATCGGGCTCGGCCGGTGCGGCGGGTTCCTGGCTCTTGAGCTTGTTGAGCGTGCGGATCAGCAGGAAGACGGCGAAGGCGACGATCACGAAGCTGATCACCGCGTTGAAGAACACGCCGACGTTGACCGTGACGGCGCCGGCTTCCTGCGCGGCCTTGAGCGTCTCGTAGGGGCCGGGCGCCTTGGCGCCTTCCTTCAGCACCGCGAACAGGTTGGAGAAATCGACGTTGCCGAGCAGGAGGCCGATCGGCGGCATGATCACGTCCTTGACCAGCGAGTCGACGATCTTGCCGAAGGCGGCGCCGATGATCACGCCGACGGCGAGATCGACCACGTTGCCGCGCATGGCGAATTCCTTGAACTCCTTGAGCATCGTTTTCTCCTTGTGTCAGATGGGGTGCCCGGTGGCGGGCGAGTCGGCGTCACGTTAGGCGAGGGCCGGCAAGGCCGTCAAGCGCGCCGGGCCTGGCTTGCAGGGCGATGCGGGTGCGGCGGCGAAAAAGAAAAAAGGCAGCCGAAGCTGCCTTTTTTCCTGCCAAGCGTCGAATCGCGGGAAGCGATTAGAAGCTGTGGTAGATACCGCTGGAGAACTGCGACTCGGTCTTGCGCGAACCGCCGAAATCGGTACCGACGAATTCGGTGGCGATCACGGTGCGCTTGGACAGCGGCACAGCCAGGCCCAGGCCGTACTTGGTGAACTCGCTGTCGTTCAGCTTGGTGCTGCCGTACTTCAGCTTGTCGCCGTAGGTCACGCCGCCGTAGAAGCTCGACTCGCCCAGCGCCAGAGCGGCGGTCAGGGTGTAGTTGTTGCGCTTGTTGGTGCCGTAGCCGTCGGCGCTGTACACATGGCGCAGCCAGGCAGCGCTCAGCGACAGGTCGCCGAAGGTGGTGCCGCCGCCCAGCAGGGCGTTGCGCAGCTTGCTGTTGTTGCCGGTGGTGCTGTTGGCGATGTTGCCGGCGCCGATGATCCAGAAGTTGCCGATCGTGCCCTTGCTCGAGAAGCTGTAGATGTCGCCGTTCTTGGTGTTGGTGGCGTCGTTCTTGCTCTCGGTGGTGGCGTAGTCGACGTTAATGTCGAGGCCTTCCATGCCGAAGGAATAGCGCACGGTGTTGTTGGTGCGGTAGGCGTAGCCGGCGTCGCCTTGATCCGGGATCAGGCCGGTACCGGTGTAGCCCTGGATGTCGTAACCCATCTGGGCGAAGCTGGTGTTCTGGTACCAGGGATCGAACTCTTCGTAGGCCTTGGTGAAGGCGCTCTTGCCGCGACCCAGGCCGATGCTGTGGCCGCCGCTCTTGAGGCCGACCCAGCCTTCGCGGGTGGCGAAGCCGCCGCGGGAGCCATCGTCGATGTTGACGGCGCTTTCGATCTGGAAGAAGGCGCTCAGGCCGTTGCCCAGATTCTCGGTGCCCTTGAGGCCGATGCGCGACGATTCGCTGTCGATCGAGAACAGGTTGTCGTTGGTGTTGTCGATGACGATGGCGGCGTTGGCTTGGCCGTACAGGATGACTTCGTTTTCGGCGGCGAAGGCGGCGGGCGCGACGGCGGCGGCCACGGCCAGGGCAATCAGCTTCTTGTTCATTGCGTCTTCCTTTGCGAAGGTTTTGGAAAAGCGGTACTGCGTCAAGCGTTCGCTTAAAGCATATTCAGCGAGACATTACGGCAACATGATAGGCGGCGCCCGGCGAGGCAGGCAACGCACTCCAGCCTCGACCGGCACTGGACTTGAGAAGTTCCGTATTTGAAATCATTTTCCAAGTCCATGTTTTAATTGATAATTTAATTGAAATTCCGGCATTGTCCGGGTTGCGGCGATGCAACACAAACCGCTTGCGCGGAATGCCGGCTCTCATATGTAAAAATTGCGCGAACGGGCGCTGCAGTTCCGCGAGGGGCGCATTTTAGCCGCAATCGCCGATGCCGTCCCGCCTTAACGACATTGACAAGTTATTTACATATGGCGGTTATCGCCTCTTGCGCGAATCGATCAGGGCCGGATGAATGGGGCGGCGATCAGCAGGTAGCGCGCCGATTTGCCCAGCAGGATGGCCAGGGCGGCCCGTCCCGGCGGCAGATTCAGCCAGCCGGCCGCGAGACAGAGGCCGTCGCCGATCAGCGGCAGCCAGGCCAGCAGCAGGCTGGCGGCGCCATAGCGCTGCAGCCAGGCCAGCGCGCGCGGCGACAGGCCGGGCGCCCGGCCGCCGCCGCGCAGCCGGAGGCCGAGCCAGAAGGTGGTGAGGCTACCGGCCGTATTGCCGAGCGTGGCGACCAGCACCGCGGCCGGCCAGCTGGCCGGTTGCGCCTGCAGCCAGAAGGCCAGCGCCAGCTCGGAATTGCCGGGCAGCAGCGTGGCCGACAGCAGCGCCGACAGGAACAGGCCGCCCAGGCCCCATTGCACGGGCAGCGCGGCGAGCGAGTCGAGCATCGTCGTGCGGGAGACCGGCCGGACCGATCAGAACTGCGCGGTTTCGCCGGTATGGCTGCGCACCAGCTCGCCGAGCTGGCCGAACAATTCGCCGTCGTCGCGCGTGCTGCACCAGCGGCCGTCCTGCAGGCGGTAGTGGAAGCCGCCCGAGCGCGCGGCCAGCCAGATCTCCTGGTTCGGCACGTGGCGGTTCACCACCAGCTTGGCGCCGTCGTCGAATTCGATCTCGAGCACGTTGCCTTTGCGGTCGAGGTCGACGTCGAAGTCGTCGAGCGCGGCTTCGATGCGATCGAATACCGCATCGCTGATCTGTAGAAATTCGCTTTCGTTCATTGGCCCGGTCCTGCCTGGTTGCTAGTATCGGCATTTTACCGCCGGGCCAAGCCATGCGTTTGCTCGTTCTCTGCCTGATCGCCAGTCTCCTGGCCGCCTGCGGCTACAAGGGCCCGCTCTACCTGCCCAAGCCCGACCAGACTTCCTCCTCGCCCAAGACCCCCGCCCATGAAGCTCACACCCGCCCCGGACGGCGGGCTCGCCCTCGACGGCGTGCCGCTGTCCGCCATCGCCGAGACCTTCGGCACGCCGTGTTACGTCTATTCGGAAGCCTTCCTCAGCGAGACCTACCGCGCCTACCGCGACGCCTTCGCCAGCGTCGAGACGCTGATCTGCTACGCGATGAAGGCCAATTCGAACCTCAGCGTGCTGCGCACTTTCGCCCGGCTCGGCGCCGGCTGCGACATCGTCTCCGGCGGCGAGCTGGCCCGTGCACTGGCGGCCGGGGTGCCGGCCGAGCGCATCGTGTTCTCCGGCGTGGCCAAGCGCGCCGACGAGATGCGCGCCGCGCTCGAAGCCGGCATCCATTGCTTCAACGTCGAATCCGAGGCCGAGCTGCAGCGGCTGAACGAGGTCGCCGCCGGCGTCGGCCGCCGCGCCTCGGTCAGCCTGCGGGTGAATCCGGACGTCGACGCGCGCACCCATCCGTATATCTCCACCGGCCTCAAGGACAACAAGTTCGGCATCGGCTGGGCCGAGGCGCGCCGCGTTTACGGCGTGGCGGCCGGGCTGCCGCACCTGAAGGTGGTCGGCATCGATTGCCACATCGGTTCGCAGCTGACCGAGCTCAGCCCCTTCGTCGACGCGCTCGACCGCCTGCTGGCGCTGGTCGACACGCTGGCGGCCGACGGCATCGTGCTCGAGCACCTCGACCTCGGCGGCGGCCTCGGCATCCGCTACACCGACGAGACGCCGCCCGAGGTCGACGAGTACGCGCGCGCGGTGCTGGGCCGGCTGGCCGGCCGCAAGCTCAAGCTGGTGCTGGAGCCGGGCCGCTCGCTGGTCGGCAATGCCGGCCTGCTGCTGACCCGGGTCGAATACCTGAAGCCGGGCGAGGGCAAGCATTTCGCCATCGTCGATGCGGCGATGAACGACCTGATGCGGCCGGCGCTGTACGGCGCCTATCACGACATCGTCGCGGTGCGGCCGAACCAGGCGCCCGAGCGCGTGTACGACGTGGTCGGCCCGGTCTGCGAGAGCAGCGATTTCCTCGGCAAGGACCGCCGCCTGGCGCTGGAGCAGGGCGACCTGCTGGCGGTGCTGTCGGCCGGTGCCTACGGCATGACCATGAGCTCGAACTACAACACCCGCGCCCGCGCGGCCGAGGTGCTGGTCGGCGACGGCCGCGCCCGGCTGATCCGGGCGCGCGAGACGCTGGACGAGCTGCTGGCCAACGAGCGCGCGCTGCTGGTCGACTGATCCTCCACCCGGCGCCATGTGAAAAGGCCGCATCCATGAGATGCGGCCTTTTTCGTTGGGGCGCGGAATGGCGGCGGTTCGCCAGGAAGGCTTGGCCGGGCCGGCGCGCCAAAAGACGAAAGCCCGACCGCCTTGGAGGCGATCGGGCTTTGCTTGTCTGGCTCCCCGACCTGGGCTCGAACCAGGGACCTACGGATTAACAGTCCGGCGCTCTACCGACTGAGCTATCGGGGAAAGGACGCGCAAGATATCGGCGAGCCGGCGGCTTGTCAAAGGTTTTCGCGTATTTCCGCATGCCCGGTTGCGCGGACGGGGATGCCGGCCGGCCCGACGAGCGCGGTGGCGACGGGCATGGACCGCGGCGCGGGCTGGACTACACTGGAAAATATAATAGGCGGCGACAAGCGGAGGCCGGCATGAGGGCGCGATCCACCCATACCCTGATTTCCGATCCCTACCGGGCCGGCGTGGCGCTGGGCGAGGCGCTGGCCGATCTCGAGCCCGAGGTGGTGTTCCTGTTCAGCGCGGTCCATTACGGCGGCAGCGCCGAGCTGCTCGAAGGGCTGCGCGACGTATTGGGACGCGACGAGCTGGTGGTGATCGGCAACAGCGGCGACGGCTTCTACAGCGGCGACCGCGCCTCGGATCTCGGCGCGGTGGCGCTCGGCCTGAACAGCGAAGGCGAGGTGGCCTGGACGCTGGCCGCGGCCGCCGGCCTCGGCGCCGATCCGGCCGGGGCGACGCGCGAGGCCTTCGTCCGCCTGCGCGCGGCGGCCGGCGGCGAGCCGGACCTGGTGTTCCTGGCCGCCGATTTCCGCGCCGACGCCAGCCTGATCGAGGCCGTGCTGCGCGACGAGGTCGACTGCCCGGTGATGGGCGGCCTGGCCGCCGACGACAACCGCATGGCCGGCTGCTACCTGTACGCCGGCGACGAGGTGCTGCAGGACGCGGTGGTGCTGCTCGGCGCGCGCGGGCCGATCCGCTTCGACATCCGGGTGGCGAACGACCTGACGCCGGTCGGCCGGCCCGGCCGGGTCGACGAGGCCGAAGGCACCCAGCTGCAGCGCATCGACGGCATCGGCGCGATGGCCTTCATCGAGCGCGAGACCGGCAAGCCGGTGCTGCAGACCGATCGCGGCGTGGTGGCGCTGAGCGTGATCGATCCGGCGCGGCCGGCGCAGCGCAGCCTGCGCGCGATCGTGCCCGACTTCGGCGCCGCCGAGGGCGCGATCGGGCTCTACGGCGGCATCGAGCCCGGCAAGACGGTGCAGGTCTGCCTGACCGGCCCGGCCGAGCTGCTGCGCGAGGTGAAGGGCATCGCCGAGCAGGCCCGCTCGCTCGAATTCGAGCCGGTGGCCGGCCTGTTGGTCAGCTGTACCGGCCGCAAGCAACTGCTCGGCGGCGAGATCGCGCGCGAGGCCGGCCTGCTCGGCGAGGCCTTCGGCGGCGGCCTGCCGCTGGCCGGCTATCCCTCCTTCGGCGAGATCGGGCCGTTGCGCGACGGGGCGGGCTATACCCGCAACCTGTTCCACAACATGACCTACATCGTGCTGCTGATCGGCGCCTGAGCCCCGCGATGCGAGTCCTGCTGAGCACCATCGATCCGCCGCCGCCCGGCTTCACCTGGGTGGCGGAGGTGCAGAAGCGCGAGCTGCTGGCCGGCCCGGTGGCGGTCTATTGCCAGTCGATCGACCTGCTGCTGCCGCGCGTGGAGCTGTTCCTGCGCCGGGTGGCCGGCGTGCTGGTGGTGCCGGGCGACGACTTCGGCCAGCTCCAGCTCGGCGCGCTGCTGTGGCAGATGACGGTGCCGGACGCCCTGCTGCCGATGCTGCGGGTGCTGGTGGCGCCGCTCCTGGCGGCGGTCGAGGCGGCGATGAGCCAGCGCGAGCAGGCGGTCGAGCTCGGCTGCGTGCTGGCGCGCACCCGGCACGATCTCGACACGGTGCGCAGCGACTACCAGCGCGTGACCGGCCGGCTGCAGCAGCAGGTGCACCAGCTGGTCGAGGCGCAGGCCGAGCTGCTCCAGAGCGAGACCGAGCTGCGCACCATCGTCGACCTGCTGCCGCAGCACATCTACGCGACCGGTTCCGACGGCCGGCTGCTGCTGGCCAACCTGGCCTTCGCCCGGGCGCAGGACGTGGAGGCGCCGGCGATGCTGCTGGGCCGGTACGAGGCCGAACTGGCGCTGCCGGCGCGCTGGCTGTCGCTGTCGGCCGAGGTCGATCGCCAGGTGCGCGAAGGCGGCCATTCGGTCGAATTGCCCGAGATGGCGCTGGTCTGCCCCGACGGCGAGGTGAGGCATTTCGAGGCGGCCAAGCTGCCGTGGAAGACCGGCGGCGAATCGGCGGTGCTGACCGTGCTGCACGACATCTCGGTGCGCTACGCGCTCGAGCGGCAACTGCACGGGCTCAACGAAGAGCTCGAGCGGCGGGTGGCGCAACGCACCGCGGCGCTGGAGGAAGCCAACCGCGAGCTCGAGGCGTTCTCCTACTCGGTGTCGCACGACCTGCGCGCGCCGCTGCGGGCGGTGATGGGCTTCAGCCAGATCCTGGCCGAGGAGGCGCAGGACCGGCTCGAGCAGGGCCAGCAGGACCTGCTGGGCCGGGTCCAGGCCGCGGCGGCGCGGATGAACCAGCTGATCGACGACCTGCTGAACCTGGCGCAGACCTCGCGGCAGAACCTGCAGCGCGGCGCGCTCGACGTATCGGCGCTGGCGGCCACCGTCTGGCGCGATTTCGCCCACCTGCGGGTGGCGCGCACCTTCGAATTCCATTGCGAGCCGGCCATGTCGGTGCGCGCCGACGGCCGCCTGCTGCGGCTGGTGCTCGAGCAGTTGCTGGTCAACGCGATCAAGTTCACCCGCGGCCGCGAGCCGGCGCGGGTGGCGGTCGGGCGGATCGAGCAGGGCGGCGAGGTGGCGTTCTTCGTCAGCGACAACGGCGCCGGCTTCGACATGGAGCGGGCCGACAAGCTGTTCGCGCCGTTCCAGCGGCTGCATGCGGCCAGCGAATTCGAAGGCAGCGGCATCGGCCTCGCCACCGCCCGCCGCGCGATCAGCCGCCACGGCGGCCGCATCTGGGCCGAGGCGGCGGTGGGGCAGGGGGCGACGTTCTGGTTCACCTTGCCGGAGTGATGTGAGGGGTGAAGCGTGAGGAGTGAGGTGTAACCCATCCCCTCCCAGCCTCCCCTTGAAGGGGGAG
The DNA here is from genome assembly GCF_014353015.1 of Chitinimonas koreensis. Classification (NCBI taxonomy): domain Bacteria; kingdom Pseudomonadati; phylum Pseudomonadota; class Betaproteobacteria; order Neisseriales; family Chitinibacteraceae; genus Chitinimonas; species Chitinimonas koreensis. The sequence continues at coordinate 1,085,858 of NZ_CP060704.1, forward strand.
GAGCGGGGTAGCGATGGTTCCATCGCTTGCGATCATTCAATCGACCGCAATCGGCCCCTCCCCTTCAAGGGGAGGGTCGGGGTGGGGATGGGGTTACCCCTCACGCCTAACCCTCACACCTCACTGCCAATCAGCTCTCCAATCGCCTCCTCGACCACCGCCACCAGCCGATCCACATCCCCGCCGTCGTCTCCGGGCACACCAGCATCATGTTGTGGAACGGCGTGATCAGCACGCCGCGGTTGAGCAGATAGAGGTGCAGCGCATGCTCCAGTCCATGGTCCATCGCCGCCTCGGCCTCGCTGCCGTTGACCGGCGGCGCGGCGCAGAACTGGAATTCGGTGCGCGCGCCGACCTGGCTCACGCACCAGGGCAGGCCGTGGCGGCCGATCGCGGCGCGCAGGCCGGCGGCCAGCCGTTCGGCCAGCGCGAACATATGGGCGTAGGCCGCCTCGGTCATCACCGACTCGAGGTTGGCGCGCATCGCCGCCATCGCCAGCGCGTTGGCGGTCAGCGTGGTGCCGATGCCCGAGTGGCCGGGCGGGGCGGCCGACTTGGTCGCCTGCATGCGGGCGGCCAGCTCGGCGGTGAAGCCGTAGACCGCGCAGGCCACGCCGCCGCCGACCGGCTTGCCGAGCACGAAGAAGTCCGGCTCGAGGCCGTGCGCGCGCGCATAGCCGCCGGGGCCGGTCGAGATGGTGTGGGTCTCGTCGCAGACCAGCAGCGCGCCGGCGGCGCGGATCAGCGCGCGGGCCGCGGCCCAGAAGCCCGGCTGCGGCAGCACCATGCCGACGTTGGTCATGGCCGGCTCGGCCAGCACGCAGGCGACGTCGCCGGCCGCCAGCGCGACCTCGAGCGCGGCCAGGTCGTTGAATTCGACCACCGCGGTGTGACGGGTCAGGTCGTAGACCTGGCCCAGGAGGCTGTCGCGCTGGGTCGGCACGCCGTCGACCAGGTCGACGAAGACGTCGTCGACGGTGCCGTGGTAGCAGCCGTTGAACACCAGCACCTTGCTGCGGCCGGTGACGGCGCGCGCCCAGCGGATCACGAAGCGGTTGGCGTCGGTGGCGGTCAGCGCGAACTGCCAGAACGGCAGGCCGAAGCGCTGCGCCAGCAATTCGCCGACCACGGCGGCGTCCTCGCCCGGCAGCATGGTGGTGAAGCCCTTTTGCGCCTGCGCCGCCACCGCGGCGGCCACCGGCGCCGGGCGTGACCGAACATCGCGCCGGTGTCGCCGAGGCAGAAGTCGACGTAGTCGTGGCCGTCGGCATCGTTGAAGCGCGCGCCGCGCGCCGATTCGACGAACAGCGGGAAGGGCGTGCCCCAGTCGGTCATCCAGTGCAGCGGCACGCCGTACAGGAGATGCGCGTCGGCGCGGCGGGCCAGCGCCTGCGAGCGCGGCCGGGCGGCGGCGTAGCGGTCGCGCTCGCGCGCCAGCAGGGCGGCCAGTCGGTCGGGTTGGATGCCGGTATGCGATGCCATGTCGTCCTCGCTTCGGTGAAAAAATTCATCACTCTGTTTAAAATACGCATCATTCTGCACGCCGCCCGCCGCGCTCGTAAACAGCCCGGGCGGGACCTTCCCCGTTCCAGATCAGCGAGCCCAGCCATGCAGCCCATCGCCATCATCCAGCACGTCGCCGACGACGGTCCGAGCTACTTCGCCACCTGGCTGGAGCGAGCCGGCCTGCCTTACCGGGTGTTCCGCCTGTACGAGGGCGACGCGCTGCCGAAGCGGGCCGCCGATCATGCCGGCCTGTGCATCCTCGGCGGGCCGATGAGCGCCAACGACGCGCTGCCTTACTTCCCGCAGCTGTTCGGCCTGGTGCGCGAGGCGGTGGCGGCCGAGGTGCCGCTGCTCGGCCATTGCCTCGGCGGCCAGATCATGGCGCGTGCGCTCGGCGGCACGGTGCAGGCATCCGAGCAGGTCGAGATCGGCTGGAGCGAACTGACGGTCGAGCCGGCCGGCGTGCGCTGGCTCGGCGAGGTGCAGCGGCCGCGGCTGTTCCAATGGCACGGCGAGAGCTTCAGCATCCCGCCCGGCGCGACCCGGCTGGTGACCGGCGACCATTGCGCCAACCAGGCCTTCGAATACGGCGGCCGCCACCTGGCCATGCAGTTCCACTGCGAGGTGGACGAGGCCAAGGTGCGGCGCTGGCTGGTGATCGGCGAGCAGGAGCTGGCGAGCTGCGCGTCGCCCGCGGTGCAGCAGGCCGAGGCGATCCTGCCGGACCTGGCCGAGAGGCTGGTGCCGAGCCAGCGGCTGGCGGACCGGATCTACGGCGAGTGGGCGAAGGGTTTGGCGCGTTGATCGCGCGCCGGTTGGGCTGCGCTGCGCTCAGTCCAACCTGGGTGCTGTAGGCGCGTTCCCGTAGGAGCGGCTTCAGTCGCGAATGGTGGGCGCATCTCTTTCAGCCATTCGCGGCTGAAGCCGCTCCTACGACACCTTTGCATCGCACCGCGGCGTGAAAAGGATGCGGCCCACCCTCTCCCACCGGGAGAGGGCAGGGTGAGGGAGCGGCGGTTGAGTCGGGGCTGCCGGTTCCAGCGCGCTTCTTATCGGCACCGGAAAGCGTGTTGCCGGCATCCGCAGCGATGGGTCGAACCGTCGCGCCCTCACCCTGCGCCGGGCGCCCCCGACCCCGCTCCCGGAGGGGCTTTAACCCCCTGCTCCCGCTTCAAACTTCACATCCAATCAGGCGCGCCGTACTTGGCCAGGATCGCCTTCAGCCGCCCATCCTTCCGCATCGCCTGCATCCCCTCCGCCAGCAGCCTGGCGTACTCGCGCGCCTTGGGGTTGCGCGGCGAGAAGGCGATGTAGAGGCCGGCGCTGCCGCTGTTCTTCTCGCAGCCGGCCTCCTTGACCTCGCTGCCGATCTTCTTGCTGGCCAGCGTATAGAGCAGCACCGCGCGGTCGTCGACCAGCACGTCGAGCCGCTTCCTGGCCAGCTTCTCCAGGTTGCGGTCGAGCGCGTCCTCGCCGGTCACCGGCTGGGCCACGCCGGGGTTGGACTTGAAGAAGCCGTCGAGCGCCAGGCCGTAGGAGTAGTCCTGGATGGTGCCGACCTTGAGCCCGGCCAGCGAGGCCGGCCCGGCGTATTGCCAGGCGCTGTCGCGCGGGGCGAGGAAGCAGTTGATCGAGCGGCCCAGCGACTGCGGCGTCGGCACCAGCTTGTATTCGACGATCTCCTGGTCGCTGGCGCCGGCCACCGCCACGATCCTGCCGTCGCGCGCCTCGGCCAGCGCGCGGCTCCAGTTGAGGCTCTGGTAGTCCACCGTGTGGCCGGCCGCGCCGAACACCGCCTGGGCGATCTCGATCATGTAGCCCGGCCGGGCGTTGCCCGGCGCGCAGTTGTACGGGCACCACGGGTCGGCGCGGATGCTGATGGTGTCGGCGCGCGCTTCGGTGGCGGCCAGGGCCAGCGCGCCGGCGAGCGCGACGGTGAACAGGATGGCGTGGTGCATGGCGTCCCTCGTGGATCGATCGTCTTCATTGTCAGCAATTGCGCCGGCGAATTCACCCCGGCCGGCATTGCCGGTCGTCAGCGACCGGCCTGGTCGGCCAGCCAGCCGTACAGCCGGCTGTCGTCGGCCCAGGCGGCGTTGAAGCGGAAATGCCGGCTGGCCTCGCCACCGGGCAGGTAGAAGCGGCCCGGCGCCAGCGCGATGCCGGCCGCGGCTGCGGCGGCGGTGAGCCGTTCGGCATCGAGCCCGCTCGGCGCCTCGGCCCACAGGAACAGGCCGCCGGCCGGCCGGTGGAACACCTGCCAGCCGAGCTCGGCCAGCCTGCCGCAGACGCGCGCCTGCGCTTCGCCGAGCCGCTCGCGCAGGCGGTCGAGATGGCCGCGGTGGTGGCCGTCGCCGAGCATCGCCAGCGCGGCCGATTCCATGATCTCCGAGCCGGTCAGGCCCGAGCTCATCTTGAGCTGGCTGGCGCGCGCCACGGTGGCGGCGTCGGCCGCCAGGTAGCCGACCCGCAGCGCCGGCGACATCGTCTTGGAAAAGCTGCCGAGGTAGATCACGCGCTCCAGGCCGTCGAGGCTGGCCAGCGTCGGCGCCGGCGTCGCCACCAGGTCGGCGAACGGGTCGTCCTCGATCACGCGGAAGTCGTGCCGCTCGGCCAGCTTGAGCACCTGATGCGCCACCGCGGCGGTGGTGCTGGTGCCGGTCGGGTTGTGCAGCGCGCTGGTGGTGAAGAAGGCGACCGTCCGGTGTTCGGCCGCCAGCCGGGCCAGCGCGGCCGGGTCCGGGCCCTGCGCGGTGCGCGGCACGCCGTGGAGGCGCGCGCCGTGGGCGAGCAGCGCGGCGATCAGGGTCGAGTAGCCGGGCGCGTCGATCAGCACCGCGTCGCCCGGCCGCACCAGCAGCCGCAGCGCCAGGTCCAGCCCCTGGCTGGCGCCGTGGGTGAGCACGATGCGCTCGGCCGGCGCCTCGATGCCGCGCAGCGCCAGCCGCCATTGCAGGTGGGCGCGCAATGCCGGCAGGCCCTGCGGATGGCCGTAGCGGGTGAGCAGCTCGCCCGGCGCCTTGGCCAGTTGGCGTAGCGCGGCGCGCACGCCGTCCTCGTACAGCCAGTCGGGCGGCAGCCAGCCGCCGCCGGCCTGCAGCTGCAGGCCGCTGTCCTCGTAGACGCGCTGCAAGAGCCAGCTGTCGTCGACCGGCGCGCGCGGCGCCGGCTCGGCCGCCGTGCGGCGCGGCGCGACGAAATAGCCGCGCGCGCGCTGGGCGCCGATCCAGCCGGCCGCCACCAGCCGGTTGTAAGCCTCGGCCACGGTGAACGGGCTGACGCCGACCGCCTGGGCCAGCCCGCGCACCGACGGCAGGCGGGCGCCCTCGGCCAGCACGCCGCGCTCGATCTTGGCGACGACGCCGGCGACGATCTGCTCGGTCAGCGGGGTGGCAGCGGTGGGGTCGAGCTGGAGCATGCGGTCTTTCGTGAATGGGCCGATCCGGACTGCATCGGCTAGGTCGGCAATCATTCCGGCTGCGGCCTAGCTTGCGTCATGGTCGGAATGAATTCCGACCTGCATGGCCAAGCGCGCGGCCTCGAATTCTCCATCGCGGCGGAGGCCGGGGGCGAGACGCAGGAGCGGCTTCAGCCGCGAATGGCTGGGGCGGAGCCGTCCCTTTCGCGGCCGAAGCCGCTCCTACGGCAGCGCTCGGGAACTGTATCGGGGTTCGGTCCAGTACATCGAGCTGGCGGAATGCTGTCCATGTATATGGCGATTCTACTCGGCCATGGCCGATACTGCGCCCATCCCGCGTATCGGCAGCCCGCCCGGACCAGTACGCCAACCGATACAGATGACCCGGAGACGACGATGGACCTCAGCCCCGCCGACAACCTGAACGCCTACTGGATGCCGTTCACCCACAACCGCTACTTCAAGCAGCACCACGAGCGCCGCCAGCTGGCGCGCGCCGAGGGCAGCTACTACTGGACCACCGAGGGCGACAAGCTGTACGACGCGCTGTCCGGCCTGTGGTGCTGCGGCCTGGGCCATCGCCACCCGAAGATCGTCGAGGCGGTGAAGCGCCAGCTCGACGTGCTCGACTACGGCACCGCCTTCCAGATGGGCACGCCGCAGGTGTTCAAGCTGGCCGAGCGGATCGCCGAGCAGGCGCCCGAGGGCTTCGAGCACGTGTTCTTCTGCAATTCGGGCTCCGAGGCGGTCGATACCGCGCTGAAGATGGCGCTGGCCTACCACCGCGCCCGCGGCGAGGCGCACCGCACCCGCTTCATCGGCCGCGAGAAGGGCTACCACGGCGTCGGCTTCGGCGGCATCTCGGTCGGCGGCATGGTGGCCAACCGCAAGATGTTCGCCGCCGGCATGCTGAACGGCGTCGACCACCTGCCGCACACCCACAACCTCAAGGAAATGGCCTTCTCGCGCGGCGAGCCGCAGTGGGGCGCCCACCTGGCCGACGAGCTGGAGCGCCTGGTGGCGCTGCACGACGCCTCGACCATCGCCGCGGTCATCGTCGAGCCGATGCAGGGCTCGGCCGGCGTGATCGTGCCGCCGGCCGGCTACCTCAAGCGGCTGCGCGAGATCTGCTCCAAGCACGGCATCCTGCTGATCTTCGACGAGGTGATCTGCGGTTTCGGCCGCATGGGCATGCCGTTCGCATCGCAGTACTACGGCGTGACGCCGGACCTGATCACCTTCGCCAAGGGCGTCAACAACGGCCTGGTGCCGATGGCGGCGTGATCGCCACCCGGCAGATCCACGACGTGTTCATGACCGGCCCGGACCACATGGTCGAGTTCTTCCACGGCTACACCTACTCGGGCCATGCGCTGGCGGTGGCCGCCGCCCACGCCACGCTCGACGTGATCGCCGAGGAAGGCATCTACGAGCGGGTGAACGCGCTGTCGCCGGTGCTGGAAGAGGCGGTGCACGGCCTCAAGGGCGAGGATGGCGTGATCGACGTGCGCAACTGCCGGCTGGCCGCCGCGGTCGAGCTGGCGCCCTACGAGGGCAAGCCGGGCCTGCGCGCGATCCGGGTGTTCGAGGAGGCGCTCAAGCGCGGCGTGCTGTTCCGCTTCACCGGCGACATCCTGGCGATGGGGCCGACCTTCGTCTCGACGCCGGAGGAGATCGGCCGCATGACCGAGGTGCTGCGCGAGTCGATCCGCGCGGCGGGTTGAGGCGGGCTGGCTGCTCTGAGAAAGGCGCTTGAGCTGTTCACTGCGTCTCGAATTGAACTGACCCACCCTCTCCCTCCGGGAGAGGGCAGGGTGAGGGGGCGCCGGTTCAGGCACGGCTGCCGGTTCCAGCGTGCTGCGGTCAGCATGCTGTTGTCGGCGCCGACAGTGATTAGCTGAACCGCCGCTCCCTCACCCCAACCCCTCTCCCGGTGGGAGAGGGCTTAAAACAAGGACACCCCAACATGGCAACCACCCTGCACCACTGGATCAACGGCGCCGAAACCGCCGGCAGCTCGGGCCGCTTCGGCGACGTCTACGACCCCTCGCAAGGCGAAGTCACCGCCCGCGTGCCGCTGGCCTCGCCGGCCGAGCTCGACGCCGCCGTCGCCGCCGCGCAGGCCGCCTTCCCGGCCTGGGCCGCCACCCCGCCGCTGCGCCGCGCCCGGGTGATGTTCAAGTTCAAGGAGCTGCTCGAGCGCCATGCCGACGAGCTGGTCGCGGCGATCTCGACCGAGCACGGCAAGGTCCGCGCCGACGCCCACGGCGAGCTGGTGCGCGGCATCGAGGTGGTCGAGTTCGCCTGCGGCGCGCCCCACCTGCTCAAGGGCGAGTTCTGCGAGAACGTCGGCACCGCGGTCGACAGCTACAGCCTGCGCCAGCCGCTGGGCGTGGTGGCCGGCATCACGCCGTTCAACTTCCCGGCCATGGTGCCGATGTGGATGTTCCCGCTGGCCCTGGTGGCCGGCAACTGCTTCATCCTCAAGCCCAGCGAGCGCGACCCGTCGGCTTCGTTGCTGATGGCGCGGCTGCTCAAGGAAGCCGGCCTGCCCGACGGCGTGTTCAGCGTGGTGCACGGCGACAAGGCCGCGGTCGACGCGATCCTGGCCAACCCGGACATCCAGGCGGTCAGCTTCGTCGGCTCGACCCCGATCGCCCAGTACATCTATGCCGAGGGCACCGCGCGCGGCAAGCGCGTGCAGGCGCTCGGCGGCGCCAAGAACCACATGGTGGTGATGCCCGACGCCGACCTCGACCAGGCGGTCGACGCGCTGATGGGCGCCGCCTACGGCTCGGCCGGCGAGCGCTGCATGGCGATCTCGGTGGCGGTGGCGGTCGGCGACGCGACGGCCGATGCGCTGATCGAGCGGCTGGCGCCCAAGGTGCGCGCGCTCAAGATCGGCGCCTGGGACAGCTCGGCCGACGTCGAGATGGGCCCGCTGGTGACGCGCCAGCACCGCGACAAGGTGGCCGGCTATATCGATGCCGGCGTGGCCGAGGGCGCCAAGCTGGTGGTCGATGGCCGCGGCTTCGTTGCGGCCGGCTGCGAGAGCGGCTTCTTCCTCGGCGGCACGCTGTTCGACGGCGTGCGCACCGAGATGAAGGTGTACCAGGAAGAGATCTTCGGCCCGGTGCTGTGCGTGGTGCGGGTCGACAGCTACGAAGAGGCGGTACGCATCACCAATGCCCACGCCTACGGCAACGGCACGGCGATCTTCACCCGCGACGGCGACGCGGCGCGCGACTTCGTGGCGCGCATCCAGGTCGGCATGGTCGGCGTCAACGTGCCGATCCCGGTGCCGATGGCCTTCATGAGCTTCGGCGGCTGGAAGCAATCGCTGTTCGGCGACCACCACGCCTACGGCGCCGAGGGCATCCGCTTCTACACCCGACTCAAGACCGTGACGGCGCGCTGGCCGCAGTCGATCCGTTCGGGCGCCGAGTTCGTGATGCCGACGATGAAGTGATCGCGCCGCGATCGGCGACGACGCGCCCCGGCTTTGCCGGGCGTTGTCTTTTCTGCGTCTCGATCGCGCTGTTGCATCGGCGCCTATGCCGGCCGCCGGCTGGCGCGGCGGCCGCGCGGCCTGTGGCATGCTCTGCCGCCGGCGCCCTGGCGCCCGTCGCGGCCGAACCGGCCGGCGATGCCCGACCCGAATCCACCGGAGCCCCGCATGACCCGTCACCGCCTCGCCAGCGCCCTGGCCTGCCTCGCCATCGCCCTGCCGGCCGCCGCCGCTTCGCCCAGCCCGGCCGACATCATCAAGCAGTCCAAGCCGGCCGACTGGCGGCCGCTCGATCCGCAGAACACGGTGGTGATGGAGGTGAACGGCAGCCCGGTGGTGTTCGAACTGGCGCCGCGCTTCGCCCCGCGCCACGCCGCCAACGTCCGCAAGCTGGTGCAGGGCGGCTATTTCAGCGGCCTGGCGGTGATCCGGGTGCAGGACAACTTCGTCGCCCAGTGGGGCGATCCGAACGAAGAGAGCGAAGACAAGAGCAAGCTGCGCCCGCTCGGCGCGGCCGAGGCCAAGCTGCCGGCCGAGTTCTCGATTCCCTACCAGGGCCTGCCGATCGCGCGGCTCAGCGGCGCCGACGGCTATGCGCCGGTCACCGGCTTCGTCGACGGCCTGCCGGTGGCGGCCGATCCCAAGCGCAACCGCGCCTGGATTCCGCACTGCTACGGCGTGATCGGCGCCGGCCGCGGCGACACCGTCGACAGCAGCAACGGCAGCAGCCTGTACGCCATCATCGGCCAGTCGCCGCGCGCGCTCGACCTCAACATCACGGTGGTCGGCCGGGTGCTCAAGGGCATGGAGGCGCTGTCGTCGCTGCCGCGCGGCGGCGGCGCGATGGGCTTCTACGACAAGCCCGAGCAGAACGTGCCGCTGGGCAAGGTGCGGTTGCTGGCCGACATCCCGCCGGCCGAGCGGCCCGCCTTCGAGGTGATGCGCACCGACACCGCCACCTGGCGCGCGCTGGCCGAGGCGCGCCGGCATGCGAGCGGCGACTGGTACGTGCATAGCGCCGAGCACGTCAACGTGTGCAACGTCAGCGTGCCGACGCGGCCGCTGGCGCAGCCGGCGAGTTGAGCGGGCGTAGGCGGGTATTGCCCGACCGTTGAATGACCTAACCCTTCTCCCGCGAGCGGGAGAAGGGTTTATGGCGCCGGCGCATCTAGGGGATTAAGGGGATGAGTCCCTTCTTCTCTACCGGGAAGACGACCGGGAAAGCCCTCCAAGGAAACTACGACGGGTTCTCGCACCTTTCGCAGCTCCGGCTCTTCCCGTCCCAGACCGCACCGCCAGGCTGTAACGTGATTGCGGTCCGCCGCGATGGCCGGGCGGCGCCAAGCTCCGTACCATGGCGGATTGGTCCGTCCGCCCCAAGTTGCCCATGTATTCCCTGCTCGACCAACTGCTGCCCCCCGAGCCGATGCGGCGTCTCTTGATGTCCGCCTCGGAATTGCTCGACACCCATCCCGGCCAGTTGCTGGAATTGGCCGACGAGGCGCTGGCCGCCTGCCGCGAGGCGGGCGACGCGCCGGGCCAGCTGCAGGCCGCCTACTGGCGCGCGCTGGCGCTGCGCTTCCTGGGCGACTGCGCGGCCGCGATCGAGACCCTGCACGCGGCGCGCCAGCTGGCGACGGCCACCGAGGACCGCGAGGGCATGGTGCTGATCCAGCTCGGCTACGGCCGCGTCTCGACCGCCACCGGGCTGTACGACGCCGCGCTCGAATTCCTCACCCGCGCCGCCCGCCTGGCGCGCGCCGCGCTGCCGCCCGATCACCCGGTGCTGCTCGATATCGAGCGCGGCTTCTGCATCCTCAAGTCGCGCGTCGGCCACCACGTCGAGGCCGTGCAGGAATACCTCGAACTGGCCGAGCGCTATCTCGAACGCGACCAGCTGCGCGACGCCGCCTACTGCTTCAACAACGCCGGCAACAACTGCTCGCGGATGCTCGACTACGAGCAGGCGCTGCGCTGCTACGCACGCGCCGAGGCGCTGATCCGCCAGAGCGGCGACTGGCCGCTGCTGCTGGCGGTGCTGCGCAGCAACCGCGCCACCCCGCTGCGGGCGCTGGGCCGCGACGACGAGGCGCTGCGCGGCCTGCTCGAATCGCTGCCGGTGCTGATGCTGGCCGGCCAGCGTTCGAGCGAGATCGACACCCGGCTCAAGCTCGGCCGGCTGTATGCCGAGTCCGGCGACGTCGCGGGCGGCGAGCTGCTGCTGCGGCGCGCGCTGGAGCTGGCCGACGAGAGCGGCTTCACGCCGCTGCGGATGGAGATCCACGAAGAACTGGCGCGTTGCGGCAAGCAGCGCGGCGACTACGCCGGCGCGCTCGAGCACACCGAGGCGGCGATCGCGCTGCGCGGCGACATGTCGATCAAGGAGGCGGCCGACCGGCTCGAGCGTGCCTCCACGCTGCGCGAGCTGGAGCGTGCGCTGCAGGCGGTCGACGACGAGCGCAGCCGCCGCATCGAGGCCGAGGCGTCGAACTCGCAGCTCAAGCTCTTGGCCGATGCGCTGGCCGAGTCGTCGCGGCAGCAGAACCGGCTGGTCGAGGCGCTGCGGCGCGAGAGCCAGACCGATGCGCTGACCGGCGTGGCCAACCGCCGCCAGCTCGAGGCGAGGCTGACCGAGGAACATGCGCGCGCGCGCCGCTACGGCCGGCCGCTGTCGCTGCTGTTCATCGACATCGACCATTTCAAGCGTATCAACGACCGCCATTCGCACCTGGTCGGCGACTCCGTACTGCGTGCGCTGGCCGCGCTGGCGGTCGACGTGCTGCGCCAGAACGACCTGATCGGCCGCTATGGCGGCGAGGAATTCGTGGTGCTGCTGCCCGAGACCGCGGCGGCCGGCGCCCGGCTGGTCGGCGACAAGCTGCGGCTGACGGTATCCGGCTACCACTGGGACGCGATCGCGCCGGGGTTGGCAGTGACCATCAGCATCGGCGTGGCCGAGCTGGCGCCGGACGAGGCGATGGAGCCGTGGCTGGGGCGCGGCGATGCGGCCTTGTACCGGGCCAAGCAGGGCGGGCGGAATCGGGTGGAGCTGGCCTGAGGGCTGGTGCTTGCTTCTTGCCGAAAAGCCGACCTCCGGGTCGGCTTTCGTTTTATTCGGAACGCGATTGGATTGCGATTGGGCCGCGGTGGCAGTTCGGGTTGCTGCCATGTCGGGTAATGATCAGACGGTCGAGCCTGACGCGATCCTGCCCCCTCCCCCCGGGAGAGGGCAGGGTGAGGGAGCGACGGTGGGGTACGCACTGCCCGCAGTGATTCGGCTGAACCGTTGCTCCCTCACCCCAACCCCTCTCCCGGAGGGAGAGGGGCTTAACACCGTCAGCTTCGTCACGGGCTGGACTGCAAGCTCAGGCTTACCGGGCTTTCCGATGAACTGACGGAGGGGCGTTGCGCGACCTTACCCTCTCCCTCTGGGAGAGGGCAGGGTGAGGGAGCGACGGTGGAGTAGGCACTGCCCGCAGTGATTCGGCTGAACCGTCGCTTCCTCACCCCCACCCCTCTCCCGGAGGGAGAGGGCTTAACACCGTCAGCTTCGTCACGGGCTGGACTGCAAGCTCAGGCTTACCGGGCTTTCTGATGAACTGACGGAGGGGCGTTGCGCGACCTTACCCTCTCCCTCCGGGAGAGGGCAGGGTGAGGGAGCGACGGTGGAGTACGCACTGCCCGCAGTGATTCGGCTGAACCGTCGCACCCTCACCCAACCCCTCTCCCGGAGGGAGAGGCGCTGAATCCGCCCGGCTCAACCCGCCAGCATCCCCGCGAACTCCTCCGCCAGTCGATGCACATCCCCGGCCAGCGCGCCGACACATAGTTGCCGTCGCGCACCACGAAGCCCAGCTCGAGCCGTTCCGGGCTGTCGCGCCGCAGCGCCGTCGGGCCGCTGACGAAGTCCTCGGGCCGCGCCAGCACCGCCGTCACCTCGTCCTGCACCGTCTGCGGATAGGTGCGGTAGTAATCGCCGAGCCAGGCCCGCGTCAGCCACCAGGCCGCCAGCTCCTGCTGCGCCAACAGGCCGGTGGTGCGGCGGCCGTACAGCACCGAACGCCCGTCGGCGCCGCGTGCGCGCGACACCACCAGCACGCCGTGGCAGACCGCGCCGACCGGCCTGCCGCGGGCGAAGCTGTCGGCTACCGCCGCCTGCAGCAGCGGCGATTCGAGGTAGGGCCGCATGCCCGGCGCGTGGCCGCCGGGCAGCAGCAGGCCGTCGTAGTCGAGCGCGGCGATGTCGGCCCAGGCGATCGGCTGCCTGAAGGCGGCGCTCTCCACCATCGCCGCATGGGCGCGGCGGGCGTTGGCGTCGGCGCGCAGGATGGGCTTCAGCGGGCCGAGGCGATTGCCGTCGAGCATGCGCGGATCGGCCTGGGCCGGGCGGCCGTCGGGCGTGGCGAACAGTACGCGGTGGCCGCGCGCGGCGAGCGTCTGCCAGGGGACCGCGGTCTCGGTCGGGTCGAAGTCGGTGCTCGGCAGCGGGATCAGTACGGTGGCCATCGGATGTCCTCGGAATGAAGCATGCGTGTCAGATGAGTGCGTCGTCGAGCCGGCCGGCCGCCCAGGCGCCGAGCACCCGGCCGGCTTCCTCGGCCACCTCGCCGGCCAGCGTGGCCAGCCGGCCGTCGCGCGCCACCAGGCGGTCGCTGGCCAGGCCGTGCACGCGCACCGCGGCGGCCGCCGCCTGCCAGCCGTCCAGCCCTTGCGCCAGCAAGGCGCCGACGATGCCGCCGAGCACGTCGCCCTGGCCGGCATTGGCCAGCGCCGCGCCGCCGCTGCGGTTGACCGCGCTGCGGCCGGTCGGCGGCCGATCGGTCCCGTCGCCGCCCGCCTCGGCCAGCAGCGTACCGGCGCCCTTGAGCACCACCGTCGCGCCGGTGGTCTCGGCCAGCCGCGCGGCCGCGCCATAGCGGTCGGCCTGCACGGTGGCGGTATTGCAGCACAGCAGCCGTGCCGCCTCGGTGGGGTGCGGTGTCAGTACGGTGGCGGCGTGTCGGCCTTGCAGCGCGCCGAACAGCGCCGGCTCCAGTGCCAAGAGGTTGAGCGCGTCGGCGTCGAGCAGCAGCGGCTTGTCCTGCGCCAGCGTCGCCACCAGCAGGTCCCGCGCGGCCGCTTCGCGGCCCAGGCCGGGGCCGACCACCAGCACGTCGGCGGCGTCGAGCAGCGCCGCGTCGGCCGTGCGCAGCATCAGCTCGGGCCGGCCGAAATCGACCCTTGGCGCGGCCGGGTCGAGCAGGCCGGCGTAGACCTTGCCCGCACCGGCGTGCAGCGCGGCGCGGCCGGCCAGCAACGCCGCGCCGGCCATGCCGGCGGCGCCGCCGAGCACCGCCACGCTGCCGAAGCGGCCCTTGTGCGAATCGCGCGGACGCTCCAGCCGCATGGCCCGCATCAGCTCGGCGGTGTCGCCCACCTCGCCCGGCGGCCGCAGCGCATCGGGCAGGTCGAGCGTGGCCAGATGGATCTCGCCGCAGGCATCGACCGCCGCGCCGGTGACCAGGCCGCGCGCGGTGCCGATGAAGTTCAGCGTCCAGTCGGCGCGGATCGGCTCGCCCAGCGCCGTGCCGCGGTCGGCCGCGATGCCGCTCGGCACGTCGAGCGCCAGGATCGGCGCCCCCTGGGCATTGGCCGCATGGATCAACGCTTGCCAGTGATCGGGCAGCGGCCGGTTCAGCCCCAGGCCGAACAGGCCGTCGACCAGCAGCGCGGCCGGCGCGTCGGGCAGCGTGGCGCGTTCCACGCCGCCGGCCGCGCGCCAGTTGCGGTAGGCTTGCGCCGCATCGGCCGGCAGGCCGTCGGGCCCGGCCGGCATCACCAGCTCGACCGGGTGGCCGTAGCGGCGCAGCGCGGTGGCGGCCACCAGCGCGTCGCCGCCGTTGTTGCCGGGGCCGGCCAGCACGGTGACCGGCGCGGCGGGATCGATGCGGGCGGCGGCGAAATCGGCGGCGGCCTGGCCGGCGCGCTGCATCAGCGGCAGGCCCAGCGCCAGCGCGCGCTGCTCGATGCCGCGCAGTTGGGCGAGGGTGTAGAACATGGCACTGTCCTGGCTATTCGACGATTCAGGCTAAAGATACGGTCAAGATATCTCGCAATCGAGCGAAGCGAGGCTCCCTCTGGACCACCCCACGAAGTCTGCGACTTCGCGGGGCCCCGGTGGCGGCGAGGGCGGGGGAGTAGGAATGAAACTAGGGAAGCCGCTGGTCAAGTATTCACTGTCCGCAAGCACCCGGCTTTGCCGGTGCCTGTGCTGCGAGTGGAGTCCTGGCGAAAGTATGACCATTCAATCTAGGCGACAATTATCGATCATCCACGCGGGACGCACTGCCGGTGGCCGCAGCCTGGCGCTGGCCGAGGCCGCGCTGGCCGGGGCGCGGAGCTGCGCCGACGAAGTGGAGACGCGGCTGCTGGCCGCGCTCGACGCCGACCTGGCCGACCTCTTGGCCGCGCAGGCCGTGCTGTTCGTCACCCCCGAGAAGTTCGGCTACATGGCCGGCACGCTCAAGGATTTCTTCGACCGCACCTTCTACCCGGCGCAGGGCAAGGTGGAGGGGCTGCCCTACGCGATCATGGTCTCGGCCGGCAACGACGGCCGCGGCGCGGTGACCGCGATCGAGCGCATCGCGCGCGGCTATCCGCTCAAGCCGGTGGCCGAGCCGCTGATCGTGCGCGGCGAGCCGAGCGAGGCCGATCTCGCCGCGGCGCGCGAACTGGGCGAAGCGCTCGCCGCCGGAGTCGCGTATGGCGTGTTCTGAAGCGGCCGGCTGGCACGTCTACCTGCTGCGCTGCGGCGACGGCAGCCTGTATTGCGGCGTGACCAACGACCTCGACGCCCGCCTCGCCGCCCACAACGCCGGCCGCGGCGCGCGCTACACCCGCTCGCGCCTGCCGGTGGCGCTGGCCTGGTCCGAGCCCTGCGCGGACCGCTCGGCGGCGCAGAAGCGCGAGGCGGCGATCAAGAAGCTCGACCGGCCGGCCAAGCTGCGGCTGCTGGGCGCGTCCGCGACCTGACCGTTTTCCGGTTCCGACAGAAGCGCGCCCCGACCGCGACCAAGGCGGGTCGCGGCGTCCTGGCCGCGGCGGGTCCGATTCGAGAAAGGAAGAGGGTATGGCAGTCGGAAACTGCAGCACCTGCTCGGGCAGCAGCACGCTCGACAGCATCAAGGCCTATCAGCGCGAACTGCAGGCCGAGCCGGCACGACGGCGCAGCGAACCATCCGAAGCGTCGTCGGCCCGGCCGGCCGAGGGCGTCAATCGGCCGCTGGTGGGCGCGGCAAGCGGCAGCCGCATCAACATCGCGGTCTGATCCGCGGCGGACAGGCGCTCATCCGCCTGTTCGTCGCGATTCGCCCGGATCGCATCGAGCGCTGCGGCAGCCTTGCATGGCGAGTGATGAACCGCTGCATTCGCGGCTGAAGCCGCTCCTGCGGGCGCGACTCAACTAGGTCGGGCTTCAGGCCCGACAGCGATCTGAATTCGCGGCGCTGCCGGGCATGAAGCCCGACCCGGTCGTGGCCGAACACTGTAGGAGCGGCTTCAGCCGCGAATGGTGGAGCGATGAACCGGCGCCTTCGCGGCTGAAGCCGCTCCTGCACGCCGCGTTCCGACTTCAACGCCGACCTGACGCCTTACTCCCCCGGATACCGCACCCCGATCATCGCCCGGATCGCATCGAGCGCCGCCATCGACGCCAGCGTATCGGCCAGCGGCATGCGCGGGCTTTCGGCCAGGCCGGCGCGCAGGCAGCGGTTCACCTCCTCGACCTCGTAGCGGTAGCCGTTGCCCTGGTAGGGCAGGTCGACGGTATGCGGCGGCTGGCCGTGGCGCGCCAGCGTGAGCCGCGCGCAGTTGTAGAACGGCGAATGCAGCCGGATCGAGCCGGCCTCGCCGAACAGCGTCGCCTCCATCGGCGTGGACGCGCGCAGGCTGCAGAAGCCGCTGGCGATGCCGCCGCCGGCATGGCGCAGGGTGAAGCCGGTCTGCTCGTCGACGCCGGTCTGGCCCAGCTCGGCGAAGGCGCTGAGCTCGGCGATCGGGCCGAGGAAGAGCTGGGCCAGCGCCAGCGGGTAGATGCCGACGTCGAGCAGCGCGCCGCCGCCCAGGGCCGGGTCGAACGCCCGGTGGGCCGGATCGAACGGCTGGTGGAAGCCGAAATCGGCCTGCAGCCCATGCAGCCGGCCGATCTCGCCGCGCGCGACCATGGCCTGCGCCTCGGCCACGGCCGGGTTGAAGCGCATCCACATCGCCTCCATCACGAACACCCGCTTCTCGCGCGCCAGCGCCACCGCCTCGGCGGCCTCGCGCAGGTTGAGGGTGAACGGCTTCTCGCACAGCACCGGCTTGCCGGCGGCCAGGCACATCATCAGCGCGGCGTGGTGCTGGGCATGCGGGGTGGCGATGTAGACCGCGTCGACGCGCGGATCGGTGAGCAGGGCGGCATAGCTGCCGTAGTGGGTGGCCGCGCCGAACTCGCGGGCGAAGGCCACGGCGCTGTCGGCCGAGCGCGAGGCGACGGCGTAGAGCTGGGCGTCGTCGAGCTCGCCGAGCGCGCGGGCGAGCTGGCGGGCGATGCCGCCGGTGCCGAGGATGCCCCAGCGGATGGGTGTGGTCATGGACGGGCTCCGGTTCCGATTGGTGGGGGAGGGCGCCGCGTGGCGTTGGCGCGATGCTACCGGGTGGCGGGGCGGGTGGGGAGGTGTCGGTTCGGACACGAGGCGGACCGTATCGTATCCCGCCGATGATAAATTCCCGTCCCGGCGCCGTTTCCTGCGGCGCGTTGTCCGGCGAGCCTGCCGGCCCATATCCATATCGATCGATGAAAAAACCGATGAAACGTAGTGGGTAACGGTTATTACTTTGGCTACCGGCCGGAGACCGAATACCTGCAGCATCAGTCGGCCTTGGGCCTTTCCGGTCAGGTGCCGGCTTTCACGCATCTGCAGGGCTTGTTCGATAATGGCCTTTGCGTGCCCTGATCGGATGTTCCCAAGATTGCCTTGAGCTGGATGTCCGACGGTGTGCTGGTGCGCCCCAGGGCCTTCCGGCGTTGATGCAGAAGGACGGAATGGCATCCATACCCGTGCCTGTATTGATTGACTTTCGATTTGAAATGGATTGATCCGATGAAGCTGGCTCATGCCGCAGCGCTCTTTTTTGCCTCGATCATCACCGGAGCCGCCGGGAATCAGGGTAGCTCCTCGACGCCGCCGCTGGATGAGGAGGGTTTTGCGAAGGCCGCGGCGGCCCGCATACGGCAGGAGGTTCCTGCTTACGACATCAAGCCGACGACCCGCTTGACGCTGGAAGGCACGCGTAGCGACGGCGAATCGACCGGTCAGCTCAATCTCGACCGCATCTATGCCTTCTGCCTGCGGAATCCCGGCAATTGCAGCGCTGCGCTCGACGAGTACGCCAGGGGGATGGGACAGACAATCAAGGAGCGCGACCAGCCGATCGAGCAATCGATGGTGAGGATCGTTGTCCGGCCCGCGGAGTATTTCGACCGCATCAGGCAGCAGGCGGGCTCTGGCCCTAAACCGATCTCCATCTACGGCCGCCCGCTCGGTGCCGGGCTGGTCCTCGTACCGGTCCTGGACTACTCGCGCGCGGTCCGCTTTCTCGGAGAACAGGATTTGGCGAAGCTCAAGCTCACCGAGGGCGAAGCGTTCGGGCTGGGCGAGCGCAATCTTCGGGCGAGCCTCAAACCTCTCGCGGACGTGGCCCCGGTTCCCGGGCCGAACGAGTTCGGCACCATCATGGGTGAGGACTATGCTTCCAGCCGCATCGCGCTCCACGACGACTGGAAGGCGCTCGCCGACCAGTTGGGTGGGAATCTGATCGTCATGCTTCCGGCACCCGATATCCTGCTTTACGGCAATGGCTCGACGCGTGAGGGCGTCGAAGCGTTACGGGCCTACGGCAACGAGATGGCGCAGCGATCGCCCCGTCCCCTCTCCCTGACCGTGCTGCGCTGGACATCTGGCGGCTGGGACGCGCTCAAGTGAACATGCTCCATTGCCGGGAAGTCGAGAACGGTATCTGCGCTGTTGCTCCGGCGGCATCTTGGCCGCGACGCATGCTGCATGCGCCTGGAGCCGACCGTTCGCTCCTCCATACGCTGGACATGCTCCTGCCGATATTGGCGATCCCATGGTTTGTCGGCTGGCTTGCCGCTTGGTTGTGGCCATTCCCCGGTGTACGGGCATCACGCATGACCCCATGGTCGATCAGGCAATCGGAGGGCAGCACTCCTTCGTCTACAGCTCATTCCCAACGCCAGGGTTCACCGAAGCGATGAAGCGGCGAAACCTCGGCATCCACGCCTGCGCATGTCTTGCCGTCATTGCCCTTGGGCTGGCCTCCCGCCGATTCCCCGGGCTGTTTCCCGCTGCACTCGGCAAATACCCGGGCGACGCGCTCTGGGCATTGATGATGTTCTTCTGCTGGGGAATCCTGCTCCCGCGCGCCTCGACGGCCAAAGTGGCGTGCGCAGCGCTGGCCACCGCCTATGCCGTCGAGATCAGCCAGCTGTATCAGGCCCCGTGGATCAACGCCGTCCGAAGCACGACGCTCGGCCACCTGGTACTCGGCTCTGCGTTCCACTGGCTGGATCTGCTGGCATACGCGATCGGCGTATCGGCGGGGGCGTTCGTCGAGCGCCTTTTCGGCCTCGATCCGTCGCCCGGTTCCAATCGGCGAGCCTGGTAGCCGCCGCCACATCATGTGGCCGTGCATATCCCGCATTGGCCCAACGCCGTCATCGAACGGGTCGATCCGCATGAGCAACGAGTCCTACTTCATCCTCTACGTCGCCGATCAAGACCGCAGTACCACCTTCTACCGAGCCGCCTTGGGCTTCGCGCCCCGCCTCCACGTGCCGGGCATGTCCGAATTCGCGCTCCCCGGCGGCGGCGTGCTGGGCCTGATGCCGCAGCAGGGCATTCGCAGGCTGCTCGGCCCGGCGCTGCCCGATCCGGCCCTGGCCGATGGCGTGCCGCGTTGCGAGCTTTACCTCATGGTCGATGAGCCGGCTGCCTGGCACGCCAGGGCGCTGCGGGCCGGTGCGCGGGAATTGAGCCCGCTCTCGCCGCGCAACTGGGGGCACCACGCCGCCTACTCGCTCGATCCGGATGGGCATGTATTGGCTTTTGCTTCGGCCGGCGGCGATTTGCATACTGCGAGCTGACTTTTCGGCCGATCGGCTGCGATCACCGATTTCGATCAACAGCAGGCATCTCAGCCACGGATGCCTGAGGCGCCATCATGCAGATCCACGGCCGCTGCCACTGCGGCAGCATTCGTTACCAGGCAGACGTCGACCCCGAGCGCACGACGATCTGCCACTGCACCGACTGCCAGAAACTCACCGGCAGCGCCTACCGGGTTTCGGTACCGGCCGAAGGCGGCTCGTTCCAGCTGCTGGCCGGCACGCCGACCATTTATGTGAAGCTCGGCGACAGCGGCGCCCGGCGGGCGCAGGCGTTTTGTCCGAATTGCGGCTCGCCGCTCTATACCTACGACGCCGACCAGGAACCCAAGGCCTATGGCCTGCGGGTCGGCTGCATCGAGGAGCGGGTCGCGCTGGTGCCGCGGAAGCAGAAGTGGTGCCGCTCGGCGCTGGGTTGGACCGACAGCCTGGCTGGCATGGAACGGCGAGACGCGGAATGATGCTCGGCCGTGCCGCCCGGCTGCGGCGATAAGCGGCCGGGACGGGCTGCGGACATCCCCGAAACGGAAACGCCGCCCGGCCGGCTTTCCATTCCTTTCCCAAGCAATGGCCATGGATTTCGATTGCCAAACTTGCGGGGCCTGCTGCTCCGCCTTCAGGGTCAGCTTCTATTGGAGCGAGACCGACTTCCATCCCGACGGCACGGTGCCGCAGGAACTCGTGTCTGCCGTCTCGCCCTGGCATGTCGCGATGAAAGGCACGCTGGCGCAGCCGGTGCGCTGCATCGCCCTGGAGGGGGAGGTCGGGCGATCGGTCAGCTGTTCGATCTATGAGAAGCGATCGAGCACCTGCCGCGGGTGCGAGGCGGGATCGGAGAATTGCCTGCGGGCGAGGCAGATGTTCGGTTTGTGATTGCTTGTAGGCTGGGCCGAGCGAGGCGAAGTCCAACGAACGTGCAGTAGATGTTGGGTTTCATCTCATCCGGCCCGGTTTGCGGAATGACAATTATGTGTATTGTTCACCAGCATTGAACTCGAAAGTCTAATATGAATTTACGTGTGCTCATTCACTTGGAATCACCCTATGCGCAGTATATTCCGGTGAATGAATCACCAGAGCATGTTCTTTTGGCGGGGCTTGGTAGTCAGACAGATTACTGGGCGAGCCTCGCGATCAACTGGCTTGAGCAAGGCGCACCTATGTCATACGCCGTCGCGAAGGAATTGAAGGCTCTATCCGCTAGAACTGCCTACGCTCAGAGCCTTAGGCATCGTGCATTTGCTCTTGCCAGAAGGTTCGAGCTCTCGGAGCCGATTCAGGAGCTCAATGTTGTCCGCATTGTTCAGTTGCTTGATTCCAACCGTTCTTATGAGGGGACAGCCGGAATATGTAGGGCGCCTCATGCTGGGGATACGGGCGCTGTAGTCCATGTATATCCGCAGAGCGATGATTCGAGCATCTTTGCAGTCGAGATGGCTGATGAGCATGGCTATACAATTTGGCTTGCCGATTTTGTACGCGAGGAATTGTGCATCGAAAGCAAGCACATATCTTCTTGATTAACTGGAGGCTGAGAAGAACGAAGCCAAGCGTTGTGCTTTAGTTCATTCAGATCAAGTTATAAGCTGGCGACTGTATTCAACTCAACTTGGATAATGCCGACGAGTCATGTTGACACACCCGATTGCAACGATCGAACCGCTTGCCGCGGCCGAGTTCGCCCATTTTCTTGATTACCTCGACGACCATCTGCAAGACAACGGCGCGGACGGCGTCGGCTACTTCCAACCCCAGCCGCGTGGCGCGACGCGGTTTCCGCCGGAACGGGCGGCCGCGTTCCAGGCCGGCCTCGATATTCCGGTCGGCGAGCCCGGCTGGCGGCGCGCATGGGTCGCGCGGAACGCCGAGCGGTGGATCGTCGGGCATGTCGACCTACGCGGGCACCCGGAACGGTTTACCGAGCATCGCTGCCTGCTCGGCATGGGCGTGGCGCGCAATTATCGGAAGGCGGGGCTTGGCTTTGCGCTGCTTGCGTGCGCCGAGCAATGGGCATTGGTCACCGC
The DNA here is from genome assembly GCF_014353015.1 of Chitinimonas koreensis. Classification (NCBI taxonomy): domain Bacteria; kingdom Pseudomonadati; phylum Pseudomonadota; class Betaproteobacteria; order Neisseriales; family Chitinibacteraceae; genus Chitinimonas; species Chitinimonas koreensis. The sequence goes on from NZ_CP060704.1 coordinate 1,107,520, forward strand.
TGGGCTTGAGTGGATCGATCTGCAGGTGATGAGCGAGAACCTGCCGGCGATACGGCTGTATGGCCGGGCGGGGTTCATGAAGATCGGGGAGATTCCGGAGATGTTTCGGATCGATGGACGGGAGTATTCCTATACTTTCATGAGCAAAAGGCTTGCATAGCAATATTTCTGTAGGTTGGGCTGAGTAAAGCGAAGCCCAACGGGTGTGCGGTAAATGTTGGGCTTCATTTCATCCCGCCTAACTTGCGTGCGAGGTTGGATGTAGATTAATTTGGTGCTAATTGACAAGGGGCGTTGGGGAGGCGGAAATGCATATTGGAAATATTGACAGATTGATAAATATTATCAATTGGGTGAGCTTGTTTCTTGTGGGTTTGTACTTTTTTAGTATGTTTATTTATCCGTGGTTTCATGGGGGGGAGCGTGTTCATGCAGTATGGTTTGATTGGCAATCTCTCAATGTGGGAATCCTCGCATATGCGTCAAGTTTGATTATTTTTGGAATTTCTAGGTATCATGCTAATCAGCAGCGTCGTAGGGAGTTTATCGCTGCGCGCTCATTTTTACCTGCTGCACTAAGTGAGTTGGCTGATTATCTTGAGCAATGTGCAAGCGTACTGGTAAATGCATACGAGGTTGCAACGAATCGAGAGTTAGGGAGTGAAGGCGTTTGGGGTGGTATGTCCGCCCCTGATATAGGTGGGCAATACCGTGAGATTTTTAGTCGCTGCATTTCTCATGCGGACAGTGAGCCGGCGGAGTATTTGTCAAATATACTCGTTCGATTGCAAGTTCATCAGTCGCGTATTGCGAAGCTAGTAAGGGATATTCAGCCTGGAGGGTATACGGTTGTTACGAGTCGACTGATAATGTCTTATATATTTGGTCTTGGGGAGTTGCGGGCGTTGGTGAATGGGACGTTTGAGTATGCTAGGGGTGGAGAGAGATTTCCTGTGCGCTCCTTGGGTTGGGAGGATTATTTAAAGGCTTATTTAAGTTTAGGTGTGCATTTTGAGACCATTGATGGCCTGGAAGAGTTTACAAAGCATAGGAGCGGTGGAGTTTGATTGGTTATTCGGGCCCGGTGGCAAGGTGATCTGCCGATGACATTTATTTATTACGCTTGCGTCATTCCGTACCTCTCCTTATCCTTAACACGTCGCGGTCAATCCCGCGACCAGGCTTGGCAGCCTGGAATCTCACGGCAAACAAGCCGCTTCTGCGGCTGTTTTTGTTTGCCACGACTTGGTGCGTCCTCGATGGGCGGACCGAGTGGGAGGGCTTCGGCCCTGCCGGTTCGTGAGTCCGGTCTGCCAACCTGCTCGGTTCCGTCCACCCTCTTGGCAGGGGGTGACGGGTTGAAACCGTTACTCACGAGGAGGTCATCATGGCAGTCCACTACCAAGGCACGCCTGCACCACCCGTCCCATCGCTTCACCTCTCCCCGCACCACCCGCCGCACCCGCACCCGGAGGCCCGCCATGCCTAGCCTCCCGCTTGCCACCCGCGCCTTGCTCGCCGCCGGCATCCTGCAACCGCAGCTCGCCCGGCTCGGCGATCTCACCCACGTGCTGCGGCTCTACGCCGGCCTGCTCGACGACTGCCAGCAGCGCAGCCAGGCCAGTCCGCGCCGCGCCATCGCCCTGATCGTGCTCGTCCACGCCCAGCTGGAAGCCGTACACGAGGCGCTGCGGGAGCTGCATCACCCCTTGCTCGACCTCGAGCCGCCGCGTTGCGCGTTCTGCGGCGGCGCGGCCGGGCTGCGGCCGCATTCCTAGCCGTTCAGCCCGCCGTTCGGGTTTCGAAGGAGACAACGCGATGCGCACACCGACCCGGCAGCCGGGCCGGCGCGTGGCCGGGGAAGAGGCCTTGCGCGGGCCGGCGCCGCCGGTGGGCTGGCGCGCGCCGGAAGGCGGCCCGCCGACCCTGGACTACGCACGGCAGCCCGCCGGCACCTACGCGACGGAGGCCGCCATGCCCGCCAGCAAGCCCGCCCAGCCGCGGCAATACCCGCCGTCGCCGCACGAGCAGGCGTTCCGCCAGCCGGCCATCCTGCCGGCCGACGAAGCCACCACCTGCTACCAGGCCGCCCGCGGCCTGGTCGGCGTGCTGGCGCTGCTGGCCGCCGACGACGCCGAGCGCGAGGCGGTCGAGTGCCACGAGGAGGGCGGCCAGCCGCTGGCGCCGGATCTGCGCGCCGACCTGCTCTCGGCGGCGATGGCCTTGTCGCAGCAGCTGGCCGCGGCGTTCGACCTGGCCAAGGTGCGCGACCGCTCGGGCCGGCCCGAGCGCTAGGCCCGCACCGCCACTTCCGCCGCCCCCGCCTCCATCCGCCCGATCACCGCCGCCGCCTCGAAGCCCTGGGCGCGGAACAGCGCCAGCACTTCGTCCACCCGGTCCGGCGCCACCGCGGCCAAGAGGCCGCCGCTGGTCTGCGCGTCGGCCAGCAGCTGGCGCTGCCACGGCGCCACCGCTTCGTCGAAACGCACCGCGGCGCCGAAGCTGGCCAGGTTGCGGCCGATGGCGCCGGGGCCGATGCCCTGGCGGGCGAATTCGATCGCGGCCGGCAGCAGCGGCAGCCGGCCGGCCTCGACCACCGCGCCCAGCCCGGCGCCGCGGCACAGTTCCAGCAGGTGGCCGAGCAGGCCGAAGCCGGTCACGTCGGTCAGCGCGTGCACGCCGTCCAGCTCGGCCAGCGCGGTGCCGACGCTGTTGAGGCGGGTGGTGGCGTCGATCAGCTGGCGGTAGCCGTCGGCATCGAGCAGGCCCCTCTTCAGGGCGCTGGCGAGCACGCCGACGCCGAGCGGCTTGCCGAGCACCAGCACGTCGCCGGCCCGCGCGCCGCTGTTGCGCTTGATCCGGTCGGGGTGGACCAGGCCCAGCGCGACCAGGCCGTAGATCGGCTCGGGCGCGTCGATCGAGTGGCCGCCGGCCAGCGGCACGCCGGCCGCGGCGCAGACGCTGGCGCCGCCGGCCAGGATCCGCTGCACGGCCGCCAGCGGCAGCTTGTCGATGGGCATGCCGACGATGGCCAGCGCCAGGATCGGCCGGCCGCCCATGGCATAGACGTCGGACAGCGCATTGGTCGCGGCGATGCGGCCGAAGTCGAACGGGTCGTCGACGATGGGCATGAAGAAGTCGGTGGTGGCCACCAGCGCCTGCTGTTCGTTCAGGCGATAGACCGCGGCGTCGTCGGCGGTCTCGGTGCCGACCAGCAGGTCGGGGAAGCCCTGCATCGGCGGCAGGGCTTTCAGCATCTCGGCCAAGAGGGCCGGGCGATCTTGCAGCCGCAGCCGCCGCCGTGGGAGAGCTGGGTCAGGCGAACGCTGTCCATGGTTGTCCTCGTCTCTACAATGGCGGCATTGTCCCGTCGCCTTTCGCCATGAACAACCAATCCGCCACGCTGGCCGAGCTGGACCGCTTCGATACCCTGGTCGACGTGCGCACGCCGCTCGAATTCGCCGACGACCACCTGCCGGGCGCGATCAACGTGCCGGTGCTCAGCGACGAGGAGCGGGTGGCCGTCGGCACGCTGTACAAGCAGGCGCCGTTCGAGGCCACGCGCTACGGCGCCGCGCTGGTCGCCCGCAATATCGCCCATCACCTCGACACCACCTTCGCCGACCGCCCGCCGCGCTGGAAGCCGCTGATCTACTGCTGGCGCGGCGGCAAGCGCTCGGGCTCGATGACGGCCTGGTTCAACCTGATCGGCTGGAAGGCGCGCCAGCTCGAAGGCGGCTACAAGGCCTATCGCCACGAGGTGCTGGCGCGGCTCGACCGCCTGCCGGGGCGGTTCGACTACCGCGTGCTGGCCGGCCTGACCGGCAGCGGCAAGACGCGCCTGTTGCGCGCGCTGGCCGGCCGCGGCGCCCAGGTGCTGGACCTGGAGCGGCTGGCCTGCCACCGCGGCTCGCTGCTCGGCGCGCTGCCGGGCGAGGCGCAGCCGAGCCAGAAAAGCTTCGAGAGCCGGCTGGCCCAGGCGCTGGCCGGGCTCGATCCGGCGCGGCCGGTGTTCGTCGAGGCCGAGAGCCGCCGCATCGGCAGCCTGCGCCTGCCGCAGGCCTTGATGCAGGCCCTGGCCGGCGCCGCCTGCATCCGCGTCGAGGCGCGGCCGGAGGACCGGGTGGCCTTCCTGTGCCAGGACTACGCCGCGCTGTTCGCCGATCCGGCCGCGTTCAAGCAGCAACTGGCGCGACTGGCGGAGCTGCACGGCCGCCGCACGGTGGCGCACTGGCATGCACTGGTGGATGCGGGGGCGATGGCCGAGCTGTTCGCCGAGCTGATCGAGCGGCACTACGACCCGGCCTATCTGCGCAGCAGCCATGGGCTGTATGCGCGGCTGCCGCAGGCGCTGCCGTTCGCGTTCCGGCCCGACGCGGCGGACCTGGGCCCGGAGGCCGACCGCCTGCTCGCCGGGCTGTCGATGGCGCCGGCCTTGGCCGTGCCGGGCGAGATGGCCTGAAGCGGGCAGGGCCGCGGCCGGCTGGGTTCGATGCCGCCTGAGCAGTGGCGCGCTGCCATGCGGCGCCGTTCCTGCCGGTATCGCCGTGCGGATTGATCGGCTGGATTTCCGGCCTAGGCTGTAAGGGCTTCGACGGGACGCGACTGGCGGCCGCGCCGAGGCGCAGGTCTGCGTACTCTTCTCTTCCTGGAATCGGTATGTCCCAAGCGCTGCAACCCGCCATCACCGTTCACGACGACGTGCCGCCAGCCGAAGGCGACCTGGTCGACGCCGGCCTCGGTGCCGCCAACCAGGCGGCTGCGCCCCTGCACGAGGTGCGGCCCCTGTCCTGCTTCGCGCGCCTGCCTTCGGGCGAGGTGGTGGGCGGGGCGGTCGGGCGCAGCTGGGGCGCGTGCTGCGAACTGCTGCAGCTTTGGGTCGATCCGGCCTGGCGGCGGCGCGGGATCGGGGCGGAACTGGTGCGGGCGTTCGAGGCGAGGGCGGCGGCCCGCGGCTGCCGGACTTTCTACCTGGAGACCTTCAGCTTCCAGGCGCCGCGGCTGTACCGGTCGCTCGGCTATGCGGTGCGGCTGGAGATCGGCGGATTCGCGCCGGGGGTGACGAAGTACTACATGGTGCGGGAGTTGATTCCCTGAACGACGATGCTGGGCGCGATAGCCCCTCTCCTGCGGGCGGGAGAGGCTCCCGTTTCTGCCATGCAGGCATGGGAAGGGGCGCCCGGCGTAGGGTGAGGGCGGGTTCATCAAACCACAGCCCTCATCCGGCCCTCCGGGCCACCTTCTCCCGCGCGCGGGAGAAGGGGTTCGCCTCCTCCACGTCGGGGAGAAGTTGTTAAGGCAAATTCCACTATTCAGGCGTCAGGCATCCAACGGAGAACCCCATGCCCAAACTGCTGCGCAACATCCTGGCCGTCGTCGCCGGCCTCGTCATCGGCGGCTTCGTCAACGGAATGCTGGTCACGATCAGCCCGGCCATCATCCCGCCGCCCGCCGGCGTGGACGTGAACGACGCCGCAAGCCTGGCCCGGGCGATGCCGCTGTTCGAGCCGCGCCATTTCCTCATGCCCTTCCTGGCGCACGCGCTCGGTACGCTGGCCGGCGCGCTGGCGGCTTACCTGATCGCGGCGAGCCACAAGGCGCGGCTGGCCTGGGCGATCGGCGTCGTCTTCCTGTGCGGCGGCGTGGCGGCCTGCTTCATGATCCCGGCGCCGGCCTGGTTCATGGCACTCGACCTGATCGCGGCCTATCTGCCGATGGCCTGGCTCGGCAGCCGGATCGGCGCGCGCCTCCAACCCGGCCGGCCGGGCTGAGCGCGCCGTCTCAATCGCGGTCCGGCGCGCCGAGCGGGAACAGCGGCCGGAACGGCCGCGCTTCCTCCACCGCGCGGGCGAACGAGGGTCGGGCCAGCAGGCGGGCGCGGTAGGCGCGCAGCACCGGGTAGGCGTCCGAGATCCGGTGCGTCCAGTCGGCGTAGAACAGCGAGGGCGCGGCCGCGCAGTCGGCCAGGGTGAAGTCGTCGCCGGCGGCCCAGGTCCGGCCGGCGAGTTCGCCTTCGAGCCAGCCATAGGCGCGTTCGAGCTTTTCCTCGGCCATCGCCTGCCCGTCGCGGCGCTTCACCGGGTCGCCGGTCAGCGCGCCGTCGACCGCGAGCTGCATGGCGTTCATCACGTGCAGGTCGAAGAAGCGGTCGAGGAAGCGCACGTCCAGCGCGGCCATCGGCTCATCGGGCAGCAGCCGCACCGGCCCCGGATGGGCGAGCTGCAGGTACTCGACGATGATGCTGGTCTCGACCAGTTGGCGTTCGCCATCGAGCAGCAGCGGGAACTTGCGCAGCGGCCAGCGGCGCAGCCATTCGCCGGTGTGCTGCGGCGTGTCGGGGCCGATGCAGCGGAATTCGAACGGCGTGGCGTTCTCGTACAGCGCGATGAGGACCTTCTGGGTGTAGGAGGAGAACGGGTGGCCGTAGAGCGCGGGGGCATGGCGGGGAGCTCCGGATTGGCGTTCGGCGATTGTACTTCGCGAGACATCGGCCACGTGGCGGCCGGGTCCGCCGACCTGCTCATGGAACCCGGGTGCCTCTCCTGTCACCCACCCCTGGCACGGCCGCATCCGCGTTCGCCGTGAATCGTTCCATGACCAGGAGAACACCATGATTCCAGCACTGCTAGCCGGCGCCGGCGTCGCCTTCGCCGAGAAGGTGGCCCAGGACGTCGTCGAAAAGGGCAGCGAGAAGATCGCCGATGCCCTGATCGACACCGCAACCCAGGCCATCCGCGACAACCCGGTCGCGAAACTGGCCAATCCGGGCGGTTTCAAGATCCTCTGACCGCAGGGGCAGGGCGGCCGGGGCGATGACAGTCCGGTTGCCCTGCATTGCCGCCCGCTACACCGATTCCTTTTCCGATATCCGCCGCCGCCGATTGTTTATCCGATTGGATTCGATCGATGCAATGAACCGGTGGCTGGATATTCGTCCTTCTCCTTGTCTGCATCGGTTCGTCGATGTTTTCCCGGCCGGATATTTCCAGCGCATGCGATGGAAAATCCGGCCGTTTTTCTTTGGGATTTATCCCTTTAATTCCGTAGCCGCTGAATCGCACGCGATCCTTCTCCCGCGCGCGGGAGAAGGTGGCCCGAAGGGCCGGATGAGGGCTGGTTCGCCAAACCACAGCCCTCACCCTACGCCGGGCGCCCCTCCCCGTTTCTGCACAGCAGAAACGGGTGCCTCTCCCGTGCACGGGAGAGGGGCTTATTCGCGGTGCGTGCATTTAAGGGTGTGCCCCTTTATGTCTGGTCTCCGAGTAATCGCATTCTTCGCGCCGCGATTCGACGCGCATGGGCATTGCGATGGTCGAAACCGCCCCTCGAAAAAAGAATCGACAAAAAAGTTGGAACCCTCGCCGCACCGCTGTCACTCAACGCTCGGATGCACGATGCATCTGACCTTCAAACCTCAATCTGAATGAATGGAGAATCAACATGGCAAGCGGCAACGGTTCGATCTCGAGCAGCGGTATCGACAACTTCAAGAGCCAGATGGACGCGATCAATCGCGACGTCCAGAAGAACACCATCGAAACGATGAAGGCCAATGCCGAAACCCAGAAGGACAAGCAATGGGCCGAAGTGGCGGTGAACCAGCAGAACGCCGCCACCGACGTCGCGACCAAATTGCAGATCAAGTGATCGGTCGGCATTCCTGATCGCAATGGGCAGGGGATGTCGGCGGCCAGGAATCGATTCGGTCCGATCAATCGAATCCAATCGATCCGATTCAATTCGGTCGATTCGAGCGATGCGATTCGATCGAATTCGGTTCCGGCCGCGGGATATCCGCCTGCCGATCCTTCGCAAATTCGGAAAGGATAGACGCGCATGAGCGGCATTCTGAACGGCGGCATCGGCAATCGGCTCGATGGCGCGCTGGCCGTCGAGTACGGCCCCAAGATGGGCAATCACCAATTCAAGAGCGCCCACCTCACCGACAACGCCAAGCAGGACCTCAAGCAGGTCGCGGCGTTCATGGACAAGCACCCGGACGTGTTCGGCAAGCCCGATTCCGGCTCCTGGGCCAAGGAGCTCGACGAGGACAATTTCCTCGACGACAAGGAAACCCACGCCTTCGAGAAGGGCATCTCGATGTTCAAGGACGCCCAGCCCAGCGGCGGCGGCTACGGCATCGGCGACGACGAGGGCGGCGGCGACGACTTCTCTTCGTCCGGCTCGGGCCGCGGCCGCAAGAGCGAATCGCTGACCGGCGACCCGTTCATCGACGAGCTGATCAAGCGCCTGATGGGCAACGACAACGAGAAATCGCACACCTCGCCGTCCAAGGCGCTGGCGGCGGCCGACCGGCTGGACGGCTCGATCACGCCCAAGGACGGCGACGAGAGCGGCGACAAGGGCGGCTACTTCTCGCCCGAATCGGCCAAGGAACTGAAGTCGGTGGCGCGCTACATGGACGCCAACCCGGACAAGTTCGGCGTGCCCGATTCCGGCTCGTGGACCAAGGAGCTGGGCGAGGACAACTTCCTCAACAAGGAAGAGTTCAACAAGTTCAAGACCGCGATCGCCGACGTCAAGGACGGCATCTACGACAACGCCTTCGGCTACGGCGACGGGACGTTCGGCTCGAACGACGACGCCCAGGCCGCCGGCCGCAGCGTGGTGCACCAGTTGTTCGGCTGATCCCGGCCATCGTCCGGCGGGCGGCTGGCCGCCGCCCCGCTGGCTTTTTCCGTAGTGCGTTCTCGCTTGCGGCCCGTGTGCCGGCGGCGAGAGGGAGGTTTCCCATGGGCCTGACCATTTCCACCGTGCCCGGCGTCGGCGAGGCGAGCGCGCCGACCGATGCCTTCGCCCGTCCGCCGGCCCCCGCGCCCGAGGACGTGGCGCTGTTCCAGTCGCTGCGCGCGCCGGCCGACGGCCAGGCCGATACGCTGGGCGCGCGCCTGTTGGGCGGCATCAAGCAGGCGTCCGAGCACCTGCAGCAGCGTTCCAACGAGTTCGAGCGCTCGGTGCGCAGCGCGCAGCGCTCGCTCGATCCGGTCGAGATGCTCAAGACCGCCCACCTGCTCGCCAACTACAACCAGGAGACGATGGTCACCGCCAAGGTGGTGAACAAGGCCACCCAGTCCCTGGACCAGCTCAGCAAGCTGCAATGACGGCCGCCGCCCGTCCGTCCTCGCGCTGGCTGGCGCTCGCGCTGGTGCTCGCCCTGGCCGGCTGCGGCGGCCGGGTCGACCTGCAGAGCGGCCTGTCGGACGAGGAGGCCAACGACATCATCGCGGTGCTGCGCGACGGCGGCATCGACGCCGGCAAGCGCACGCTGAAGGAAGGCTATGCCGTGGCGGTCGAGGAGGCCGAGCTCGGCCGCGCGGTCAACCTCCTGCACGCGCACGGCCTGCCGCGGCGGCGCTACGAGCGCATGGGCGACATCTTCAAGAAGGAAGGGATGATCTCGACCCCGCTCGAGGAGCGCGCGCGCTACCTGTACGCGCTGTCGCAGGAACTCGAACATACCCTGGGCCAGATCGACGGCGTGGTGGTGGCGCGCGTGCACGTGGTGCTGCCCGACCGGGTGGCGCCGGGCGAGCCGCTGCTGCCGTCCTCGGCCGCGGTGTTCATCAAGCACCAGGCCACGCTCGACCCGGACCTGGTGCAGCCGCGCGTGCGCCACCTGGTCACCGCCAGCATCCCGGGCCTGGCGCAGGCCGGCCGCGACAAGGTGTCGGTGGTGTTCATGCCGGTGGCCGAGGTGGCCTCGCCGGTGCGCTGGCGCACGGTCGGGCCGTTCCAGGTGACCGAATCCTCGGCCGCGGCGCTGCAGGCCACGCTGATCGGCGGCGGCCTGCTGGGCCTCGTCGCGGTCGCGCTGGCGCTCGGCTGGCGCCGGCTCGGCCTGGGCCGCTGGCTGCGCGGGCGCAGCGCGGCGGATTCGGGCGAGCGGCCGGCCGATGCGGCCGCCGCGGCGGCTGCGGGCGTCGCCACGCCGGGCGGCGTCGCTCCGGTGGCCGAAGCCCGGGCCGGCTCGTCATGAACGCGGCCGACGACGAGGCCTGGCTGGCGTTCTGGTACGCGCCCTGGCAGTCGGCCGAGCCGGGCTGGCTGGTCGACGACTGGGGCCGGGCCTTCCTGGCCGGCCTGGCGCAGGACGCGCTGGCGCCGCGGCTGGCCTACCCGGCCTGGTGCGCGCGCCACGGCTGGCCGCGGCCGCTGCCGGCCGAGGCCGATCCGCTCTGGCGCGGCTACTGCCTGGCGGCCGAGGCGACGCTGACGGCGGCATTGCGGCTGATCGGCGCGGCGGCGCTGGCCGGCGGGCAGGCGTCGCTGCGCGGCGCCGGCCTGCCGCCGGAATGGACGCCGGCCGAGCGCGAGGCCTGGCGCTGGGGCCGGCGCTACCGGCTGGCGCGGCCGCTCGATTGCGATCCGGCCGGCTGGCCGGCGATCCCGGCGCTGCTCGGCCTGGGCCTGCTGCGCCAGGCCATGGGCGGCGAGGCCGGGCCGCACTGGCCGCGGCTGGCGCTACGGATCGCGCCGCGCCAGGTGCAGGCCCTGCCGGCCGGTTCGCCGGCGCCGCGGCTCGACCAGGCCGGCCTGCGCCGGCTGTGCCGCGCGGCGCTGGCGCAGGCGCGGGCCGAGGCGACCGATGCGGGCATGTCCGATGGGGATGCGGCCGTCACCGAAGCGGCCGGCCATCTTCCAGCCGAACCGGTCGCCGCGAGCGAGCCGGCCGCTCACGTCCAGTCCGAACCCGCGGTCACGGCATGAGCCGCCGCGCCTTCCCCATCGAATTCGACCGGCGGCCGTCCGCGCAGCCGGCAGGAGCACGGCCATGAGCCTCGTCCGCACCCGCTATCGCACCGATCCGCTCGACCGCCCCTGGCAGGCCGAGGCGGTGGTTGGTCACGAATGGCTGGCCAGCCTGCGCAGCGCCGAGGACCTGGTGGCCGCCGGCCAGGCCGCGGCCGACCGGCTGATCGCCGCGGCCCGCGCCGAGGCCGAGGCGCTGCAGGCGCAGGCGCGCAGTGATGCCGCCGAGCGGCTGGCCGCGCTCGAGCGCGAGACCGAGGCGGCCGTCTGGGCCCGCGCCGCCGCGCTGTTCGATGCGCTGCAGGCCGCCCGCGCGGCCACCCTGCAGGCGCTGGAAGGCGAGCTGGTGGCGCTCGGCCAGTCGCTGCTGCAGGCGCTGGCCGGCCAGGTGGCCGAGGCCGACCGCGTGCTGCCGGTGGTGCGCGCGCTGCTGCTGGCCTTCCACGACGAGCGCGACGCGACGCTGTTCCTGCAGCCGGACGACCTGGCGCGCGTCGACGCGGCCGGCGCGGGCATCGGCGCCCAGCCGCCGTGGACGCTGGCGGCCGACCCGGCGCTGGCGCGCGGCCATTGCCGGCTGGAAAGCCCGATGGGGCTGGCCCGGGTGTCGTTCGACGGCCGGGTGGCGGCGCTGGCGGCGGCGCTGGCGCAGGCCGGCTCCGTGCCCGCACCGCCGGGGCGCGAAAGCCCGTAGCAGCGGCTTCAGCCGCGAAAGCGCCGGTTCCGTGCCCGCCCTTCGCGGCTGAAGCCGCGCCTGCGGCGCCGGCTAAGTAGGTCGGGCCGTACGCCCGACAGCGATCCCGATTCATGCCACTGCCGAGCCCAAGTCCGCCGGCGCGATGGAACCGCCGCACCGCCGCCGTCACTCAGCCTGTGCGCCGCAACGCCGGCGCCATCCACCCCGAGGAGCACCCGATGAGCCAGATCGATCCCGCCAGCCAGAGCCTGCAGAACCAGCTCGGCCACCTCAACCAGCAGCTCGCCGAGCAGTTCGCCACCATGGACCCGCTCGACGGCGAGGACCAGGACCAGATGCTGCTGCTGATGCGCCAGGTCGGCGCCACCGTGTGGGCGCACGGCACCCTGTTCAAGACCCGCAACGACATGGTCCAGGCCATCCTGAGCGAGATCCGCTGAGGCCGCCATGATCCAGGACGCCGACGAATTCGAGGCCGCGCTCGACGCGCTGCGCCGCGGCGCGCTGGAGCGCGTCGACTGCACGGTGGACGGCTACGCCATCGCGCTGCTGCGCGACGACGACACGCTGTTCCTGCGCGGCCAGCTGCCGGGCTTCTCGGCCACCGCGCCGGCCGTGCTGCGGCAGGCCTTGCAGCTCGGCCTCGCCAGCGCCTTCCACTACGACGCCGGCCTGGCCTGCGCCAATTTCGACAAGTCGCTGTGGCTCACCCGCAGCCTGCCGGCCGAAGCCGGGCTCGATGCGCTGTCGGCCGAGGTCGAGCTGCTGCTCGAACAGCTCGACGTCTGGCGCGACAGCCTCGGCGTGACCGCCACCATCCCCGTCGCGCAGGCGTTCGAGCGCTATTTCTGAGGTCCGACCATGCCCTTCCCCCGCTCGTTTCCGCGCCTGATCGCCGTGCTGCCGGCCGCCGTCGCGCTGGCGTTGGCGCCACCGGCCGAAGCCGCTGTGCCCGATACGCTGAAGGACGGCAGCTATGCCTACCAGGCCGCCAATGCGCCGCTGGCGCGCGTGCTCGGCGATTTCGCCGACAACTACGGCCTGACGCTGTCGCTGTCGCCGCGGCTCGGCAATCTCACCGTCAAGGGCCGCCAGCACGCCGCCAGCGGGGTCGATTTCCTCGACCGGCTGGCGCTGCAGTACAAGCTGCAATGGTTCATCTATGGCGGCCGGCTGTACGTCAGCCCGCTCGACGATTTCGCCAGCGAGCGGGTCGAAGTCAGCGCCGAGGCCGCGCTGGCGCTCAAGCAGGCGCTGGCCGGCATGGGCGTGCTGGAAAGTAAGTTCGGCTGGGGCGAATTGCCCGACGACGGTGCCGTGCTGATCTCGGGGCCGAAGGAATACGTCAAGGTGATCCGCCAGCTGGTGACCGGCAGCGAGAAGCCCGGCACCGGCGACGCGCTGGTGTTCCGGCTCAAGTACGCCTCGGTCGAGGACCGCGAGATCAGCTACCGCGACCGCCGCATCGTCACGCCCGGCGTCGCCACCCTGCTGCGCACCATCGTCGGCGAGCGCGGCGAGACCGCCGACAAGGCCGGCAGCCCGCCGACCGGGCTGGCCTTCGGCCAGGCCGACATGGCCCAGGGCGCCCAGCAGGCGCGCCAGCGGCTCGGCTCCGCGCCGCGCGCCAGCCGCATCGCCGCCGACGTGCGGCTCAACGCGGTGGTGATCCGCGATTCGCCCGGCCGGCGCGAGTTCTACCGCCGGCTGATCGAAGAGCTCGACGCGCCGCAGCGGCTGGTCGAGATCGAGGCGATGATCGTCGACATCGATCGCGACAAGCTGACCGACATCGGCGCCGAGTTCACCCTCGCCGGCCGCCACGGCCGCTACGAGCTCGGCGACGCCGGCCGGGCGGACACCGTGCTGGGCAGCACGACGCTGCTGCTCAACAACTTCGACCGCTTCTACGTGCGCCTGCGCGCGCTGGAGGAGAACGGCGAGGCCAAGGTGTTGGCGCGGCCGGCCATCATGACCATGGACAACATGAGCGCGGTGCTGGACCTGAGCAAGACCACCTACCTCAAGGTGGTCGGCGAGCGGGTGGCCGACGCCAAGGAGATCACCGCCGGCACCATGCTGCGGGTGACGCCGCGGCTGATCGGCGAGGGCGAGGATGTGCAGGTGCAACTGGTGATCGACATCGAGGACGGCGACATCCAGGACCCGGACGCCAAGCGCGACGTGCCGACGGTGCAGCGCAGCACGGTGAGCACCCAGGCGATCGTCGACGACAACCAGTCGCTGGTGATCGGCGGCTACAACGTCGAGCGCTTCAACCGCAACAACCGCAAGGTGCCGATCCTCGGCGACATCCCCTCTTGGGCCGGCTGTTCCAGAGCGACCAGTCGGGCAACACCCGGCGCGAGCGGCTGTTCATCATCACTCCGCGCACCATCGACGCGACCCAGCCGGGCGCGCTGGCGGCGCGGGCGATGGAGGTGGCGATTCCGCTGGGGAAAGGGAAGGGGAAGAAGTGAGGTGTAGCCTGTGAGGTGTCAGGCGTGAGGGGTGAGGGGTAACCCCATCCCCCACCCAACCTCCCCTTGAAGGGGGAGGAGCAGGGCGTGTCAGGTTCGGTCGCCCGTGATCGTCAGACGTGTCGCAATGCAGCTCCCTCCCCTTCAAGGGGAGGGCCGGGTGGGGATGGGGTCAACACCTCGCCCCTTACCCCAAACACCTCACGCAGCGCTCTGCGCTGCTCAATTCAATACCGCCTCCCGCAACTGCGCCCGCGCCCGCGACAGCCGCGAGCGCACCGTCCCGACCGGCACCTGCAGCAGGTTCGCCGCATCTTCGTAAGACAGATCCTCTTCCAGCACCAGTTCCAGCGTGCTGCGCATATCGCTCGGCAGCGCCGCCAGCGCATGCTCGGCGCGGCGCATCAGCTGCTGGTGCGCCACCTCGTCGGCCGGGTCGCTGCTGTTGCCCACGTGCTCGTCCAGCGCCGTTTCGTCCTCGAACTTGAAGCGCCGTTCCGGCGCCCGCGACAGATGGTGGCGGATCAGGTTCATGGCGATGCCGAACAGCCAGCTCTCCGGCTTGGAGCCGCCGCGGAAGGTGTCCGAGCAGCGCAGCGCCTCGACGTAGGCGGCCTGCATCAGATCCTCGGCCTCGGCCGGGTTGCCCAGGTGCTTGCGGATGAAATGGAACAGCTTGCGGCCATGGCTGCGGGCCAGCGCCTCGACGTCGATGGTGATGGCGTGGGCGGGATCTCGTACTGGGTGGTCATGCGGGCATTCCTCGGGATGGATGACAGGGTTCGCCGCGATGCGACGACCCGCTTCCTTCTGCACGAGCAATGCCTGCTGCCGATTTTGCTTAACTGTATGAATTTGAACGGTTAAAAATAGAACGGCCGTGCGCTTATTTCAGGATTTGTAAATTCCGTGTAAGCGGATTTTAGGATTTTGTTAGGGAATCGGGAGCGTTTTGGCGCATGGCCGGTGTCCGGTCCGGCGGGCTTCGGTGCGTTCACGGCGGAATCCGTACCCGCGGTGCCGGCCATAGGCCGGATTTCGACTCGACCGCATCGCGGAGCGGGATCGTCGCCCGGCCGACGCCCGGCCCGTGACCGTCGCAGCGGACGCCGCGACGAACCGCCCCCCGCGGCGGTTTCGAGCGACGGCGATGGAACTGCGGCGGCCCGGCGGTCACTCAAGCGCCGACATCCACTCCCGAGGCCCACCGCGATGCAATCCACGATCGCCGCCATTCCGCCCAATGCGGCCGCCGCCGCGCTCAACGCCGCGCTGGCGCCGGACCGCGCCGCCGCCTCGCGCGAGAACGGCCCCAGGCCGCTCGACGCCAACACCGGCATGGACCCGCTCGGCGCCGGCGCCGAGGAATCGTCGCGCGCGCTGGAAGAGACCGCCGGCCGCCACAAGGTCCACCTCGAGCGGCGACGCTTCGGCAACAGGCGCGACGCCGAGCCGGTCAAGCGGATCGAGGAATTGCGCGAGATCCAGGCGATGGCCGAGACCGAGGAAGTGCAGATGCGGCTGGCCGACCTGGCGCGCCAGGCGCGCGACCGCGCCGGCCAGGGCGACCTCGGCGCCGACTGGCTGCGCCAGGCCGAGCCGGATCCGGTGGCGCGCGCGGCGGTGCTGGAGATCGCCCAGGCCGGCGCCGAGGCGGCCGGCGAAGGCGAGGCCGCGGCGCGGCTGGAGCAACTGACCGCCGAGCTGTGGCAGGGCGAGGGCGACGCGATCCAGGCCGGCCTGCTCAAGGCCTCGTCGGCGCAGCACAGCGCCAACCAGCGGCTCTACTACGACGACGTGCTCGGCAATACGCGCCAGCCCGAGGAGTTGTTCGACAAGCTGCGCGGCCACTTCGGCGACGGCGGCTTCCGCCGCGGCCTGGCCAGCCTGCGCCGCACCATGGCGGGCGAGCTGGCCGGCACCAATCCGGCGGTGAGCGGCGAGCGCCAGGGCCAGCTGATGATCGACCTGCAGCAGATCGCCACCATCCGCTCGCTGGTGGCGCAGGCCGACGATCTGCGCGGCCAGTTGCGCGAACGCGGCATCGAGACCGGGCCGGACGCGCTCAAGGTGGCCGAGTCGGTGTTCGGCCTGACCAGCGGGCCGCTGTTCGCCAAGACGCTGTTCAAGACGGTGGACGGCCTGCCGCGCGACGGCGCCAAGCAGCCGATCCCGCTCTACGCCGCCTTCCGCCGCTTCCTGTCGCAGACGCCGCTGGCGATCTGGGCCCAGGGCGGCGACGCCAAGCAGAAGGCGCTCGAGCATCTCGACATGCGGCTGGCGGCGCTGGCGCGCGCCGAGGCGGCCCAACTGGCCCAGGCCGCGCAACTGGCGCGCGCCGGCCAGCCGGCCTGAGCGGGAGACGGCCATGTCCACGCTCGACCTCAATGCGCTCGAACGCCTGGTCGACGCCGCGGCCCGGCTGCGCGGCGCCTACCTGCAGGTGGACGGCGTGCGCTCGCTCAAGCTCGCTCCGCACGGCGACGGCTGGCTGTTCGCGCTCGAAGTGGCCAACGGCGCCGCCAATGCCGGCCAGGTGGCCGAGCTGCTGACCCGCCGCTGGCTGATGCCGCGCGAATACGACGCGCTGCTGCTCGGCGCTAGCCCCAATGACGCGCTGATGCTGGTGCAGCGCATGCCGCGCGGCCCGCTCGACGCGGCCGGGCTGGCCGATGCGTATGGGGCGATGACGCGATTGCTGGGCGGTTGAGTGTTTGCCGGCCTGCGGGATTGGGCCTGCGCCCGCTGCATGGGAACGCACATGTCCGGTGGGAGGTGAAGGCAGCTTTCCAATTCGCCAGCCCTCATCCGGCCCTGCGGGCCGCCTTCTTCCAAGGCCGGGCAACTTGGACTCCGCCCGCGCGGCGGGAGAAGGGAAGGGCGGTGGCATCTCGGCGGAATGTTGCCGTCGTCACTGCCGTGGTTTAGCCCCTCTCCCGCGTGCGGGAGAGGGGTTGGGGTGAGGGGGTTCTAGGAAGAGCCGCTCTCATCCGGCCCTGCGGGCCGCCGTCTCCTGCATACGGGAGACGCTAGCTCGACCCGCGGTCATGCCGCCTGGACGGGCATTTCGCTCCAACTTATCAACCCATTGCCTGACCCATCGCAGGAGCCCTCATGAAACCCCTGCTCGACCGATTGACCGCGCTGGCCCGGCTGGCCGCCGAGCGCGCCGAAGTGGCCGCCGTGATCGTGGTGATCGGCATCGTCTTCATGCTGATCCTGCCCCTGCCGATCTGGCTGGTCGACGTGCTGATCGCGCTCAACATCTGCGTCTCCTCGGTGCTGGTGGTGCTGGCGCTCTACCTGCCGAGCCCGCTGGCCTTCTCCACCTTCCCGGCGGTGCTCCTGGTCACCACGCTGTTCCGGCTGGCGCTCGAGGTCTCCACCACCCGGCTGATCCTGCTCGAGGCCGACGCCGGCCACATCGTCGAGGCCTTCGGCCAGTTCGTGGTCGGCGGCAACCTGGTGGTCGGCATGGTGATCTTCCTGATCCTCACCGTGGTGCAATTCCTGGTCATCACCAAGGGCTCGGAGCGCGTCGCCGAGGTGTCGGCGCGCTTCACGCTCGACGCCATGCCGGGCAAGCAGATGTCGATCGACAGCGACCTGCGCGCCGGCCTGATCGAAGCGGCCGAGGCGCGGCGCCGGCGCGACGACCTGGGCAAGGAAAGCCAGCTGTTCGGCGCGATGGACGGCGCCATGAAGTTCGTCAAGGGCGACGCCATCGCCGGCCTGATCGTGGTGGCGGTCAACCTGGTCGGCGGCATCGCCATCGGCGTGCTGCAGCGCGGCCTGCCGGCCGGCGAGGCGATGAAGGTCTACTCGGTGCTGACCATCGGCGACGGCCTGATCGCCCAGATCCCGGCGCTGCTGATCTCGCTGTGCGCCGGCCTGATGATCACCCGCGTGTCGCAGGGCGGGCAGAAGAAGGACAACGTCGGGCAGGAGATCACCGGCCAGGTGCTGGGCGAGCCCCGCGCGCTGGTGATCGCCAGCGGCGTGATGGTGGTGTTCGCCCTGGTGCCCGGCATGCCGACCGTGGTGTTTCTGGTGCTGGCGCTGGTCACCGGCTCGCTCGGCTACTTCATGCTGAAGGCGCCCAAGGGCCCGGTCGAGGTAGTCGCGGCCGGGCCGGGCGGCGCCGTGACGGTCGACGCGCAGATCTTCAAGGCCGCCGTGCCGTTCCAGTTCGCGCTGGCGCCGGCCGATTTCGGCGATCCGCGCCTGGGCGTCCTGGTCGACGGCGCGCGCCGCCGCCGCAACCGGCTGGTCGAGTACTTCGGCATGATCGTGCCGGCCATTGACTTCATCGCCGACCCGTCCATGGCGTCCGGGCGCTACAGCTTCGCGGTCTACGAGGTGCCGATCCTGGCCGGGCCGCTGCGCTGGCAGCAGGTCAGGGCGCAGGCCTCGCTCGAACAGCTGACGGCGCTCGGCCTCGACGGCGAGGAGGACGCGCTGGCGCGGCCCGGCTGCTGGGTGGCGGCGGACGCCGCGGCGCGACTGGACGAGGCCGGCGTCGTTCACCAGCCGTTCCACGAGGTGCTGGCCGCCGCGCTCGAGGACATCCTGCGCCGCAACGCCAGCAAGTTCATCGGCCTGCACGAGGCCCAACTGGTGCTGAACTGGACCGAGAGCAAGATGCCGCTCTTGGCCAAGGAGATCGAGCGGGTGCTGCCGACCGCGCGCATCGCCGAGGTGCTGCAGCGGCTGGTGGCCGAGCAGGTGCCGATCCGCAACCTGCGCCAGATCGTCGAGACGCTGTTCGACTGGGGCCAGCGCGAGCGCGATCCGGGCATGCTGGCCGATTTCGTCCGCATCGCGCTCAAGCGCCAGCTGTGCCACGAATTCGCGCCAGGCAACGTGCTGCGCGCGCTGATGCTGTCGCCGGGCACCGAGGAGATGCTGCGCAACGCCGTGCGGCAGACCGCCCACGGCAGCTTCCTGGCGCTGACCGGCGAGCAGAGCCGCACGCTGCTGGACCGCCTGCGCAGCCAGATGGGCGAGCCGGCCGAGGGCGAGGGGCCGCCGGTGCTGCTGGTGGCGCAGGACCTGCGCCGCTGCGTGCGCAAGCTGGTGGAGGACGAATTGTTCGGGCTGCCGGTGCTGTCGTATGCCGAGCTGGTGTCGGAGATCCAGATCCAGCCGCTGGGGCGGGTGTAGCGCACCGGGCAGCGCCCGGCTGCGATATACGGTACGCCGGCCATGCCAGGCCGGCCGCCTCCGGCATTTATGCCTTTGGTATGGATTGAGTTCGCCTGCTCATGCAGGATTCATCGCCCGCTTCGGCGGGGTAGCGAATAACGGATGAATCCCTTGGAGTGAGCGAAATGAAGATACGTGGGCATATCGGATCGGTCTGCGCGCTATGGCTGGGCGCGCTGCCCGCCGCGGCGGCGCCGACCCTGGCGGTCGGGCTCGACCATGCGCTGGCGATCAAGCACGACGGCGCGGTCGCCGGCTGGGGCATCAACAACTACGGTGCGCTCGGCACCGGCTATCTCAACGATGCCTGGGTGCCGATGCTGGCCTGGCTGGAGCATGACGCCGCCATGGTCTCGGCCGGCAGCGGCTTCTCGCTGGCGCTGCGGCGCGACGGCACGGTGTGGGCCTGGGGCCGCAACGCGCGCGGCCAGCTCGGGCTCGGCCACACCAACCCTAGCTATCGGCCCACCGAGATCGGCAAGCTCGCCGGCGTGACCGCGATCGCCGCCGGCGGCAACCATGCCTTGGCGCTGAAGGCCGACGGCACGGTCTGGGCCTGGGGCAGCAACGGCAACGGCGAGCTCGGCAACGCCAGCGGGCGCGATGCCTGGCTGCCGCTGCAGGTCGCCGGCCTGGCCGGCGTGGCGGCGGTCGCCGCGGCCGACGGCTACAGCCTGGCGCTCAAGGGCGACGGCAGCTTGTGGGCCTGGGGCCTCAACAGCAGCGGCCAGCTCGGCCAGGGCGACAGCAGCGATCGCGCGCGGCCGGTGCAGGTGACCGGCCTGCCCGCGCTGGCGGCGGTCGCGGCCGGCAGCCGTCATGTCGCGGCCCTGAGCCGTGACGGCAGGGTCTACAGCTGGGGCTGGAACGGCGACTGCCAGCTCGGCAACAGCACCGGTCCGGCCGGCAACTGCGTGGCGTCGAGCCGGCCCGGCCTGGTGGCCAGCCTGGCCGGCGCGAAGGCGGTGGCGGTCGGCGATACCCATACGGTGGCCTTGAAGTCGGACGGTTCGGTCTGGAGCTGGGGCAGCAATGCCTACGGCCAGCTCGGCAACGGCAGCGCCACCGGCGCCGGCCAGCGCAGCCTGCAACCGGTGCCGGCCGACCGCATCCGCGGCGCCGAGGAGATCGCCGCCGGCGCCGCCGTCACGCTGGTCCGCCTGTCGGGCGGCGCGGTGCGCGGCATGGGCCGCAATCTCTACGGCCAGCTCGGCAACGGCGAAACCGGCCTCGGTCCCAACCCGGTCAACCTGTTCTCGGCCTTGCCGGCGCCGGTCGCGGGCGTCGGCGGCGACGGCGCGCTGACCCTGGGCGTGGTCTACAGCCCGCAGTGCCAGGACCCCGCCGCCGCGCGGCGTTGAGCCCGGCCCTTAGCCGCGGCCCGCATCGCGGGCCTGCGCATACCGATAGCAGGAGCGAATACAGATGAAGATCCAGATGAATCATGGCCTGGCCCGCGCCGTGCTCGGCGCGCTCGCGCTGGCCGCACTGCCGGCTGCCGCCGCCGCCACCCTCGCGCTCGGCGGCATCCATTCGATGGCGCTGCGTCCCGACGGCGCGGTACTGGTCTGGGGCGGCAATGTCGGCGAGTTCGGCAACGGCTACGACAACGACGCCTACGCCCCCATCCGCTCGCGCATGTCGCGCGACGCCATCGCGGTGGCGGCCGGCAGCGCCCATTCGCTGGCGCTGCGCCGCGACGGCACGGTCTGGGCCTGGGGCAACAACGACAACGGCCAGCTCGGCGTCGGCGACCGCCAGGTCAGGAAGAGCCCGGTGGCCGTCGCCGACCTGGCCGGCGTCGTCGCCATCGCCGGCGGTGGCGGCCACTCGCTGGCGCTGAAGGCCGACGGCACGGTCTGGGCCTGGGCAACAACGGCGCCGGCCAGCTCGGCAACGGCACGACCACGCCCGCCCTGCTGCCGCAGCCGGTGCCCGGCCTCGCCGGCGTGACGGCGATCGCGGCCAGCGCCAGCCAGAGCCTGGCCCTGCGCGCCGACGGCAGCGTGTGGGCCTGGGGCCAGAACAATGCGGGCCAGCTCGGCATCGGCAGCTACACCGATGCCTGGCTGCCGACCCGCGCGGTCGACCTGCCGGCGGTGACGGCCATCGCCGCCGGCCTGCTGCACACGCTGGCGCTGGGCCGCGACGGCAAGGTGTACGCCTGGGGCGACAACGCCTACTGCCAGCTCGGCGTTGCCGACCAATTCGGTATCTGCCACGCCCAGCCGCGGCCGGTACTGGTGCCCGCCATCTCGGGCATCAAGGCGATCGCGGCCGGCAGCGGCCACAGCGCGGTGCTGAAGATGGACGGCACGGCCTGGAGCTGGGGCCACAACCAGTTCGGCCAGCTGGGCAACGACGGGCCGGTCGGGGTGGGGCAGGTCAGCGCGGTTCCGGTCAAGGCGCAGGGCCTCGCCGGCGGGGTCGAGATCGTGGCGCGCGGGGCCACCACGCTGGTGCGCACCGTCGACGGCGCGCTGTACGGCATCGGCTTCAACGGCCAGGGCCAGGTCGGCAACGGCCTGGGCGCGTTCGACGGCAATACCTACCAGATGGCGCGGGTGCCGCAGCGCACGCTGGGCGCCGGCGGCGAAGGCTGGCTCTACCTGGGTTCGGGCGGCGTGCTGGAGCGCTGCAGCCCGCAGACCAGCCTGCGCTGAGGGCGATGCCGCGCGGCGGGCCGGTCCCGTCGCGCGGTTGATACGGTAGGCGGTCCCTCCTTGGCTGGCGCGAGCAATCGCTTGGTCCGTCGGCTAGTCTGGTGGGAAACCGGCGGCCCACCCATTGCCGGCGGGCCGCGTCCGCATCGAGGAGAAGGACCGCATGCGCCGAACATCCCTTGCCGCAGCCGTTGCGCTGGCCCTGCTGGCGAACGCCCGGGCGGAGACCCTCGAGCTGGCCACCGGCGACGGCTACGCGCCGTTCGCCGACAGCCGGCTGCCCGGCGGCGGCCTGGCGACCGAGCTGGTCCGCCGCGCCTTCGCCGAATCGAAGGTGGTGGCGCAGTTCGACTGGGTGCCCTGGGCGCGCGGCTTCGCCGCCACCAAGGCGGGCCGCTACGCCGGTACCTTTCCCTATATCCGCTCGGCCGAGCGCGAGCGCGATTTCCTCTATTCGGCGCCGATCTACGAGATCCACCAGCGCGCCTTCGCCCGCACCGAAAGCGCGCTCGACTTCTCCAACCTGGCCAGCCTGGTCGGCAGCACGATCTGCGTCCCGCTCGGCTGGGAGCCGCCGGCGGCCTTGCTGACGATGATCCGCGACGGCCAGATCCTCAAGAGCGAGCCCAAGGACATCTCGACCTGCGCCCAGATGGTCGCGTCCCGCCGGGCCGACTACTTCGTGACCGGGCAGCACCAGGGCCGGGCCGCGATCGACGGCGCCGGCCTGCCGGCCGGCACGCTCAAGCCGTCGGACGCCGTGCTGGGCAGCAAGACGCTGCACCTGATCGTCGGCCGCAACACGCCGGACGGCAGCCGGGTGATCGCCACCTTCGACAAGGGCCTGGAGGCACTGAAGAAGCGCGGCGATTACGACCGGATCGTGGCCGACTACGCGCGCTGAGGGGCTTGCTCCGACAGGCAAGGGTGGGCGGGATTACGCCGGACGGCTTGCTTGGTGGTTTATGCAAATGGAATTAAGTGAATATCTCCATGATATGGAGAAGAAGCCTCTATGCGTGACCTACACAATCGTACCGGATGGGTTGGGTATCATTGACGCCATTGGTTTTAAAACAAGCGGTAATGAAAATACAGGTCAATGATGTGATCGGCATGATAGTTATGTTATTGAATATAATCGGATGAATTTGTGGTTTACATTGGTTGACGATGTCATTATTTGATGGAATCATGCCGCCGCTTTCAAAAATACACGTGGCGCCATTCGAGGAGGAAAATCGATGGCCGCTCGGTAGAGTATTCGAAAGTTAAATCCTTTTTAATTAGTCGATTGAGTCCAAATCATGAAGAAATTCAGCATCCTTTCCGCACTCCTGCTGGTCGGCCTCGGTGTCCAGGCGATGGCCGGCGAATTCTGCTCGCTGACCGCCAGCACTCCGGTGGTCGACGCCGGCAAGACCGTGACCCTGAGCTGGGTGTACGAGCTGCCGGTCACCGGCCCGGCGCCGCTCTACGAAGTCCGCCTGGTGGGCTTCAACACGCCGGCCGGCAGCGGCGCCCAGCACGCGGTCAACGAGAACGTGACCAGCGTCGGCTACGCCGCCAGCTACACCAACCTGCCGGGTCTGGCCGGTTCCTACTACCGCCAGCTGGTCGTCAGCCGCGGCGGCAAGGAAACCTGCCGCTCCAACCCGGTGATGGTGACCTTCCGCTAAACCGTTTCCGACCGGCCGCGTGATCGCGCGGCCGGGTCGTCATCGCGCCGCATGCTGGCGACACGCTCGATCGGAGCTGTGCCGCTGCATGCGGCGCGATGCATTGGTGTGCCGCTGCGGCATTGCGATGCAGCGATCGCGCAGTGCGTGAACTCCCGCCATGCCGCCGTCACTCAACGCCCGGACCGGCCGCCGCCCGCGCGCCGTACGAGGAGACGAGACGATGAGCGACCCCCGCTATACCCGCGTGATCGAGGATTTCTGCCGGCTGGTCGGCTTCGACGACGTGGCCGGCCTGATCCACCGCGGCCAGCTGCTGCTCGACCAGGTGGTGTTCACGCTGCGTCCCGGCGGCCCCGACGCGCCCGAGGCGGTGCTGGTCTACTGCGATTTCGGCGAGCCGCCGCCGGCGCGCGCGGCCGAGGCCTACCTGGCGCTGCTGGGCAGCAACCTGTTCCTGTTCGCCGGCGGCGAGGCGAGCTTCTGCGCGCTGCCGAGCAATGGCCGGGTGACGCTGGCCAGCCGCATCCCGCTGGCCGAGTTCCGCGCCGAGGCGCTGCTGCAGATGCTGAAGGGCCAGGCCGAGACCGCGCGCGTCTGGCGCGAGCACCACTTCCTGGCCGAACCGGCGGCCGGTAGCGCCCAGCCGTTGGAAACCATGCTGCGCTACGCCTGAGCGGCGGCCATGGTGCAGCCGCTTCCCCCATCCGGCCAGGCCGGGCCGGCGACCCATGCCGGGCCGATCGGCGGCGCGCATCCGCCGGCGCAGCAGGCCGGCCCGGCCGCGCCGCCGGTGCAGGTACAGGCCGCACCGGCCGGCAGCGGCGCCGATCCGGCGCTCGAAGCGGGCCAGGCGGCCCACCTGCCGGCGGCGCGCGCGGCGGTGACCGGCGGCCAACTGGCCAAGGCCTGCGCCTGGACCGCGATCAAGACCTTCATCAACGTCGGCGCCGGCGTGGCCGGCAATGCGCTGACCACCACCGCGGCCAGCCTGGCCATGATCGGCAATGCGGCCGGCGCCGGCCGCATCGTCGGGCCCGACGAGCTGGCCCACGCCAGCTATATGGGCGCCGCCGCCGGCGCGCTGGCGCGCGATTTCACCACCCAGCTGCTGGCCGCCATCGGCGGGCCGCGCATCGATACCGGCGAGCACGCCGACGGCTCGCCGCGCACGGTGCAACATCGCTTCGGCCTGGCGACCGCGCAGCAGGGCGGCGCCCGCAACCTGCTGCGCGGCCTGCACGAGTACGGCGTCAACGGCGGCATCTACACCGGCATGGCCAGCAGCTACGTCAACAGCGCGCTGTCCGGTCTCACCAGCGCGGCGCTGCAACTGTCGGCCGGCGCCTCGCAGGAGGCGGTCGCCCGCAACGGCCTGCTGATCGCCGCCGCCGGCTACGGCATCCAGGCGCCGCTGGAGACGGTGGAGACCCTGGTCAACGAACACATGAAGCGATTGGAGGACGGCGCCACCTACAAGTCGGACTGGAAGTCGCCGAGTCATTTCAACGGTTCCGCCTTCCTCGGCTCCTTCCTGATCCGCGCCGGCAACAACCTGTGGTCGACCGCGGCCACCGCCGGCATCCGCGGCGGGCTGGCCGACCCGAACGCCGACTACGCGGGCGCGCTGACCGGCTTCCACAAGGCCGGCGCCTGGGCGATCCAGCCGGCGGTGGCCAAGCTGCTCGAAGGCGGCATCCAGTCCGGCATCGACAAGCTGCGGCCGGGCCGGGCGGCCGAGCTGGCTCGCGAACAGGCCGCTGCCGCCGCGCGGGAAACGCCAGCGCTGGCTGGATTGCGCGACGGCCTGGCGATGCAGGAACAGGCGGTCGGCCAGGCCCAGTTGCGTGCCTCGGCGCTGCTGAACAGCCTCAACCAGCTACGCAGCGGCTACGCCCAGCTCGACCGGCAGATCGGCCAGGCCCAGGCCGGCTTCGCGCGATTGCAGACGCAGGCCGGCCAGCGACCGCCGGCCGAGCTGGCCGACGCGGCCGCGGCATTGCTGGAAGGGTTGCGCACGCTCGAACCGCACTGGGTCGCGCTGGAACGCGAGACCGGCCGGGCCATCGGCCACGCCGGGCCCGCTCCGGCGCCACCGGGCGATTTCGCCGCGGCCCGGGCGCAGTTGCAGCAGCGCCCGGGCGAATTGCAGGCCCGGCTGGAGACGGCCGCGCCGGAGGAGGCGGAGGCGCTGGAAGCGGAACAGGCCGAGCTGACCGCCGCCATGGCCGGGCTGCCGGTGCTGGAAGGCCAGGCGGACGAGCAGGCCGGCCGCTTCGCCCGCCAGGACGAGCTGGCCAACGATCGGCTGGCCGGCTTGGCGGCGCTGCCCGAGCAGGCGACGGCGCAGCGGCAGGCCGTGGCGGAACTGCGCACGGCGCTGGCTCGGTTCGAGGTCGAGCAGCGGATGGGGTGAGGCAGGGAACTGAGCGTCTTGCTTGTGACCGTTTCGCAGCCTTGCGTGGTGAAGAAACCACGCATTCTGGAAAGCATGCATGTTTCACCCTGTGAGGCTATATTTGCGGCCTGCCACAGCCGGTGTGGCCGAATAAGACTTTAAAATCAGGGATGTATATGCTTAAGTCATACGCTGGTAGCTATGCGCGCATGGTCGTTGCATGGGTGGGTGGGGTGCTGCTGCTGGGGACCGCGTTACCTGCTCAGGCGGGTTGCGACAGCGAGTCCGGGCAATGCGCTGCGCCGTCGGTTTCGATCACTGCGCCGGCCAATGGCAGCAGCATCGCATCCGGTACCGCGGTGGTAGTTTCGGTCACTGCCCGCAACGAAGTGATCTGGGCCGCCATGAGCAAGGTCGAGCTCTACCGGAACAACGTTCTGGTGGCGACCATCAATGGAGCCGGACCTTCCTACACCTTCGATCAAGGTGCACTGGCTGCCGGTACCTACCAGTTCATGGCGAGGGCATACGATCGGCACTACACCACTTCGCCGCTTGGCAGCGAAAAGTCCCCCTACGGTGAATCGACGCCGATCGCGATCACCGTGGTCAAGCCCAATGTGCCGCCATCGGCTCAATTGACCGCTCCGGCCAATGGCGCCAGCGTCAAGTCCCCCTACAACGGCACGGTCGCCGTCGCGGTCACCGGTTCGGCCAGCGACAGCGACGGCAGCATCGCCCGCATCGAAGTGCTGGTCGACGGCAGCGTCGCCGCCAACATCGCTGCCGCCAGCGTCAATACCAGCGTGGCGCTCGCACCCGGTACCCGCCGCATCCGTCTCCGTGGCTACGACAACAGCGGCGCCTCGGCCGACAGTGCCGAAGCGACCGTCAACGTGGCAGGCATCGGCCCGGTCACCGGCAACGTCGAAGGCATCACCAACGATGTGTCGGGCAATCCGCAACTGGTCGGCTGGGCCTGCGACAAGGCTGCCGCTCAATCGATCGCAGTGCATCTCTATGCCGGCGGTGCGGCTGGTGCCGGCGGCACCATGATCGCCAGCGCTACCGCCAGTCTCGCCAGCGAAGCCGCGGTCTCGACGGCCTGTGCCACCAGCGGTGTGGCCCATCGCTGGACCATTCCGCTCGCCGCCTATCGCGATGCGCATGCCGGCAAGTCGCTCTACGTCCACGGCATCTCGACCATCGGCGGCAGCAACCTCGCGCTGCCCCAGTCGGGCAGCTTCACCATGCCGGCACCGCCGCCCGGCCCGGTCTTGGGTACCGTCGAAGGCATCGTCTACGACGCGGCCGGCAATCCCTCGCTCAAGGGCTGGGCCTGCGACAAGCGGGTCAACCAGTCGATCACCGTCCAGCTCTATGCCAACGGCGCGGCCGGGACCGGCACGCTGCTGACCAGTGCGACGGCCAATCTGGCCAGCGAAGCCGCCATATCGACCAGTTGTGCCACCAGTGGTGTCGCCCATCGCTGGTCGATCCCGTTGGCCGCTTATCGGACGACTTACGCCGGTAAGGCGCTGTACGTGCATGGCGTGTCGCAATCGGGCGGCACCAATGTCGCGCTCGGCCAGTCGGGCAGTTTCAGCGTGCCGGCCGCCGATGCGCTGTTGCCGGTCTCGATCCAGCCGCCGCATCTGGCCAACGCCGACGCCGGTACGCTGCCCGGCGAGGTGACGATCGGCAAGGGAACGGCGGCTTATGCAATGCCGCTGGCGGTTCCACCCGGGACTGCGGGCATGATGCCCGAACTCGGCCTGAACTACGGCAGCCAGAGCGGCAATGGCCCGGTCGGGCTCGGCTGGGAGTTGACCGGCCTGTCGCGGATCCATCGCTGTGGGCGGACCATCGCGCAGGGCGAAACGATGGAAGGCGTGCGTTTCAACGCCAACGACCGGCTGTGCCTGGATGGTCAGCGGCTGATCCTGCAGAGCGGAACCGACTACTGGGCGGCCAATGCCGTATACCGCAGCGAACTGGACGGCTTCGGCCGCATCAGCCGCAACGGAACCGGTTTCAAGGTCGAGCAGCGCAACGGCCGCATCGGCTATTACGGCGACACCGCCAGCAGCCTGGCGGAAGCGCAGGGCCGTACGGACGGCCAGGCGCATAGCTGGGCCATCAGCCGCCTGGAGGATCGCAGCGGCAACCGCATCGATTTCGAATACCAGGAAGATGCCACCACCGGCGAACACTTGCCGCTGCGCATCCGCTGGGGTGGCCACGCGAGCGGCCTGGCGCATTACGCCCGGGTCGACTTCGCCTATGAAGCCCGACCGGACGCCGACGTGGCCTTCCTGGTCGGCAGCCATATCGACCGCCGCCTGCGGATCAAGACCCTCAGCACCTATACCGACACCGCGGCCGACGGCAGCGGCGGCACGCTGGTCCGCAGCTATCGCCTGAGTTATCAGCAGAGCCCGACCAGTGGCCGCAGCATGCTGCGCAGCGTGCAGGCCTGCGACGGTACGGGGGCGTGTTTGCCGGCCACCACCTTCGACTGGGGCGAGCCCGATCCGGCTGCCGTGCGCAAGTTCAACAGCATCGGCACCTGGCAAGGGCCGTCGCCTGAGAAGTGGCTGCAGAAGTACATGCTCGATGCCTTCCTCATGGCCGACTTCAACGGAGATGGGCGCAGCGACCTGCTGGAGCGCTATCAGCTCAACGGCGTCATGCCCAAGCTGTATCTATCCAATGGCAGTGGCTTTACCGTCAGTACCCAGTTCCAGGGTGAAACCGGCTTGTTCCGGGTCGCTGAGCTCGGCGATTTCGACGGCGACGGCCAGATGGATGTGCTTGGTGCCGATGGCGAAGACAAGCAATCGGGCTTGCCCGACACGGAGAAATACCGCAACTGGCGCCTGTGCTACAGCCGCCTGCGCGAAGGCCGCAATTTCGAATGCCAGGCGTTGATGCTGCCTGCGGGGCAGCCCACCTCGCTGCGCATGATGCGCGACTTCGACGGTGATGGCCGCACCGATATGTACTGGTCCGGCGGCGGCGTAGTGGACAGCGAGTTCTACCAGTCGGGCACGCAACGCGTCTGCCTGGCGCGCGGCATCGCCAACTTCAATTGCATCGATGTCACTGGTACCAACAAGGTCGTGCCGTTCGGCAACCGGGTGCCGCCATACGACACCCTGCAATTCAGTGCGGAAAACGTCGACCTCGATGCCGATGGCCGCAGCGACGCCATGCTGCTCGAGCAGCCCTATGTGCAAAATGTGGAAGGCATGTCGCTGTGGGGCAATATCCAGGCGGGCGTCAAGAGCCGCTTCTATCCTGATCCGACCCTGCCTGTGACCGAGGTTAGCGGGACGCGGACCAGCCTGCTGTTCAAGTACGACAACGACCGTGGCTGGGTGGTGACCGGCTTCAGTCCCTTCGACTACGGTAGCCTGTCCGGCGACCTGAACGGCGACGGCTACAGCGACGTACTGGTCGGTTTCGGTCCAGTCGGCGTGGCCGGCGACAGTGCCGGGCAGGGGCGCTCGACCGCGCGGCTCTGTTACGGTGCCGCGGGCGGCTGCGGCCGGCGGTTGCCGGTGTCGGGTTATACCTTGCCTGCTTTCACCAACGCTTACGTAGTCGCACCGGGCAACTTGCCGGTCGATAACCCGGTCATGACGGTTGGCGACTTCGACCGCGACGGCAAGCCCGACTTCTTCACCACCCTGACTGGCCAGACGGGACTGTCGGTAGTGGATGCGCAGCGCTATCAGCTGTGCCGGTTGATCTCCGACGGCGACTACAGCCTGGGCCAGAACATGCGCTGCGAGCGCTGGGACATGCCGGACCTGCCGCTGCCCAAGCGTAATTTCCAGAACACGCCCAGCAACAACTGGCCGCGTACCTTCTTTGGCGATTTCGACGGCGACGGCAACCAGGACATCGTGATCTACCGCCTGAACGGGCAATGGGAGATCTATACCGCGCAGCCGCTGGCCAAGTCGGGCCAGGCGCTGGACAAGTTGGTCCGCGTCACCGACGGCCTCGGCCGGATCAGCGAGATCGACTACAGCGCCGGCAACGATCCGGCTGTCTACAGCCGCGTCGCGCTGGACCGCAATGGGACGGCCATTGCCCATGCCTATCCCAAGCAGGGCCAGACCAACGTCGGGCAACTGGTCAAGGCGCTGCGTGTGAGCAATGGCCAGGGCGACTGGCTGGAGACGCGCTACAAGTACGCCGGTGCGGCCATCGACCTGCAGGGCCGCGGCCACCTGGGCTTTGCCCGTATCGACGCAACCCGCATCGATCCGGATACCGGTGCCGTCATCACGACGGCCACTACCTGGAGCAGCCAGGATTGGCCGTACATCGGCATGACGACGGCCAGTCGGACCACTGCGGCCAATGGCGTGAAGCTCAGCGACGCGGCCAATGCGCTGGACAAGCAGAACCCGGCCACCGGCACCGTCTTCCCCTTCGTCAAGCAAAGCACGGTCGTCCGTCTGGATCTCGACGGCAGCGGGCTGGACACCACCACCACGATCAACACCTATGGCGACGGCTGGGGCAACCTGACCCAGCAGGATGTGACGGTAAGCGGCGGCGTCACCGGCGGCAGCAAGACCTACACGGCCAAGACGGTCACCACCTACCTCAATGACGCCACGACCTGGCTGATCGGCCGGCCCGACCGCATGACGGCCAGCAAGACGCGCGATGGCTTGACTGTGCCGCGTGTGGTTGATTACGACTACGACACCCAAGGTTTGCTGAAGACAGAAACGCGTGAACCTGACAAACCGGCGCTTCGGCTGGTGACCAGCTATGACCGTACCGGTAACGTCTTCGGCTTGGTCAGGCAGAAAACGTTGTCTTGGCTCGACCCATCGGCCAACAATGCTGTCCGGACCCGCGTGATCGAGGACGTGGCCTACGACGCCAAGGGCCGCTTCCCGACCACGGTGAAGAACGCGATCGGTCAGGCCGAGACACGCGGCTACGACCCGAAGACCGGCGTGCAGACCAGCCTGACCGGCCCCAATGGCCTGACCACGACCTGGACGGTGAACGGCTTCGGCCGAAAGACCAAGGAAACCCGCGCCGACGGCACCGAAACCCGTTACTACCTCGAGCAGTGCGATGTCAATTGCCCGGTCAACGCCACCCACGTCGAGATCGCCGACCACTTCAAGGGCGCGGACCGCATCGCCGTGCCGAGCCTGGCTTACCGCGACAGCGCCGGCCACGTATTGCGCACGCAGACCTACGGCTACGACGGCCGTGCCATCGTCACCGACCAACGCTACGACAGCCGCGGCCGACCGTGGGAAGCCGACCAGCCGCGCTACAGCGCCGATGCCGCAATCCTGGCCAGCCGCCAGGCCTACGATGCGCTCGACCGGGTGACGGCGGTCACGACCCGTGACGAAGCCGGTACCGAACGCAGTGCCACCACGCAGTACAAGGGCCTGGTCACGATCCAGACCAATGCCAAGAGCCAGAGCAAGACCGACGAGCGCGACGCGCTGGGCCTGCTGGTGCGGAGCACCGACGCCAAGGCCGGCGTGACGCTGTTCGGCCGCGACGCCTGGGGCAACCTGAGCCAGACCACCGATCCGAACGGCAACGTGATCAAGGTCACCTACGATGCGCTGGGCCGCAAGACCGACTTGCAGGACCCTGACCTGGGCCTGATCCACTACGACGTCGACCCACTGGGCCAGGTGTGGCAGCAAATCAGCCCGAAGCAGCGCGCGGCGAGCCAAGTCACCAAGTTCAGCTATGACGATCTGGGCCGGATGACGGCCCGCTACGAGCCGGACCTGGAAAGCCACTGGGTCTACGACCACGCCACCACGCCGGCCAGCTGCGCGAGCACCAAGAGCTGCGGCCAATTGGTGGAAAGCTATACCGGCACCCCCACGGCCAAGGACTATCGCCAGACCCAGAGCTACGACAGCCTGGCCCGGCCGCTGATGGCGACCCGCTATCTCGACGTCAACTATATCGACGTGCTGGCCTACGACGGCTGGGGCCGTCTCGCCAAGCGCAGCCTGCAGCGCGGCAGTGCCTCGGCCAAGGTGTACGACAACCGCTACAACGCGACGGGCTACCTGGCCCGGATCGAGCGGGCCGGCCTTGTGCTGTGGCAGGCCAACGCACAGGACGCGGCGAACCGGGTGCTGCAAGCCAGCCTGGGCAACGGGTTGAGCACCAATACGGTCTACAACCCCAATACCGGCCGCCTGACCAGCGACACGCTCAAGACCGCGGCGGGCGCCGCCCGGCTGCAGGAGGGCTACCAGTACGATGCACTGGGCAACGTAACCCAGCGCAGCCAGTACTGGGACGGCAGCACCGGCTTCATCGAGAGTTTCGACTACGACGAACTGAACCGGCTCAAGCAGAGCCAGGTGACGGGCAAGACACTACAGGCCTTCACTTACGACGCAATCGGCAACTTGCTGAGCAAGACTGGTGTGGGTACGGGTAACTACGTCTACCCGGCGCAAGGTGCGACGGCGATCCGGCCGCACGCCGTGCAGAGCATTCCCGGTATCGGCGCCTTCACCTACGACGACAACGGCAACCAGATCAGCGGCGCGAGCCGTACATTGACCTGGACCAGCTTCGACATGCCCAAGCGGATTACCGAGGGCAGCGTGTGGAGCGAGTTCACCTATGGTCCGGACCATCAACGGACCAAGCAGCTGAAGCAGGACGGCAGCACGGTCTATTACGCGGGCGGCCAGGAAGCGGAAAACAAGGCCGGCATCTGGACGATCAAGACCTACTGGCCTAATGGGCTGGGTGTCGAGATCGATGTGGTGAATGGCAGCACGACGACGACCACGTTGAACTGGACGCATGCCGACCGACTGGGCAGCGTGATTGGGATCACCGACCAGGCGGGAGCATTGAAGGAAAAGCTGGCGTATGACGCCTGGGGCAAGCGGCGGAGCCTGGACGGTGCGACTACGCCGGATACGCTGGACGGCGTGACCGACAACAAGGGCTTCACCGGCCACGAGATGCTGGACGGGCTGGACTTGGTGCATATGAACGGCCGGGTGTACGACCCCTTGGTTGCACGCTTCCTAAGTGCGGATGCGATCATCCAGGAGCCGGAACATAGCCAGAGCTACAACCGGTATACCTATGTGTGGAACAATCCGACGAATTTAACGGATCCGACGGGGTTTGAATCGAAGTGCCCGGAAAGCGGGGGCTCACTTCGATGGGTTGTGGTGAGTGGAAGGAAGTTGGTAGCCAGTACACCAAGGGTGAACAGGCGCTGAAGCAACGTTCGGGGCAGGCGAATGGCCAAGGGCCGAGCCCGCAAGTGCAGGAGCCGACCTCGGGGTCAAAGGAGACTGGAGGGAAGACTCTTGCGAGTACGGTAAAGAATGTTGTTAAAGCAATAACGAGCTTCTTTACTGGTCCTGACTACAGTCAGTTGTCCAATGCGGAGTTGTTCAAGCTAGGGCCGGGAAATATTGCGGCAAACCATGAGTTGATGGGGCGCTGTGCAAAGGCTGGAACTTGTATTTCTATGGGGCAGGTTCTGGCTGATGGGGCGGAGGGTATTGCGTCAACTCTGATTCCCGCTGAAGGCGCTGGGTTAAGGATATTAAATACGGCAGCTAAAGAGCTGGCGGTGGCAAGAGGGGGGATTTTGTCTATCGCGGCTTAGCTAAAGGTGAAGATGCTGTAGATGGGCTCGTGGCTCGAGCTCCTGGCGCTGGCAATAGCGAAATTTCTCATGTTGCCGGCAAGCGTGAGACACAATGGATTTCCACAACTAAGAGCCGTGATACTGCAATTGAAAAATACGGTGAAAATGGTGTTGTACGCATTGATCTGAGAAAGGTTGATTCACACGTTTCCGATGTGTCGAAAGGTTTCCCGCAAGGGGTAGAATGTCGAATTGGGCCATTCGGGACCAGGAGGTTCTGATTAAAGATTCGATTCCCGCTAATGCTATTGAACGAATCAAGTAGGCAAGGAGATTGACAATGGAATTTGTTGGTCAGCTAGATGCTGAGTGGGATGATGGCGGATTTTTGGGGCAACTCCGAAGGGAGTATTCTCTAAAGATGGTGCTGTGAAATTTCTCCAGCTGCTGAAGTCTATTGAAATCCCGGATGAGGCCATGGTTCCAAAGCGTGCTTTGTCACTGCTATGGTATTTGCCAAGCTTTCTCTTGTGGCAACGGGAGCGAGTTATTGAGTTAAGTGGGGATGCTGTAGCTTTTGATCGATTCGTGATAGAGGTCCATAATATTTTAGAAGATGTCCTTGGTGTTCCCTAGAGATACTTCACCTTTGTCCGAGTGAGCTTTTGATTTTTTGGAGTGATGCTTTTTGAAAAGCATCGCTTCAAGAATGGTAAGTAGCGTTGCTTGCCAAACCAGTGTCTACAAGGCAGGTCGTTGATTGTCTAATACTAGCCCGTCAGTGACCGCCTCCCGCTTAACCGAGCGGTCGAAACTAGAAATTCCCAGCTTCAAGGTGGGCGAGTCGGAACTCGCTCGGGGTCAGGTCTCCCAGCGAGCTGTGCGGCCTGAATTCGTTGTAATCCTGTCGCCATCGTTCGATTTTGTCACGTGCATCATCCTGCGACAGAAACCAGTGCACGTTCAGGCATTCGTCTCGCAGACTGCCGTTGAATGACTCGATGAACGCGTTGTCCGTGGGTTTGCCTGGGCGCGAGAAGTCCAGCGTCACCCCATGCTCATACGCCCATTGATCCAGCGCCACAGAAATGAACTCGCTGCCGTTATCCACCCGGATCCGTCGCGGCGTCCCGCGCAGGGCTTGTACATGCTGCATCGTCGCCACCACATCGGCCGCTTTCAGCGCGAAGTCCACCGTGATCGCCAGGCTCTCCCGGCTAAAATTATCGACCACAGTTAACGCCCGGATCTTCTGGCCGTTGAACAGCTGATCGGCGACGAAATCCATGCTCCAGCAGTCGTTCAAACTGGAGATCATCGGCCGTTCCTGCCGATGCGCCGCGGCCACATGACGTCTTGGCCGTTTGCGCCGAAGATTCAGACCTTCCTCGCAGTAAATCCGGTAGGTCTTCTTGTGAGCGCCGCCATCCGATCGAGTTGCTACTTGTTGGGTTGAAAGACGATCGGCTCCTAGCTGCCGGCGCGCGATGAACTCTCCCCTTCGTGCTGTCACTCAACTCCCGAACCCGCCACCCAGGCCGGACCGAGGAGACAAGACGATGAGTGACACCCGCTACGCCGGCGTGATCGAAGCCTTCTGCAAGCTGATCGGCTTCGACGACGCCACCGCCCTGATCCAGCGCGGCCAGCTCGTGCTCGACGAGGTGGTCTTCACCCTGAACTGCGATCCGCTGGTCGCGCCCGAAACCGTCACCGTCTACTGCGACTTCGGCGAGCCCGAGCCCTGGCTCGCGGCGCAGGCCTACCGCGCGGTGCTGGGCAGCAACCTGTTCCTCTACGGCAGCGGCGAGTCGATCTTCTGCGCGCTGCCCAGCAACGGCCACGTCACGCTGGCCAGCCGCATTCCGCTGGCCGAGCTGCAGGCCGAGCCCCTGCTGGTGATGCTGCAGGAGCAGGCCGCGGCGGCCAGGAACTGGCGCAAGCACTACTTCCTGACCGAGGCGGGCCTGCAGGGCGGCTTCGCCGATCTCGCCACCCCCGGCTTCGCCTGAGTCCGGAGGCTGCCATGCACACCAATCAGGCCCTTGTCTCGCCCGGCGCGAGCGCCGCCCAGTTCCACGCGGTGCAGTCGCCGTCCGATCACCCCTCCACCGCCACGGTGCCGCCGCGCGCCAGCACGCCGCCGGCCGGCCACGGCGTCGAGATCGACCTCGAACGCGGCGCCCCGGATGCCCGGCCCGCCGTCACCACCGCCCAGCTGGTCAAGGCCTGCGCCTGGACCGCCGCCAAGACCATCCTCAACAACCTGGCCTCCGGCGCCGGCAGCGCCGCCACCACCGCGCTCTTCAACCACCTGCACATCGCCGCCCACGGCCGCATGCCCAACGCCGACGAGTCGCTGAAGTTCGCCCCGCTGGTCGGCTTCGCCAGCGCGCTGTGCCGCGACCTGATGAGCCAGACGCTCAGCGCGATCGGCGGCCCGCGCATCGATACCTCGCAGGACGCCGAAGGCCACGCGCGCACCGCCTTCGACCGGCTCGGCATCACCGCCGCCGGCCAGGGCCACTTCGGCGAGGCCGCCGGCCAGTACGCCGTCAACGGCGGCATCCTGACCGGCGGCGCGAGCAACCTGCTGCAGGGCGGCGCCAATACCGCGATCACCAACCGGTTCAAGCTGCCGACGGGCAGCGCGCCGCACGACACGATGGCGCGCAATGCCGCCCTCACGCTGGGCACCTCGCTGTCCGGCGGCCTGATCGAGAGCTTCGAGAACGCCGCCAACGACGTGATGAAGTCCTACGAGCCCGGCGCGACCTACAAGAGCGACTGGAAATCGCCGGCCAACTTCAACGGCGTCGCCTTCCTCGCCGCGCTGGTGGTGCGCACCTCCGCCAATATCGCCAACGGCATGATCAACAACCGCATCGGCGCCCAGCTGACCGACCAGCAGAGCCAGGTCGACCCGGCCACCGGCTGGGCCCAGGGCGCGGTGGTCAGCGCCACCTGGACGCTGCGGCCGGCCGCGGTGGCGGGCCTGGAGCACGCGCTCAACCAGCTCAAGGCGCGCGACGAGGCCGGCGAGCCGGCCGGCGGCGAGGGGACCGGCAGCGGCGCACCGTCGATCGTGTCGGGCGGCATCGACGACGGCATCGAACTCGACGTGATCTCCGACCACGGCACGCCGTTCCACACCCCGCTGTCCTCGCCGGCGCCGTCGCGCAGCTCGTCCAGCCTCAGCGTGGCCAGCGGCGAGACCGAATACTACGACGCGCTCGACGGCCTGCCCGAAGGCGCGGCCGAGGCGCCCCACACCCCGCCGTCCCGGCCGCCACCGGCCAGCACGCGCCGGCCACCACCTGATCCCGCGGCCGGCCCCGCCGCCGCTCTGACACGAGAACCCGACCATGCTCGAACTCCGCATCCTCAACGGCCTGCACCGCGGCGCGGCGCTGGCGCTCGACGACGAGGCGCTGCGCATCGGCGCCGACAGCCAGGCCGACGTCATGCTGCTCGACCCCGACATCGCCGATCTGCACGCGGTGGTGACGCGCGGCGAGGCCGGCTGGACGCTGAAGAAGCTCGACGGCGAGGTGCTCGGCCTCGACGGCATGCCGCTGCGCGCGCCGGTGGCGCTGCAGGCCGGCGACCGCTTCCTGCTCGACGGCGTCTGGCTCGGCTTCGACCCGGTCGGCTCGCCCTGGCCGCGCGGCCTGCCGAGCCTGCCGCTGTATGCCTTCCAGCCGGCCGCAGCGGCGCCCGGGCCGGCGCCGGCCGCGCCGCGCCGCAAGGGCCTGGCCACGCGCTGGGTGGCCGGCCTGGGCCTGGTCGGCGTCACGCTCGGCGCCTGGGGCACGGCGGCCAGCTGGGCGCTGCGCCAGCCCGATCCGGTGCGGCCGGCCGCGGCGCGGGCTGCCACCGTGGCCAAGGTCGACGTGAGCGCGCGGCCCGCTGCAGCGGCCGGCCCGGCGGCCGAAGCGCCGTCGCCGGCGAAGCTGGCCGAGCTGTTCCGCGCCGAGCTGAAGGCGCGCGAGCTGATGCAGCGCGTCGATTTCGCCGAGGGGCCGGACGGCTGGACCCTGCGCGGCGACCTCGACGCCGACGAGCAGAGCCGGCTCGAGCGGCTGCTGGTCAAGTTCGAGCAGACCCACAAGCCCGGCTTCGACATCCGCGCCACGGTGATGCCGGCGATCAACCTGCTGCCGTTCCGCATCGTCCAGGTCAGCGGCGGCCGCAACGCCAACATCGTCACCGCCGGCGGCGACCGGCTGTTCCTCGGCGATACGCTGGGCGGCTACAAGCTGGTGGCGGTCAGCGGCAACCGGCTGACCTTCGACGGTCCGCGCAAGCTGGACGTGGTCTGGTGAACGCGCCGGCGACCCACCTGCCGCCGCCGGCCGATGCGGCGCCGCTGCTGGCGCGGCTGGCCGCCCAGCGCGCCGCGGCCGCCGCGCTGCCGCCGCCCGAGTGGCGCGGCCGCGTCAGCCAGGTGCTCGGCACGCTGATCGAGGGCCGGGTACCCGGCGCGCGCATCGGCGAGCTGTGCGAGCTGATCGCGCCGGACGAGGCGGAGGCGCCGATGCTGGCCGAGATCGTCGGCTTCAGCGAGCGCTCGGTGCTGCTGTCGGCGCTGTCGGCGCTCGACGGCGTGTCGCCGCGCACCGAGATCCGCCCGCTGGGCCGCGCCCACGCCATCGCGGTCGGGCCGCACCTGTTCGGCCGGGTGCTCGACGGCTTCGGCCGGCCGCTCGATCTCAAGCCCCTGCCCGATTGCGATGCCCCGGCCGCGGCGGTGATCCGCGACGCGCCGGCGCCGACCGACCGGCCGCGCATCACCGAGCCGATGCCGACCGGCGTGCGCGCCATCGACGGCCTGATCACCCTGGGCCGCGGCCAGCGCGTCGGGGTGTTCGCCGGCCCCGGTTGCGGCAAGACCACGCTGCTGGCCGCCATCGCCCGCGGCGCCGACGCCGACGCCGTGGTGTTCGGCCTGATCGGCGAGCGCGGCCGCGAGCTGCGCGAGTTCCTCGAAAAGGAGCTCGACCCGGGCCTGGTGGCCAAGTCGGTGCTGGTCTGCGCGACCTCGGACCGCACCTCGATGGAACGCGCGCGCGCCGCCTTCACCGCCACCGCCATCGCCGAGGGGCTGCGCGACCGCGGCATGCGGGTGCTGCTGCTGGTCGATTCGCTGACCCGCTTCGCCCGGGCCCAGCGCGAGATCGGCCTGGCCGCCGGCGAGCCGCCGACCCGCGGCGGCTTCCCGCCCTCGGTCTACACCCTGCTGCCGCGGCTGATCGAGCGCGCCGGCAATGCCGGGGCCGGCTCGATCACCGCGCTCTACACCGTGCTGGCCGAGGCCGACGGGCCGTCCGACCCGATCGGCGACGAGGCCAAGTCGCTGCTCGACGGCCATATCGTGCTGTCGCGCCGGCTGGCCGAGCAGGGCCACTACCCGGCCATCGACGTGCTGGCCAGCCTGAGCCGGATCATGGACAGCGTGGCCACCCCGCCGCACACCGCGGCCGCGCGGCGCTGCCGCGAGCTGATGGCGCGCCACAAGGAGCTCGAGCTCCTGATCCGGCTCGGCGAATACCGGCCCGGCAACGATGCCCAGGCCGACCTGGCGGTGAAGCTGCAACCCGGCCTTTTGGCGCTGCTGCGGCAGGACACCCACCACGCCGACGCCTTCGAGGCCACCGTGGCCCAGCTGTGCAAGCTGGCCGAGCAGGCCCATGGATGAAGCCCGTCTCGGCGGCGGCCGCCCGCGTCGCGATGGAGGAGGACGAGCTGGCGCCCGACCCGCTGGCGCGCCAGCTGCGCTCGCTGCAGCAGATCCGCCGCCGCCGCTTGCAGCAGGTCGAGGCCGAACTGCTGCGCGCCAAGCAGGCGCTGCGCGAGCACGGCGCCGATTACCACGCCGCGCGCAGCCGCTGCATCGGCACCCGGATGCTCAATTCGCTGCGCATGGGCCGCATGAACGGGTTGATGAACCGGCGTCTCTTGCAGGTGCGCGAGCTGCAGGCCTGGCGCGACTGGGAGGACAGCATGCAGCAGGGCATGGCCAGCGCGCGCCAGCGC
The DNA here is from genome assembly GCF_014353015.1 of Chitinimonas koreensis. Classification (NCBI taxonomy): domain Bacteria; kingdom Pseudomonadati; phylum Pseudomonadota; class Betaproteobacteria; order Neisseriales; family Chitinibacteraceae; genus Chitinimonas; species Chitinimonas koreensis. The sequence continues at coordinate 1,147,093 of NZ_CP060704.1, forward strand.
CGCGACGAGGCGGCGCAGCGCTGGCTGGCGGCACGCGCGGCGCTGGACGCGGCCGACCGCGACCGGCGGCAGGCCTTTCTCGGCATGGAAAAGCTGAACTTGCTCGAACAGGAAATCGCCCGGATGGGCGGGGGAGGGAGTGAATGAATCCATCGCGATGCAAGGCGGAGGCGGCGCCGGCCCGGCCGGCGGCCGAACGCCGGCCGACGGCGGCCCAGCCGGCGCCGGCCGAGGTGCTGCAGTTCCAGCACTGGCTGCTGGCGCGGCCCGATACCGCGCGCGGCGGCGAGGACGGCAGCGGCGGCGGCTCCGGCGGCCGCGCGCCGATCGCCGGGCTGTGGGCGCGCAACGATGCGGCCGAACTTGCGCCGGACACGCTGGATCAGCTCGGCGAGGTACTGGCCGACCGGCTCGACCTCGACGGCGCCGAAGCCTTCCAGCTGCAGCTGCCGCGGCTCGGCACGATCGACGTGAGGGCCTGCGAGGCGGCCGGCGGGCTCGAGCTGCAACTGGCCGCCGTCGAACCGGCGACCCGGCAGTGGCTGGCCGGTCGCCGCCAGCAGCTGGCGCGCCGGGTCGGCGAGCGGCTGGGCCGCGGCGTGCGGCTGGAGGTGCAGCCATGAACGCCTCGGTCCGCCTGCGCCGCCTGTCGGGCGCCGAGGCCGCCTTCGCCGCCTGGTTCGGCCGCGGCCGCCTGCTGTCGCTGCAGCATCCGCTCGAGCGGTTGGCGCTGCGGCCGGCGCAGTGGGATCCGGCCGCGCCGGCGCCGGCGGTCTCGCTGCAGCTGCAGACCGGCGCCGGCCCGATTGCGCTGGCCCGTGGCGAGGATTGCCTGCGCCTGTTGGCCGGCATCGACGTCGGCCAGCCGGGCGAGGCGCCGGCCGGCGCGCTCGACTGGCTGCTGGCGCTGGCCGCCGCGCGGTTGCCCGAGCCGCTGCGCGACGGCCTCGGCGTGCGCGGCGCGGCCTGGAGTACGGCACTGCCGGCCGACCCGGTCTGGCTGTCGCTGTCGCTCTACGCGGTCGACGGCGGCCGCCACGATTTCGCGCTGGCGGCGGCGGCGGCCACCTGGCAGGCGCTGCTGGCGCGGCCGGGCTGGCAGCCGCTCGGGCCCGGCCCGGCGCTGGCCGGCGGCGCGCTGCCGCTGCTGTTCCGCTGCACCGTCGGCGCGGCGCGCCTGCCGTTGGCGCGCTGCCGCCAGCTGCGCCGTGGCGACGCGGTGCTGCTGCGGCCGGCGCATTTCGACCTGGACGGCGAAGGATGGATCAAGGCCGGCGGGCGGACCCTGCGGGTGCGCGCGCTGACGACGGGCGCGGTGGCCGCGCTCGAATTCCTGGGATGGGAGGATGCGATGGACGAAGCGGTGATCGAGGCAGTGGATGCGGCCGGCGAGATGGAAGCGGCGCTGCCGCGCGGCGCTGCGGCGGAAGCTGCGGCGGGCGGCTTCGGCCAGGTGCCGCTGCTGCTCGAATTCGACCTCGGCCGGCTCACGCTGACGCTGGCCGAGCTCGACGCGCTGGCGCCGGGCGCGGTGCTGCGGCTCGACGCGGCGGCCAGCCCGCCGTGGGTGAGCATCCGCGCCAACGGCCAGCCGGTCGGCCGCGGCGAGCTGATCGAGGTCGACGGCCGGCTGGCGGTGCAGATCGACACGCTGGCGAACCTGATCGATACGCTGCCGCTGGGCGCGGGCGAGCCGGCATGAGCGCGGCCGGCTTCGATCCCTTCTCGCTGGCGCTGGTACTTGCGCTGCTGGCCGTGCTGCCGCTGCTGCTGATGGTCACCACCTGCTTTCTCAAGGTGGCGGTGGTGCTGATGCTGGTGCGCAATGCGATGGGCGTGCAGCAGGCGCCGCCGAGCATGGCGATCTACGCGATGGCGATGGTGCTGACGCTGTTCGTGATGTCGCCGACGCTGCAGCAGATGGGCGACCGCTTCCGCGGCGAGGAGGCCGGCGCGGTCGCCGGCAGCGTGCTCGACCGGGTCGAGCGCGCCGCCACGCCCTTGCGCGGCTTCATGCTCAAGCACACCAAGCCCGAGCAGTCCGAGCAGTTCCTCGCCACCGCCCGCAAGCTGTGGGGAGCGGAAGCCGGCGCCAAGGCGACGCGCGAGGACCTGCTGATCCTGATCCCGGCCTTCGTGGTGTCCGAATTGCAGACCGGCTTCGAGATCGGCTTCCTGCTCTACATCCCCTTCGTGGTGATCGACCTGGTGGTCTCCAACATCCTGCTGGCGCTGGGCATGCAGATGGTGTCGCCGAGCACGGTGTCGCTGCCGCTCAAGATCCTGCTGTTCGTGATGGTCGACGGCTGGGGCAAGTTGCTGCACGGCCTGGCGCTGTCCTACTTGTGAAGAAAGGGGCTTATCCGAGATGGAAACCCTCGCGTATTTCCAGAAAGGCCTGATGCTGGTGGTGGCGCTGTCGGCGCCGGCGCTGATCGTGGCCACGGTGGTCGGCGTGCTGGTCTCGCTGGTGCAGGCGCTGACCCAGGTCCAGGACCAGACGCTGTCGTTCTCGATCAAGCTGGTCGCGGTCGGCATCAGCCTGGCCGCCACCGGCCGCTGGATCGGCGTCGAGCTGCTGCGGCTGGCGAGCCGGCTCTTGGAGATGATCCCGGACATCGGCCGATGAACGCGCAGGCGATCGAGGCGCTGTACCAGGCGCTGTCGGCGCTGGCGCTGGCCATGCCGCGCCTGCTGGTCTGCCTGATGCTGGTGCCGGCCTTCTTCCCGGCGGTGATCCGCGGCAACCTGCGCAACGCCATCGCGCTGGCGCTGGCGCTGCCGGTGGCCTACCGGCTGCACGGCCAGTGGCCGGCAGGCTCGCTCGGCTACGCGGTGATGGCCGCGCTGGTGCTGAAGGAGACCGCGCTGGGCCTCTTGGTCGGCTTCCTGATGGCGCTGCCGTTCTGGCTGTTCCAGGCGCTCGGCACCTTCCTCGACAACCAGCGCGGCGCCAACGCGATGCAGATCAACAACCCCTCGGTCGGCAGCGACGCCTCGGCGCTCGGCGGGCTCACCGTGCAGGCGGTCACCATCCTGGCGATCCAGACCGGCGCGATGTCGGCCATGCTGGCCTTCGTCTACCAGAGCTACCTGGCCTGGCCGCCGCTCGACGGTCTGCCGCCGCTGACCGCCGACGGCCTGCAACTGTGGATCGACGCCTTCGCCGCGATGATCAAGGCGGCGATCCTGTACTGCGCGCCGCCGATGATCGTGCTGCTGCTGGTCGATTTCGCCTTCGCCATGGTCGGCATGGTGGCGCCGCAGTTGCAGGTCTCCTCGGCCGCCGCGCCGATCAAGAGCCTGGCCGGGCTGTTCGTGCTGGCGATCTACGCCGCCACGCTGTGGGAATTCGCCGGCCGCGAGTTCGCCGGGCTCGGCGATTTCGCCGCCCGGCTGTGGGGGGCGCGGTGAGCGAGAAGACCGAACAGCCTACCCACAAGAAGCTCGAGGATGCGCGCAACAAGGGCCAGGTGGCGCAGAGCAAGGACGTGGTGCGGCTCTTGGCCTGCGCGGCGCTGTTCGAGCTGGCGTTCGGCCTGGCCGAGCTGTGGCGCGGCCGGCTGGCCGGCGCGATCGAGCTGTCGCTGATGCGCATCGGCGGCGACTTCGACGCCGCGCTGGTCGAGATCGTCGGCACCGCGCTGATCGATGCGGTGCTGCTGCTGTTGCCGGTGGCGGCGCTGGCGATCGTGGCGGTGCTGATCGGCACCTGGATGCAGATCGGCCTGCTGTTCGCGCCCGAGGCGCTGACGCCGAAGTTCGACAAGTTCAATCCGGCCGGCAACCTGCAGCAGATGTTCTCCGGCCGCAGCCTGTCGCAGTTCCTGTTCAACCTGGCCAAGTCGGCGCTGGTGGCCTGGCTGGCCTGGCGCATCGCGCTGCGCGAGCTGCCGCGGCTGATGCTGCTGTCGACCGGCACGCTGGCCGACGTCTGGTACGGCACGCTGGTGCTGCTGCAGGCGGTCGAGCGCGCCTGCATCGGGGCGTTCCTGGCGCTGGCCGCGGTCGACTTCGGCCTGCAGAAGTATTTCCACATCCGCTCGCTGCGGATGAGCATGGAAGACATCAAGCAGGAGTACAAGGAATCGGAAGGCGACCCGCACGTGAAGGGCCACCGCCGCCAGCTGGCGCACGAACTGGCCAGCAGCGGGCCGGCGGCCAATACCAAGAAGGCCAACGCGGTGGTGGTCAACCCGACCCATTTCGCGGTGGCGCTGCACTACCTGCCCGAGCAGACGCCGCTGCCGCTGGTGCTGGCGCGCGGCCACGACGCCACGGCGCAGGCGATGATCGAGGTCGCCCGCGCCGAGGGCATCCCGGTGATCCGCTACGTGCCGCTGGCGCGCGCGCTGTACGCCAGCGGCCGCGAAGGGCGCTACGTGCCGTCGGCTCAGCTGGCGGCGGTGGCGCTGCTGTACCGCGCGATCGACGAGCTGCTGCGCGGCGATGCGCCGGCCGACGAGATCCCGGAGATCGATGCGGAGGTGGCGGAGGCTTATCTGGCGGAGCTGGAGCAGGGGAGGGCGGCGGAGAGGTTGCCGGATGAGGCGCTGGAAGATGGCGACGAGCGTTCTGCCGACAGCGATGGTCAAGTGCAGGAGGGGAAATAGATGAGGAGAGCAAGCATCGCTTCGCTCGACGGTCGCTCCCTCACCCGAAGCCGGGCGCTCCCCAGCCAGAGAGGCTATCGCTTTCGCTCATTCGCCAGTGAACATCAGGCCGGTTTGACTGCAGGTATGACCGGGATGCGCCGTGGAACCCTCTCCCCCGGGAGAGGGCAGGGTGAGGGAGCGACGGTCGAGTCGCCTCTGCCGGTCGAGCAGCCCCGGCAGTCAGCCTGTTCCTTCAGCTCGTCCGCCTGCGCGCTAGTTCGCCCACTCGATCCCCAAGGTCCTCAACCGGTAATACAGGGTATGCACCGGCACCTTGAGCTCCTGGCTGGCGCGCTGCACCGAGCCGGCGTGGCGCTCGAGCGCCGAGCGGATCAGCACCCGCTCGATGCAGCGCAGCCGCTCGCGCAGCGTCTGCTCGCAGTCGAGCGGCGAGGCCGCGTGCACCACCGGCAGCCCCAGCACGCAGCGGTCGGCGGCGGCCCGCAGCTCGCGCACGTTGCCGCTCCACGGATGCGTGAGCAGCAGCGTATCGAGCGCCGGATCGTAGCGCGGCACCTTGCGGCCGATGCGCTGCGCCGCCTCGCCGACGAAGCGGCGGAACAGCGGCAGGATGTCGGCCACCCGCTCGCGCAGCGGCGGGATGCGCAGCGAGACCACGTTGAGGCGGTGATACAGATCGGCGCGGAAACGGTCCTGCGCGATCAGCCGCTCGAACGGCAGCTTGGTCGAGGCGATCACCCGCAGGTCGAAGCGGACGAACTTCTGCGAGCCCACCCGCTCGCAGCCGCGTTCCTGCAATACCCGCAGCAGCTTGGCCTGCAGGTTCATCGGCATGCTGTCGATCTCGTCGAGATACAGCGTGCCGCGGTGCGCCGCCTCGATCCGGCCCGGCCGCGAACGGATCGCGCCGGTGTAGGCGCCGGCCTCGGCGCCGAACAGCTCGCTTTCGGCCAGCGTCTCGGGGATCGCCGCGCAGTTGAGGGCGATGAACTGCCCCGGCCGTCCCGACATTTCATGCATTTCCTTGGCCAGCGTGTCCTTGCCCACGCCGGTCTCGCCCTCGATGAGGACGTCGACCGGCAGGGGCGCCAGCTCGCGGGCGGTCTGGTACAGCAGGTGCATCGCGCCGACGGTGTCGACGTGCTCGAGCCCGGCTGCCGCCGCCTCTATTCGGTCGCCTGTCTCCCATTGCAACATGGGGTGTGCAGATCGTCCCATTGCTTCTTCCTCCGGGTGTGCTCAGTTCCAATTGCGATGAATCGCTACCGGCCGTCGGATGGCCGGCTGCGTCCGCCTTGCACTTCCTTTCCTGGGTCCGTTCGACATCGGACCTGTTCTGCTTCCCTGGGCCGCCAACTCGTCGACCGGCTGTCGCGCCGATCTGTACAATCAATCACTTATGCTTTTGTCAAATTCCGAGGCCACTATCTGTTATCGGATTGCATAACCCAATAGGGGATTAACCTAAGGAACCGGTCGGTGCGGCCGGAATGGCGTCCAGACTGCATTGGCGGCCCTTGCGGGTGTGCTTCTCGACATCTTCCCACAGCGCTTTCGCCGCTTGCGCAGCCTATCTTCCGAGCGTGTCATTTTTGCGAAAATGCTATTTGCATTAAATGGATAGCCGCGCTGGCGGCGATGGAACTCCGCCTGCACGGCGTCCACTCAGGCAGGGCGATCGGTTCGCAGCCATCCCTTGAAGAGGAACGCGAGATGAAGAGCATCAGGACGGAAAGCATCATCCAGACGCTGGGGCAGCGCCTGGGCCTGGCCCTCAGCTTCAGGCAGGGGGTGCTGATCCTGCTCGACGAGCAGGAGCGGCAGTGGTGGATCGAGGACGACGAGGCGAGCGGGCGGCTGCTGATCCATACCGCCATCGAGCGCCACGACGAGGACGACGAGGCGGCCGGCGATCCGGCGGCCGGCGAGCGGCTCGCCCACTGGCTGGCGCTCAACGCGCGGCCGGCGCTGCTGCAGGGCGCCTGGATCGGGCTCGACCGCGCCACCGCCACGCTGCGGCTGTATGCCGCGCTGGCCGAGCCGTACGTCGACGCCGCCCGGCTCGACGCGCGGCTGCGCGAACTCGGCCGGCTGCGGCGCGAGCTGCCGTTGCCGCCGCCGCGCACGCGCTTCAGGCCGCAGCTGGTGTTCCCCGAACTGCTGCCGGAATTCCGGCCGGCCTGACGCCGCGCCGGCCGGCTTCAGCCGGGACCGCTGTGGGCGCGCAGGAATTCGAACAGCCGCGGGAAGATGTCCGTCGCCACGTTCTGGCCCATGAAGATGTCCTGGTGGCCGTAGCGCGGGAACACGTGCAGCTGGTGGCGGCCCGGCACCAGCCGCTCGAGCCGCGCATGGCACTGGATGATCGAATCGGCGAACACCCGGTTCTCCTGGCCCTGCACCAGCAGCATCGGCGTCGCGATGCCGGCCGCGCGCTCGAAATAGTTGTCCGGCAGCGCGGCGTAGCGCGGGTCGCCCGGCTGCCATTTCACCGCCTCGTGCTTGCTGTTCACCATCTTCAGCACGTGGCGGTAGTAGTGGGCGCTGATGCCGCCGAACAGGTCGCCGAGCCGGTCGTGCGTCACCCGGGCCATGTTCTCGTGCAGGAACAGCGCCGGCTTGCCGGCCCCCACATGAAGCTGAGCATGTGGCAGGCCGACGAATCGCACTCGTGATGGTAGAGGTCGACCCCCATCGCCAGCAGCTTGCCCGGCGACCAGGCCTGCTGGTGGCGCCAGCGCGGATTGACGTACTCGGCGCCCAGCAGCCAGTCGCAGAACAGCGGCCCGAGCGCGAGCTTGACCCGCGACCAGCCCGGCACGTGTGCGCTCAGCGCGATGCTGTTGAGGATCACGCTGCGGACCGAGCCGACCAGGCCGGCCGCCAGGCTCATGGCGAAGGTCAGCGCGCCGACGCAGTGGGCGATCACGTGGATGCGGCGGTTCGGCCCGACCAGCCGGCGCAGCGTGGCGATGGCGGCCGGATGGTCGTACAGCGCCAGGTCGTCGAGGTTGGCGCGGCTGCGCGACAGGTTGTAGGGAAAGCGGTTGCTGCCGCGGTGGTCGAGCGTGAACACGTCGCCCCAGCCGGCGTCGAGCAGTTCCTGAACCAGGTTGCGGTGCTCGGGCATGATGAACATGTCGGACGAGGTGGTGAGCCCATGCACGATCAGCACCACGTCGTCGCAGTCGGCGCGGCGGAAGCGGGTGAGATCGAGGCCCAGGCCGTCGCCGGTGCTGAACGGATGGTGGCTGATGTCGGCGCCGCGCACGCCCTCGGTGGTGAAGCGGGCGTAGACGCGCGGCGCCTCGCGCGGGCCTGGCGGCAGCGAGGGGCCGTAGACCTCCCACAGCGATCCGGCGAAGAAGCGGCCGAAGGCCGCCAGCCCGGCCGGGCTCGGCCGGCCGGCCGCATCGGTGGCGCGCAGGCTCTGCAGCACCTTCATGAAGTCGACCACGCCGAGGCTGAGGATGCCGGTGGCCAGCAGCTCGGCCTGCGCCTCGTCCTCGCGCGCCAGGTGGCCGGCGTAGAGATTGGTGTACAGCGTGGTGGTGTCGCGCCACAGGTCGAAGCCGAAATGGTGCTGCACCTCCTTCTGGCCGGCGAAGGTGAAGGCGTGGCCGTCGTCGTTGCGGCACAGCACGCGGTAGACCATCACCTTGCGCTCGCGGTCGGCGGTGTCCGGCATCAGCTGGAACAGGCCCGATTCGATCGCGGCGCGGCCGCCGACCAGCGGACCCTCGACATGGCCGACCAGCCGGCCGGCGCGCTCGGGCGAGGCGAGGAAGGCGGCGACGTCGTCGACCTCGACCTCGACGTGCAGCGACAGCGCGAGTCCCGCCGCGCGGCCGGCCTCGAAGCCATCCTCGAAGGTATTGCCGCCGAGGCTGGCGTAGCCGCTCATCACCTCGGCGAAGCGGATGCCGACTCCCTCTAGATCCTGGTTCATTTCACTCTCCGGATTCATCTGTAGTTATGGGCATGACGGCGGCCGCGGCCCGGCTGCGTCGGATGGCAGCAGGGGACCGCCGGGCCCGGCCAACTGCCGGCCGGGCGCATCGGGTCGTCGTCGGAGCGGCTCGGGCCGCGTCTTGTAGGGATTCCGCCGTGGGCCCGCGTCTATGCGCGATGCCGCCTGCGTTGCGAAGCGTGCCGGCCGTGCTTCAGGCCAGCGTGTCGTCGGGCGCCAGCCCGGTCAGGTCGTGCGCGATCCACTCGGCCAGCGCGGTGATGGTGGCGGCCGGGTTGGCGCCGAGCGCGGTCGGCATCAGGCTGCCGTCGGCGACGTAGAGCCCGCGGTAGCCGAACACCTGGCCGCGCTCGCCGGCCCGTGCGCTGACCACGCCGTGCTCGGGCGTATCGGCCAGCGCGCAGCCGCCGAGCGGGTGCACCGTCACGTTGCGGCCGGCCAGCCAGGTCGGCAGCGGCAGGAAGATACGTGCGCCGATGAACTTCGCGAAGCGCCGGTTCAGCGCGAGGATCGCCCGGTACAGCGGCAGGCTGGTCGATTGCGGCCAGTCGAGGTCGAGCCAGCCGGCCGGGTTGAGGCTGAATCGGCCGTCGCCGCGGTCGCGTCCCATGCACAGCAGTACCGCGCTGCGCTGGGTCAGGTCGTTGCCGAGCAGTTCGTTCAGTGCGCCGCCGAGGCGCTGGCTGGCCTGGCCGGCGGCGCGGCCGGTCAGGTAGCGGAAGGCCGAGCGCAGGAACTGCTTGAAGCTGTCCCACGGCTCGATCGCCGGCCGTGCCGCTGCCATGGCCCAGGCCGCGTGGGTCGGGATGCTGGCGTCCTCGAGGATGAAGGCGCGCTCGGGGTCGATGCGCTCGAACAGGTGGTGATCGGTGTACTGGGTGATCACCGGGCCCCGGGTGCTGTCCATCTGCGTCTCGCCGTCGAGCGCGAAGGCCAGGAAGTCGCCGTTGCCGGAAAAACGCCGGCCCAGCGCCGGGCTCAGCGCCGGCAGGCTGCGGTGGACGTCGCGGCAGCGCAGCAGCAGCTCGTTGCTGCCCAGCGTGCCGGCCGACACCACCACCCGCCGGGCGGTGACCGACTGCACGCGGCCGGCGGCCAGGTCGTCGAATTCGACGCGGTAGCCGTGGCTGCCGTCGCCGGCCGGATCGTCGCGGCCGTCGGCGTCGAGCGGCACGATGCGGCCGGCGCGGCACAGCGTGCGCAGCACCAGGCCGTGCTTCTCGCGGGCGACGTGGATGTAGTTGAGGTCGGTGGTGTTCTTGGCGCGCACGTTGCAGCCGAGGTCGCACTCGCCGCAATAGGTGCACGACGTCTGCCGGGCGCCGTAGCGGTTGGTCTCCTGAACGCCCATCTCGGTCGGCGCGGCGGCGCCGTTGTAGCTGTAGCCCTGGCCGAAGAACACCGCGATCTCGGCCGGCCGGCTGACCAGGCCCTGCTCGGCGGCGAAGCGGGCGAACTCGCCGGTGCGGCGGAGGTGGCGGCGGTCCTGTTCGCCGCCGGCCGGCGGCAGCGCGCGCGCGCCGAGCACCGACTGCGCGATGTCGTAATAGGGCGCCAGCGCGGCGCGGTCGAGCCCGGCCGGCCAGCCGGCGGCGAATACCTCGGGCGCCGGCCGCAGGAAGACGTTGGCGTAGATCAGCGAGCCGCCGCCGAGGCCGGCCGCGGTGACCGTGTCCATCCGGCCGAAGCGGCGCACGTCGAACAGGCCGATCAGCCGGCTGCCGGCCAGCCGGCGCCGGTGTACCTGGCGCGGCCGCGCGATCTCATCCTCGGGCGCCCAGAAGTTGTCGGCCAGGTCGGCCGTACTGCGGGCGAAGCCGCCGAGCGGATAGTCGCGGCCGCGCTCGAGCAGCAGGCCGCGGCCGGGCCAGCGCCGGGCCAGCCGGGCGCTCATCGCACCGCCGCCGAAACCGCTCCCGATGATGACGAATTCATAATCAGGTTCTATGGCCATGACGATCTCATAAGTGGGCTTTCAATAAGGGATAATAGAAAAGAAAAGTGATATTCATCTGCTAGGATGAGACGTTCCGATGCGCGGCCTTGTCCGCTTGCCGCCGTCCATGCGTCCTTTCCTCCGATCCATGCCCGTCCGTATCCACGTCCTGTCCACCTGCCTGTGCGCCTTGCTGCTGGCCGCACTGGCGCTGCTGGCGCCGACGGCCGCTGCGGCCGGACCGCTGCGGCTGGACGACGCGCGCAGTGTCCAGTTGACGCCGCACTTCGAGGTGCTCGAGGACCCGACCGGCCAGCTGACGCTGACCCAGCTGCGCCAGCCGGCCTATGCCGCGGCGTTCGGGCCCTCGCCGGCCGCCGGCGATTCGCTGAACTTCGGCCTCACCCGTTCGGCCTGGTGGCTGCGCCTCACCGTGCGCAATCCGACGCCGGCCCCGCTGCGGCGCATGCTCGAGATCGCCTATGCCCATCACGACCGGATCGAATTCTATCGGCCGGCGCCGGACGGCTACACGCTCGAGGTCAGCGGCCGCGAGCTGCCGTATTCGGCGCGCGGCTACGACAACCGCTTCTTCGTCTTCCCGCTGACGGTGCAGGCCGAGGCGACCGAGACCTACTACCTGCGGATCAATTCCGACGCCTCGCTCGACGTGCCGGCGCGGCTGTGGACGCCTGACGCGTTCGAGCGCCACGTGCGCGACGATTACCTGGGCCAGGCCTGGTACTTCGGCCTGGCGGCCGGGATGATCCTGTTCAATCTCTTGCTGTTCTTCGCCCTGCGCGATCTCAACTATCTGTTCTACGTCGGCTTCTCGCTCGGCGCCGCGCTGTCGATCGCCAGCTACAACGGCATCGCCTACGAGTTCCTGTGGCCCGGGTCGCCCTACTGGTCGAAGATCGGCACGATGATCCTGTTCTCGCTGACCAGCACGGCGCTGATCGGCTTCATGCGCAGGGTGCTGGAGACGCCGCGCGAGCTGCCGCGGCTCGACCGGCTGCTGCTGGTCTTCGTCGGCCTGCACGTGCTGGTGATCGCCGGCTTCTTCGCCTCGTTCCGCCACACCATCATGCCGGCCATCGCGCTCGATTGCCTCACCATGCTGCTGGCGCTGGTGGTCAGCTTCACCTCGCTGCGCAACCGCCAGCGCAGCGCGCCGTACTTCGCGCTGGCCTTCACCGCGCTCCTGGTCGCGGCCGGCATGACCGGGCTGCGCAGCTTCGGCCTGATGCCGACCAACTTCTTCACCGTCAACGGCATGCAGATCGGCTCCTCGCTCGAAATGCTGCTGCTGTCGCTGGCGCTGGCGGCGCGCTTCAACGCGATCCGCGCCGAGAAGGAGCGCGCCCAGCAGGAGCTGGTGGAGACGCTGCAGTCGTCCGAACGGGTGCTGGAGGAGCGGGTGCGCCAGCGCACCCACGAACTGAGCGAGGCCAACGACCGCCTGCTCGAGCAGGAAGGCGCGCTGCGCCAGGCCATGCAGGTGGCCGAGAACGCCTCGCGCATGAAGTCCGAATTCCTGGCCAACATGAGCCACGAGATCCGCACGCCGATGAACGCCATCATCGGCCTGGCCTACCTGGCGCTGAAGACCGAGCTCAGCGCCAAGCAGCGCGACTACGTGAACAAGATCCACCGTGCCGGCGAATCGCTGCTGACGGTGATCAACGACGTGCTCGACTTCACCAAGATCGAGGCCGGCCGGCTCGACATGGAGCGGGTCGAGTTCTCGCTCGACGAGGTGCTCGGCAACGTCGCCACCGTGACCGGCCAGCGCGCCCAGGAAAAACAGCTCGAATACCTGTTCCAGGTGCCGCCCGAGGTGCCGCGCCACCTGGTCGGCGACCCGCTGCGGCTGGGCCAGGTGCTGATCAACCTGACCAACAACGCGATCAAGTTCACCGAACGCGGCGACATCCTGCTCAGTTGCCGCCTGCTCGGCGATGTGGCCGGCAGCGGCGTGCGGCTCGAATTCGCGGTGCGCGACAGCGGCATCGGCATGACGCAGGAGCAGACCGGGCGATTGTTCCAGGCATTCAGCCAGGCCGACGGCTCGACCACCCGCAAGTACGGCGGCACCGGCCTGGGCCTCGCCATTTCGCGCCGGCTGGTCGCCATGATGGGCGGCGAGATCGCGGTCGAAAGCGAGCCGGGCCGCGGCTCGACCTTCCGCTTCACCGCGCTGTTCGACCGGCCGGCCCAGCCGCGCTACCTGCAGCGCGCCGGCACCACCCAGCTCGGCGGCCTGCGCGCGCTGGTGGCCGACGACAACCCGGTCGCCTGCGACATCCTGTCCGACGCGCTGCACAGCCTCGGTCTCGAGGTCGACGTGGTGGTCAACGGCGCCGAGGCGCTGCTGGCGGTGCACGACAACGACCGCTCCAGGCCCTACGACCTGGTGTTCTGCGACTGGAAGATGCCCGGCATGGACGGCATCGGCGTGATCGCCGCGTTGCAGCGCGCCAAGCTGCGGCAGCGGCCCAAGTTCGTGCTGGTCACCGCCTTCGGCCGCGAAGAGGCGCGCCAGCACGCCGAGGCGGTGATCATCGACGCGCTGCTGGTCAAGCCGATCAACCAGTCGAGCCTGGTCGACGCGCTGTTGCCGCTGTTCGGCGGCGCGGCCGAGGCGCCGCAGGCCGACGTGCCGGCCGAACTGGCCCAGCGCTGGCACGGCCACCGCATCCTGCTGGCCGAGGACAACGAGATCAACCAGCAGATCGCGGTCGAGCTGCTCGAGAGCGCCGGCTTCGACGTCGAGGTGGCGCACAACGGCCAGCAGGCGGTCGACATGCTGCAGGCGCGCGCCGCCGACTACTACCAGCTGGTGCTGATGGACGTGCAGATGCCCGAGATGGACGGCCACGAAGCCACGCTGAAGATCCGCGCCGACGCGCGCTACAACCTGCTGCCGATCCTGGCGATGACCGCCCACGCGATGGTCGAGGAACGCGAGCGCTGCCTGCGTGAAGGCATGCAGGACACCATCCTCAAGCCGGTCGACCCCGACCGCATGTTCACCACGCTGGCGCAATGGCTGCGGCCCGGCGCGGTGAGCGGCGCGCCCGCGCCGGCGATCGCCGCGGCGGCGCTGATCGAGTCGGCGGCGGCGCGGCCGCCCCAGGCCGAGGCCGCCGGCGACGGCGCCGAGCTGGTGGCGGTCGAACCGCAGCTGGTCCGCCTCGACGGCTTCGACACCGAGACCACGCTGGTGCGCATGGGCGGCCGGGTCGAGTTCTACCACCGCATGCTGGCCAAGGTGCCCAAGGCGCTCGGCGGCTCCCATGCCCAGATCAGCGCGGCGCTGGCGCAGCAGCAGCGCGACACCGCCGAGCGGCTGGCGCACACGGTGTTCGGCGTCGCCGCCAACGTCGGCGCGACCGAGCTGGCCGAGGTCTCGCGCCGGCTCGAGGACGCGATCCGCAACGGCGTCGAGGACGCCGCGCTGCTCGGCGCCTTCGAGGCCAGTCTGGCCGGAGTGCTCGAACGGATCGCGCAGCATTTCCCGGCCGAGGACGGCCGGCCGTCGTAGCGCCTCCGCGGCGGCCTGTTGCGCGATCCGCAACCGCGGTGCCGCCGCGCTTGACCGGCGCCGGCCGCGGCGTGCAGACTGCGCTTCCCTTTCAACCGCCACAGGAGAGCCCCCATGCGTAGAACTGATCTTGCCCTCCTGTCGGCCGCCGCCTGACCGGGCTCTTCTCCGCCCGCGCTCGTTCCACCGGTCCCGTCCCCGTTCCGACGCGACCTTTCCCTTCCGGGATTCCATCGTCCAGGTGTGCCGAATCGCCCGCATCCGCGCGGCCGACTTCCGCTCCGTTCCGCGCCGCGCGCATTTGCCGCGGCTCTGCCTGCCGCTGCTTGCTGCGGGCGAACCGACCCTGGAATCACCGACACCATGTTCGATTTCGACTATGAAGCGCTGCGCGCCATCGGCTTGACGCAGTACCTGATCAACCAACTCCACGCCTTGGCCGAACCGCCGCGCCCGGGCAGCGCGCTGATGCGCATCGTCGAGGTGCAGCGCGACCACCTCACCGTCCACGACGGCCATGGCGAGCGCCAGGCCCGCGCGCTGCCGCGGCTGACCGCGATGCTGCAGGCCCATGCCGATGCGCTCGCGGTCGGCGACTGGGTGGTGGCGGAGACTCATGCCGGCGAGGAATGCTGGATCGCCACCCGGCTGGAACCGCTGACCCAGCTGGCCCGCCGCGCCAACGACGGCCGGCGCCAGATGCTGGCCAGCAACGTCGACACCGCCCTGCTGCTGATGGGACTGGACCTCGACTACAACCCGCGCCGGCTGGAACGCTACCTGGCGCTGACCCAGGCGGCCGGCCTCGAAGCGGTCGCGGTGCTGACCAAGGCCGACGTCGGCGACGCGGTCGAGCAGCGCATGGCGGAGCTGCACGCCCGCCTGCCGCGCCGCATCCCGGTGCTGGCGCTGAACGGCCAGGACGCCTCGGCCCGCGAGGCGCTGGCGCCATGGCTCGGCGCCGGCCAGACGCTGGTGCTGCTGGGCTCCAGCGGCGCCGGCAAGTCCACCCTGAGCAACACGCTGCTGATGGCTGAAGCCCAGCTCACCGGCGGCGTGCGCCGCGGCGACGGCCGCGGCCGCCATACCACCACGGCGCGTTCGTTGCACTGCCTGCCCGGCGGCGCCTGCATCATCGACACGCCGGGCCTGCGCACCTGGCGGCCCGACGCCGACGAGACCGAGGTGGCGGCGAGCTTCGACGATATCGCGGCGCTGGCCGGGCGCTGCCGCTTCCGCGACTGCCGCCACCGCGACGAGCCAGGCTGTGCGGTGCGCGAGACGGTGCCGGCCGACCGGCTGCTCAACTACCACAAGCTCCTGCGCGAGGCGCGCCGCGGCCAGCAGACGGCGCTGGAACGCAAGGCGGAGACGGCCAAGTGGAAGGCGATCGGCAAGGCGGGGCGGGCGCGGGGAGAGGAGAAGCGGCGCTGATCAGTACGATCCAATGAAAACACCCCTCGGGATAACCCGAGGGGTGTTTCGTTTACTGCAGCAATGCTGGGAGTGCCTGCTTATTTCTGGTACGGCGAATTGGAAATATGGCAGGTATTACCGTCGCTACTGGCATCGGATTCCGATGCGGCCAGGCGGAAGGTCACCGATTGCTTGCTTTCGGTACCTTGCACCAGGGTCGAAGCCGTCATTTCGATCACGGTCCAGATCGAGTTGGACTTCAGGTAGGTCAGGTTGAAGGCGGCCGTGCCGTCGTCGGTTGTGGTGACCGAAGTCGGCACCGTACCGGCGTTGGCATTGGTCGGCGTCAACTGGCCATCCTTGGTGCCGATCTGGAGGCCACTGAGCGCGCCGGCCAGATCGTTGCGCACTTGATAGCGGTTGCCGTCTTCGTTGGCGTCGAGGTTGCCGTTACCGTTGCCGGCGCCGCCCAGCGCCACCGTGGCATCTTCCGCCACGAAGGTTTCAAATGGCGAGCAGCCGGTGCCGGTGGAGAAGTAAACCGGACGCACCTTCAGGTTGACCACTGCGCCCTTGACGGCATTGCCGGCCGAATCGGCGACTTGTACCGACATCGGCAGGATGTAGGCGGTATTGGTCAGATCGGCGGAGATCACCGACGACTGGCCGATGGTCACCGAGTTGGCGACGCCACTGATGACTACGTTGCTGACGGTAGAGATGGTCGTGCCGACGATAGTAGCCTTGACGCGAATCGCAGAACCGCCTTGGCCGGACGGTTTGGTGCCCGAAGTGAATGTCGCGACTGCGTCACCGACTCCGCTGCCATCCGAGCCGGCCACTGCGTTGGTGAAGGCCACTGCCGGCGATACGAACTCGCCGCCGCCGACCGTATTTTCAAGCTGGAATTGGACCGGCACGTTGGCTACCGGTTGACCAGCCGCCGTGGTCACGGTCGCACGCAGCGACAGCGAGTTCTTGGTGCTGCCGGTGCTGATCGGGATGGTGCTGGGATTTCCCTGCAGCGAGATATTGGCGGCACTGGAAACCGGCGGGGACACGGCGATCGTCACCGAACCGGTAATCGAAGCATCGTTCGGGTTCGTGACCTGGACGATGGCCATGCCTGCCACGGACGAGTTGAACTTGACCGTCGCAGTGTTACCCACGACTGCGGCATTGATGAAGGAGCCGGTGGCGGCCGAATTGGTGTCGGTCAGCGTTCCCAGCGTTGTGGCGACGCGGACAGTGCTTAGGCCGGGTGCGTTGATGACGATCGACAGATCACTGCCGGTGGTCAGGTTGCTGACTGCAGCTGCGGGGCTGGTGATGCCGAACGCACCGGTCGATCCGCCGGTCACCGTAAAGTTGACGCTGGCCTGGGCGCCGAGCGCGGAGGCCGTTACGGTGGAAACGCCAGTCGCACTGCCGGTGACCGTGACCTGTTCGCCGGTCTGCAGGCTGGAAGCCGACAGCGAGACGGTGCCGGTGCCGGCCGCGGTCAGCTGGATCGGCGTACTCGAGATCGGGTTGTTGCCGGCGTCGACCAGAGTGGCAGTCAGCGGGGTCGAGCCGCTGGGTGCCGTCAGAGCGGTGGAGCCCGCAGTCAGCGTGAGTTGCGTACCGGACACCGTGATCGGCAATTGCGCCGACACACCGTTAGCTGCCGATACTGTGATGGTGTCGGTACGGTTGCTGCGGTCGGAACCCGCGCTATAGGTGGCGACGATCTTGCCGCTGGCATCCGATACCGCGCCGGTGCCCGAGGGAACGACCAGTTGGCCGGACGTCGTCTTGAAGGTCAGCGATGCGCCGGAGATCGCAGTGTTGTTTGCATCCAGCACGGTGGCCGTGATGGTGGCGGAATCCGAGTTGTCGGTTTTGACCGATTTTTGCGACGCACTGAGGAAAACCTTGCCGATGACGGGCGCAGGCGTGGGCGTCGGCGTGGGATTGGTCGTTCCACCGCTATCGCCGCCAGGGCCGCCGCAGGCGACCAGCGTGGAAGTCGCGGCAACCACTGCGAAGCGCCAGACGCTCCCCAGCAAGCCCGATGCAAGTGATATACGCATCACAGTTATTCCTTTTCTCGAGATTTCTAATCATAAGCGGCAAGCAAATAAACGCCACATCGATCCGCAGTGGCGCCATTCAAATGGCATTTAACGTCAAACCGCCAGCGAATGCAACGCTTGACGCGCGCACCGCAGAAGTCCGTAGCGCATGGGGTGGCTTGATTTTCCAGCGTTTTCAATACACTGCATCATTGCTCGCGATGCCTGGTCTGAAGCCGGTGCTTTTGATAATTGCAGAGCTGCCGGGGCCGATGATCTGCTGCCAAACAACAGCGGATGCCATATTGGATCTTGGGCACTATTCTTTACCATATCTTGGTAATGGATGAGATCGACAAAAAGACCGCGCCGGGCGGCCTTTTTGTCGGGATGAGCGGTTGCAATGGAGTCACGCCAGGTGGCACGGTCATTGGCCGATCTGACTCGACGCGCCGATATCCGCTCGATAAGCAGCTCCGGGCAAAGAAGCGCAATCAGCGATCTAGCCGCAACGCCCGCGGCAGCCGAATCGTCACGAACTCGCTGTCGTCCGGCCGCTTGCTGCCGACATGCCGGCCGACCGAAAACGGATAGTTGTTGTCGTCGATCACCAGCAAGGTCTGCGCGTCGAGCACCACCACGTCCTCGATGGTGTTGAACGGCATGGCGAAGGTGCGGCCCAGGCCGACGTCGCCGTTGCCGCCCTGGCCCGACAGGCCGAACGGGTCGCGGATCGCCATCAGGTCGACCAGCTCGGTCTTGCCGACATAGCCGCCGGCCTGGCCCAGCTCGACCTTGAACAGCTTCTTGAAGCCCTTCGGATCGCCCTGGCTGTTGTCGCGCTCGATCACGATGCCCTCGCTCGCGTTGTAGAGCACGAAGTCGCCGATATTGCTGCCGCGCGCGTCGAGCCGGTACTTGAACGACTTGCCGGTGTAGCGCCGGCTGGCCAGGTCGAATTCGTGGATCAGCAGCGTCTTGTCGTCGTGGCCGGCCAGCGTGCCCTCGAGCAGCGGGTAGAGCTTCCTGCCGTCGCTCGACAGCGCCATGCCCTCGAAGCCGCCCGAGCGCTTGGCGCGGAACGGGGTCGTGGCGACGGTGCTGCGGTAGGGCCAGTAGAGGCCGTTGAGCCAGGCGGTGTTGCGGCCGGCCTCGTCCTGCAGGTTGGTGCCGTCGTCGCTGCCGGCGCCGGCGAAGATCGGGAAGTCGCCGAACAGGTAGACGGTGCGGATCGCCGGGAATTTCTCCTGCACGCGGAACAGCGTGCGGAAATCGAAGCTCTGGATGTCGGCGCGCGCCTGCATGCCGTTGGCGACGATCACGCCGGCCAGCGCGTCGGCGATCTGCTCGAAGCCGGCGGTGCGCTCGCGGTAGACCTTGCCGTGGCCGTCGGCATCGCTGCGCGGGTTGAGCTTGGTCTCGATATTGAAGCGCACGCGCCTGGCGTTCCTGGCCCGCAGCGCCGCGGCCGGGTGGCTGCGGCCGGCGCCGTTCTCGTAGTAGTCGACGTAGGCGGCGACCAGGTCGAACAGGTCCTGGGCGGTCGGCAGCACATAGGGGCTGACGTAGCCCTTGCTGGCCGCCAGCGCGGCCGATACCGGCGACAGCGCCGCGTCGTTGCGCTGGCTCGGGCCGCGGAACAGCTTGTCGCAGATATAGCCGGCCTGGATCTGGGCGCGCGTCAGGTCCTTGATCAGCACTTCCTGGGCAGGCTGGTCGTAGGGCTGGCCGTCGGTGCGGCGGCATTTCTGCGTCTCGACGTAGGGGTCGTGCTTGATGATGGAGACGCCGTCGCGGCTCAGGCCGGTGTCGGTCTCGATGGTCGTCATCAGGTTGTCGAGCGCGGCCTCGAAGGCCGGCAGGGTGTTCTCAGGCCGCAGGTCGCGGCTGCCGCGGTGGCCCTGGGCGTCGAATTTGCGGATGTCGATCAGGCCGTCGGCGTCGAGATAGTCGCCGGGCCGGCCGTCGCCGTTGGCGTCGAATTCGCGCACCGCTTCGAGCAGCAGGTCGGAGCGGTCCGAGATCAGCCCGTTCACGCCGGCCTTCATCAGCTCGAGCATCTTGGCCTTGTCGTTGACGGTCCAGGCCACTACCGGGAAGCCGGCGCTCTTGAGCGAGGCGAGGTCGAACACGTCGGAGGCGGCCGGCACCAGGCCGGCCGGCGTGTTGGCGCCGCGCGCGTAATGGGCGTCTGGGCTCGATTTCACGCCGCCCGTGTCGTACTTGAGCATCACCGAGTAAGGCGAGAACACCGGCGTGCGGCCGCCGTGGGCCTGCGCATGGGCGCGCGCGGCATTCATGATGCGCAGCGCGCTGGCTTCCTCGTTGTACGGGTTCTGCGGCGAGCGGATCTCGCGGCCGGGGTTCTCGAAATCGGGCAATGCGATCGGCGCTTCGAGCAGCACGCCTTGCGCATCGGCATGCAGCAGGAAGGGGCCGAACTCGTCGCCGAACCACAGGCTGCCGTCGGGCGCCCGCTGCATCGATTCGATGTCGAAGTCGGCGCCGGTCAGCACGCGGCCGGCGCTGAACTGGTTGACGATGGCGAACGGGATCTTGCGGTCCGGGTCGCGCAGCTCGAAGAAGCCCTCGACCGCCACGCTGCCGTCGCCGCCGCCGTTGGTGACCGGCCGGCTGCGCACGGTGTAGACGCGCAGGTTGAAGTCGGCCGAGTTCTCGATGGCGCCGTAGCCGTTGTCGGCCATCGCCAGGTAGCTGCCGTCGGCGTTGCGCAGCGCGGCCGAGAAGCCCTGCACCGGCTGGCCGGCGAACGGGGGGGCCTGGCCGTTGAGGTCGCCCGCGAGGTATTGGCCGGACGTCGGGCCGGCGGCCAGCGTGTTGGCCGGCAGCACCGCGCGACCGGCCAGGATCGGGCCGTCGCCGAGCGATTCGCCGTCGGCGTTGCAGGCGGTCAGCGCCAGCGCGTGCAGCACGACCAGGGGCAGCAGGGCCAGCCGGGCCGAGGTCTTGGCTGGATGGGACATGGGGAGGCTCCGTGGGGTTCGAAAACCGCCGATGCTAGCCTCCTGTCATTTCAATAAATCGATCGAGCTATTTCATTGTCATGGATGGCGCATGACAGCCGCTGCGGCCGCGCCGCTACGGTAGACTCACGGCCGGCCGCCGCCGCGGCCTTCCTTCTTTATCTTCACTTCACGACGTTCCCGCCATGAGCACGCCCGCCCGTTTCCAGCCCGAAGCCGACAGCCTCGATCCGACCGATTGGCAGGCCTTCCGCGAACTGGGCCACCGCATGGTGGACGACATGGCCGACTTCATGGCCGGCCTGCGCGAGCGGCCGGTATGGCAGCCGATGCCGGCCGAATTGCGAGCCGAGCTGCGCCAGCCGCTGCCGCAGGCGCCGGCCGAGCTGGCCGAGGTCTATGCCGATTTCCAGCGCCTGGTGCAGCCTTACGTGGTCGGCAACGTCCATCCGCGCTTCCTCGGCTGGGTGCAGGGCGCCGGCAACCCGGTCGGGGTGCTGGCCGAGCTGCTGGCCGCGACGATGAACGCCAATCTCGGCGGCCGCGACCATGCGCCGATCGAGGTCGAGCGCCAGGTGATCCGCTGGGCGGCCGAGATGCTCGGCTTTCCGCTCGATGCCAGCGGCGTGCTGGTGACCGGCACCTCGCTGGCCAACCTGATCGCGGTGCTGGTGGCGCGCACCCGCGCGCTCGGCCGCGCGGTGCGGCAGGACGGCCTGGCCGGCCGGCCGCTGGTGGCCTACACCTCGACCGAGGCGCACAACTGCGTGTCGCGCGCGATGGACATGGCCGGTTTCGGCACCGCCGCGCTGCGGCTGATCCCCTGCGACGACGACCACCGCATGCGGCTCGATGCGCTGGCCGAGGCGCTGGCGGCCGACCGCGCCGCCGGGCTGCAGCCCTTCCTGCTGGTCGGCAGCGCCGGTACGGTCGACACCGGTGCGATCGATCCGCTGGCCGGGCTGGCCCGCGTGGCGCGCGAGCAGGGGCTGTGGTTCCACGTCGACGCCGCCTTCGGCGCGCTGGCCATGCTGTCGCCCGAGCAGCGGCCGCTCTTGGCCGGGCTCGATGAGGCCGATTCGGTCGCCTTCGATTTCCACAAATGGGCCCAGGTGCCCTACGACGCCGGCTGCATCGTGGTGCGCGACGCCGCGGCGCACGCCGCCGCCTTCGCCACCGTGCCGGCCTACCTGCGGCGCGAGGCGCGCGGCCTGGCCGCCGGCCAGCCCTGGCCGACCGATTTCGGGCCGGACCTGTCGCGCGGCTTCAGGGCGCTCAAGGTATGGATGACGATCCGGACCTATGGCGCCGACAAGCTCGGCGAGGTGATCGCCCGCAACTGCGCGCTGGCGCGCCGGCTGGCGGCGCGCGTCGATGCCGAGCCGGAGCTGCGCCGCGTCGCGCCGGTCGCGCTCAACGTGGTGTGTTTCCGCTTCGAAGCGGCGGGCGGCGACCTCGACCGGTTCAACGCCGACCTCGTCGCCGACCTGCAGGAGTCCGGCATCGCGGTGCCGTCGACCACCACCATCCGCGGCCAGTTGGCGGTGCGCGTCGCGCTGGTCAACCACCGTACGCGGGCGGAAGACCTCGACCTGCTGGTCGACGCGCTGCTGGCGGCCGGCCGTCGCCGCGCCGGTGCGGCATGACCGGGACGGCCTGTCGCAGGACGGTCGCCCCGGCGGCGGCGGCCGGGCTATGCTGGAGCACGCCCATCCCGTCCGTCCGTGCCCGACCATGCGTCGCTTGATCCTCCGCCTGCTGCTCCTCGTCGCGAGTGCTGCCGGTCTCGCCGGTGCCGAGCCGATGCGCTACGTGCTGCCGGCGCCCGAGGGCGCGGCCGACAAGCGCTACGAGTACTACCAGTCGCTGCTGGCGGCCGCGCTGGAGGCGACCCGCGACAAGTGGGGCGACTACGTGCTGGAGCGGCACGACCTGCCGATGAACGCGGCGCGCGCCACGGCCGAGATGCTGGCCGGCCACGCGCCGACCGTGCTGGTGCGTACCACCAGCGTCGAGCTGGAGAAGACCTTGCGGCCGATCCGCATCCCGCTCGACAAGGGGCTGACCGGCTACCGGCTGTTCCTGATCATGCAGCCGACCCAGGCCCGTCTCGACGGCGTGCACGACCTGGCGGCGCTGCGGCGTTTCAGCATCGGCCAGGAAGTGCGCTGGACCGACGTCGGCATCCTGCGCGCGGCCGGCTTCGAGGTGGTGACCGGCGACGGCTACGCCGGCCTGTTCGGCATGCTGCGCGCCGGCCGCTTCGCGCTGTTCTCGCGCGGCGCCAACGAGATCGCGGCCGAGCTGGCCAGCCATGCGCCGCAGCTGCCGGGCCTGGCGATCGAGCGCCAGCTGCTGCTCTACTACCCCTTGCCGCGCTATTTCTTCGTCGCGCCCGACGAGGCCGGTCGCCGGCTCGGCGAGCGCATCGAGGACGGCCTGCGCCAGTTGATCCGCTCGGGCGAGTTCGACCGCCGCTACCGCGTCTACAAGCGCGACGTGCTCGGCGGCGTCAAGCTGAACGGCCGCCGGCTGTTCCGCATCCCCAATCCCACGCTGCCGGCCGAGACGCCGCTCGACGACCCGGCGCTGTGGGACGACCTGCGCGACGAGATCGGCGGCAACGCCCGCCTCGGCCAAGACGCGCGCTGAGCGCCGCCGCGGCCGCCGATCCGTCCTCCCGCCTCAATCCCGCTTCGCCGCGGCCCAGGCCGCGACGTAGGCGCGCGCCCGTGCGGCCACCGCCGCGGCTGGGTCGCCCGGCTGGTACAGCGCGCCGCCGAGGCCGAAGCCGCTGGCGCCGGCCGCACGGTAGGCCGCCATATTGGCCGGCACGATGCCGCCGACCGGGTAGACCGGCACCGACATCGGCAGCACCGCGCGCCAGGCCTTCAGCACCGCGGGCGCGATCGCCTCGGCCGGGAAGGCCTTGAGCGCGTGGGCACCGGCCTGCAGCGCGGCGAAGGCCTCGGACGGCGTCGCCACGCCGGGCAGCGACCACAGCTGCCGCCCACGCGCGGCGGCGATCACGGCCGGATCGCAGTTGGGCGAGATGACCAGCCGGCCTCCGGCGCCGGCCACCGCCTCGACCTGCTCGGGCTGCAGCACCGTGCCGGCGCCGATCCAGGCGTCGCCGGGCAGGGCGGCGACCAGTGCGGCGACGGCCTCCAGCGCGCCGGGGCGGTTGAGCGGCACTTCGAGCAGGCGGAAGCCCGCCTCGTACAGCGCCAGGCCGATCGCGGCGGCGTCGGGCGGCGGCAGGCCGCGCAGGATGGCGACCAGCGGCGGATGGGCGGCGGCCGGGTCGAACGGCGAGGAATCAGCGGGCGTGGTCATGGGCGAGGGCGGCGAGCGCGTGGCGATAGCAGGAGTCGGGATCGAGCACGACGGTCTCGATGCCGAGCGCGTCGGCGGCGCGGCGGTGGCGCGCGGCCAGCGCCGGCGAACCGACCAGGTGGAGCGGGCCGGCCCCGAGCGCGCCGAGCCGGCGGGCGGCGGCCCATTCGGCGCCGATCAAGAGGCCCGACAGCCGCGAGGCGCCTTCGGCCGCGGGCCAGACGTCGAGCAGCAGGCCGGCGCGGATCGAGAACAGCGCCGACAGGATGGGTTCTTCCATACCCTGCAGCAGGCCGGCATCGAAAGCCGCATCGTGGTCGTCCGGGCCCTGGGCGCAGGCGGCCAGGGCGCCGTGGGCGCGCAACTGGGCGTACAGCTCGCCGGTCATGAAGCTGCGGAAGCGCAGCACGCGGCCGCCTTCGAGCTGCACCCACTTGCTGTGGGTGCCGGGCAGCAGGTACCAGCCGTCGCGCCGGGCCTGCCGCCAGGCGCCGAGCAGCTGGGTCTCCTCGCCGCGCATCACGTCGGCCGGGCCCTGCGGCGGCCGCTGGCAGATGCCGGGCACGATGCGCTGGCCGTCGCCGAGCGGCAGCGCCGCGGCGGCCAGCGCGTCGAGCGCGGCCGGCGCCGGCAGGTAGGGCGCCTCGCGCCAGCCGCTGCGGCTGCCGATCATGCCCGACAGCCAGACCTCGGCCGGGCCGGCCGCCAGCCAGTCGCCGATCCAGCCGTGCAGCGAGGCGGCGAAATCCTGCTGCGCCGCCGTCAGCACGCCCTGGCCGTCCTCGCGCTTCTCGAGCAGCGTGCCGTCGCGCGCCACCCGGTAGGCGCGGCGGTTGCTGCTGCCCCAATCGATCCCGATCACCTGCATCGCATTCTCCCGCTTTCTCGAATTACGCCAGGCCGAGGAATAGGATCTTCCGGCTTGCCCTTTGGCTTCGAATTGAATTATGTTACCGGTATCAGATCGTGGCAAGCCCGCTAGCCGGCAGGCTGCCGCGCAGCGAAATCCGCTGGACGGCGGCACTGCGGACCTGCCGGAGCACCGGCCTGGCGGGCCTGACCCGCGGGCCGGCCCAGCGGGCCGAACCCTCTTCACTCCTCTCTTCATCCGGAGCGTTCGCGGCGGCCCCCGCGGCCTGCCGCCTTTTCATGCCCCGCCCCTCGCAGCCGGCCGCTGCGGCGGGCCCAACCCGACCGAGGTCCGTACCGCATGTCATCCGACTCCAAGAAGCGCCGCTCGCAGCACTGGTTCGGCGGCACCGACAAGGACGCCTTCATCCACCGCTCGTGGATGAAGAACCAGGGCTTCGCGCCCGACAGCTTCGACGGCCGGCCGGTGATCGGCATCTGCAATACCTGGTCCGAGCTGACGCCGTGCAACGCCCATTTCCGCCAACTGGCCGACAAGGTGAAGGCCGGCGTGCTGCAGGCCGGCGGCCTGCCGCTCGAGTTCCCGGCCATGAGCCTCGGCGAGACCAATCTGCGGCCGACCGCGATGCTGTTCCGCAACCTCGCCGCGATGGAGGTCGAGGAGTCGATCCGCGCCAATCCGCTCGACGGCGTGGTGCTGCTGGTCGGCTGCGACAAGACCACGCCCTCGCTGCTGATGGGCGCCGCCAGCGTCGACCTGCCGACCATCGTGCTGTCGGGCGGGCCGATGCTGAACGGCCGCTACCGCGGCGAGACCATCGGCTCGGGCACCCACGTGTGGAAGTTCAGCGAGGCGGTGCGCGCCGGCCAGATGACCGAGCACCAGTTCATGCAGGCCGAGAGCTGCATGTCGCGCAGCGCCGGCCACTGCATGACCATGGGCACCGCCTCGACCATGGCCTGCATGGTCGAGGCGCTCGGCGTCTCGCTGCCCGGCAACGCGGCGATCCCGGCGGTCGACAGCCGCCGCCACGCGCTGGCCCAGTTGACCGGCCGCCGCATCGTCGAGATGGTCGAAAGCGACCTCAGGCTGTCGCAGATCCTGACCCGGCCGGCGTTCGAGAACGCGATCCGTGCCAACGGCGCGATCGGCGGCTCGACCAATGCGGTGGTGCACCTGCTGGCGCTGGCCGGCCGCGTCGGCGTCGAGCTGAGCCTGGCCGACTGGGACCGGCTCGGCCGCGAGGTGCCGACGCTGGTCGACCTGCTGCCGTCGGGGCGTTTCCTGATGGAAGAGTTCTACTACGCCGGCGGCCTGCCGGTGGTGCTGCGGCGGCTGGCCGAGGCCGGCCTGCTGCACCGCGAGGCGCTGACGGTGAACGGCGCGACCCAGGGCGACAACGTGATGGAAGCCGAGTGCTTCGACGACCAGGTGATCCGGCCGCTCGACGATGCGCTGGTGGCCAGCGGCGGCATCGCCGTGCTGCACGGCAACCTGGCGCCGGACGGCGCCATCCTCAAGCCCTCGGCCGCCAGTCCCGACCTGATGCAGCACACCGGCCGCGCGGTGGTGTTCGACAGCATCGAGGACTACAAGGCGCGCATCGACGACCCGCTGCTCGACATCGACGCGAGCTGCGTGATGGTGCTGCAGAACTGCGGCCCCAAGGGTTATCCGGGCATGGCCGAGGTCGGCAACATGGGCCTGCCGCCCAAGTTGCTGGCCCAGGGCGTGACCGACATGGTGCGCATCTCCGACGCGCGCATGAGCGGCACCGCCTACGGCACGGTGATCCTGCACGCCGCGCCCGAGGCCGCCGCCGGCGGGCCGCTGGCGCTGGTGCGCGACGGCGACCTGGTCAGCGTCGACGTGGCCGGCCGCCGGCTGCACCTGCACGTCGACGACGCCGAGCTGGCGCGCCGCCGCGCCGAGTGGCAGGCGCCGACCCCGCCGGCCTCGGGTTACGCCAGACTGTATTTCGACCACGTGCAGCAGGCCGACAAGGGCGCCGACCTCGATTTCCTGGTCGGTTGCCGCGGCAGCGCGGTGCCGCGCGAGTCGCATTGACGTTCTTGCATTGATGTCCTCGTAGGAGCGGCTTCAGCCGCGAATGGCGGGAAGCCACCGGCGCTTTCGCGGCTGAAGCCGCTCCTGCAGGGCTTTTAACCTGACCTGGAAGTTTCCATGAACCCAGACGCCTACGCCCGTTACCCCAGCCTGCGCGACCAGGTGGTGCTGGTCACCGGCGGCAGCTCCGGCATCGGCGCCGACATCGTCGCCGCCTTCGCCCGCCAGGGCGCCCGCGTGGCCTTCGTCGGCCGCAGCGCGGCCTCGGCCGCCAAGGTGGTCGCCAGCGTGCCCGGCACCGCCGTGCCGCCGCACTTCATCGCGGCCGATCTGGCCGACGTCGAGGCGCTGCGCGCCGCGGTGGCCGAGACGGTCGCCCGCTTCGGCGAGATCGGCGTGCTGGTCAACAACGCCGCCAACGACGACCGCCACGATTTCCTCGACGTCACGCCCGAGTATTTCGACCAGCGCGTCGCGATCAACCTCAAGGCGCATTTCTTCGCCGCCCAGGCCGTCATCCCGTCGATGCGCCGGCGCGGCGGCGGCGCCATCGTCAATCTCGGCTCGACCAGCTGGAAGAACAAGGTCGCCGGCTACGCCGCCTACGCCACCTGCAAGTCCGCCACCACCGGCCTGACCCGCAGCCTGGCGCGCGAGTTCGGCGGCGACGGCATCCGCGTCAACACGCTGACGCCGGGCTGGATCATGACCGAGCGGCAACTGGACAACTGGGTCGACGCCGCCGGCGAGCGGGCGATGGACGAGAACCATTGCCTGCCCGGCCGCATCCACGGCGCCGACGTCGCCAACCTGGCGCTGTTCCTGGCGGCGGCCGACAGCCGCATGATCACCGCCCAGGAATTCGTCATCGATGCGGGGTGGACATGAGTACCGTACGTTGCCTGTGGGAGGCCCGGGCGCTGCTCGGCGAGGGGCCGGCCTGGATCGAAGCGCGCCAGCGGCTCTATTTCGTCGACATCAAGGCGCCGGCCGTGCATGCGCTCGACCTCGCCGATGGCACGCGCCACAGCTGGCCGATGCCGGCCGAGATCGGCTGGCTGATCCCGCACCCGGACGGCGGATGCTTCGTCGCCGGCCTGTGCGACGGCTTCGCGCTGCTGTGGCTGGAGCCCGAGGTGCGGATCGAATACCTGGCGCGGCCGCATGCCGATCGGCCCGAGCTGCGGCTCAACGACGCCAAGCTCGACCGCTGGGGCCATATCTGGGCTGGCTCGATGAACGACCCCGATCCAAGCCGGCCCGACGGCCGGCTGTACCGGCTCGATCCGGATGGGCAGTGGATGGTGGCGGACGACGGCTACCACGTCTGCAACGGCCCGACCTTCAGCCCCGACGGCCGGACCCTGTATCACAACGACAGCTGGCTGGGCCGCGTCTACGCCTACGACCTCGACCCTTCCGGCACGCTGGGCAACAGGCGGCTGTGGCGCCAGTTCGGCGAGGGCGAAGGCCTGCCCGACGGCATGACCACCGACCGCGACGGCTGCCTGTGGATCGCCCAGTGGGGCGCCGGCCGGGTCGGCCGCTTCAGCCCGGCCGGCGAGCTGCTGCGCAGCATCGAGCTGCCGGCCTCGCAGATCACCAGCTGCGTGCTCGACGCGGACGAGAAGCGGCTGTTCGTCACCAGTGCGCGCAAATGGCTGAGCGACGCGCAGCTGGCGGCCGAGCCGCTGGCCGGCGCGGTGTTCGAGGTCACGCTGTAGCGGCGCGGCGGCGGCGCGCTTTCCCGCCCGCCGCGGCCCGCCGGATCGGATCCGGCGGGCCGCTCGTCGTTGGCCGTGGCCGGGCCGCGGCGTCCCGATGCTCGGCAGGCTGGCCGTGTCCCGGCGATGACAGCTGGGCGACGCCGGCTGGACGGCCTATATATTTCTAAGCAGCTCCGCCGACCCCGTCGAATGCCCGGATCGAAGAAGGCCGCAATCGTCCCTGGGAGCGATTGCCGAGGGTGACCGGTATCCAAATCGGAACGCCGCGGCGTTCGCGTTCGACTGGAGGAATCCCGATGTCCCTTCTCGCTTCCATCAGCGTGCGGACCAAGCTTGCCCTCGTGGTGGCCGTCCCGCTCGCAGCCCTGCTCGTCGCCGCCGGTTCCATCGTCTGGAAGAACGCCGCCGGCGCCGCCGCGATGGGCGCCACCGTGACGCTGACCCGACTGCTGGGCCATGCCGGCAACCTCGCCCACGCGCTGCAGGGCGAGCGCGGCAATACCGCCGGCTTCCTGGCCGCCGGCGGCGCCGACGGCACGGCGCTGGCCGCCGCGCGCGGCAAGACCGACGCGGCGCGCACCACGCTGCAGCAGTTCGTCGCCGGCGCCGCGCTGCCGGAGCGGGTAGGCGAGGCGCTGGCGGCCTCCGAGCAGGCGCTCGGCGGACTCGCCGCGCTGCGCGGCGAGGTCGACGGCAGGTCGATCGAGCCGGCCAAGGCCTTCGACCGCTACAGCGGCTGGGTCGGCGAGGCGTCGGGCCTGGCCCAGACGGTGGCGCGCGAGACCGCCGACGCCGGCCTGATGCGGCGCGGCATGTCGCTGGTGGCGCTGCTGTGCGTGATGGAACAGTCGGCGCGCGAGCGCGGCCTGCTCAATGGAGTGTTCACCGCCAACCAGTTCGCGCCGGCCGCCCAGGCCCGGCTGACCGCCGCCGTGGCGCGGCAGGAGAGCTGCGAGCAGCAGTTCCTGGCGCTGGCCGAGGCGGCGGTGATCGACGCCTACCGCCAGCGCGGCCAGGAGCCGGCCTTCGCCGAGACGCGCCGGTTGCGCCAGCTGGCGCAGGACAAGGCGGCCGATGGCCAGTTCGGGGTCGATCCCAAACAGTGGTTCGCCACCGCCTCGCAGCGGCTCGACGGCCTCCTGGCGGTGCGCGACGCGCTGCTGGCCGACATCCGCAGCGAGGCCGAGAGCGAGCTGGCCACCGCGCGTACCGTGCTGTGGACCAGCCTGACGGTGGCGCTGGCGGTGCTGGCCTTCACCGTGTTCCTGGCCTGGCGCATCGCTCAGGCGATCGCCGGGCCGGTGGCCCAGGTCGAATCGCTGATGAGCCGGCTGCGCGACTCGCTCGACCTGACCCTGCACGCCCAGGTGCAGGGCAACGACGAGATCGCCCGCATCGCCGGGGCCTTCAATGCGCTGGTCGACACTTTCCAGCGCACTGTGCGCGAGGTCGACCAGTGCGCCGACGCGGTGGCGCGGGCCTCGGGCTCGCTGGCCGACACCACCGACCAGGTCTCGACCGCCACTCACAGCCAGGCCGAATCGGTCAACGGCATCGCCGCCTCGGTCGAGCAGGTCACCGTCAGCATCGCCACCATGGCGGCCTCGAGCCAGGAGAGCGAGGT
This sequence comes from Chitinimonas koreensis, assembly GCF_014353015.1. NCBI lineage: Bacteria > Pseudomonadati > Pseudomonadota > Betaproteobacteria > Neisseriales > Chitinibacteraceae > Chitinimonas > Chitinimonas koreensis. The sequence continues at coordinate 1,177,241 of NZ_CP060704.1, forward strand.
CAAGGCCCACGACGCGCAGGAATGCTCGGTGCGCGGCCGCGAGGTGGCCGCCGCCGCGGCCGACCAGATGCGCCGCGTCGACAGCGCGGTCAGCGACGCGGCCGGCACCATCGTCCAGCTGTCGCAGCGCTCGAGCCAGATCGACGGCATCGTCGGCACCATCCGCGACATCGCCGACCAGACCAACCTGCTGGCGCTCAACGCCGCCATCGAGGCGGCGCGGGCCGGCGAGCAGGGCCGCGGCTTCGCGGTGGTGGCCGACGAGGTGCGCAAGCTGGCCGAGCGCGCCGCCAACGCGACGCGCGACATCAGCCAGCTGGTGGCGGCGATCCGTTCCGATACCGACTCGGCCGCGCGTGCCATGCGCGAATCGAGCGAGCGCATGGAGCAGGGCGTCGGCCTGGTCGGCGAGGTGTCGGCCGCGCTGGGCCAGATCCACGGCGGCACCGTCGGCACGCTCGACGCCGCGCGCGAGATCGCGGTCGCCATGGGCGAGCAGAAGGTCGCCAGCGAGACGGTGGCGCAGGCGATCGAGCGCATCGCCCAGATGACCGAGGAGAACAGCCGCGCGGTGCAGCAGGCCGCCGAGCTGGCGCACAACCTGAGCCAGCTGTCGGGCCTAATGGCCGGCATCGTCGGCCGCTTCCGGCTCGCCTGACGGCCGGTACGGAGAACCCCGATGGCCAGAATCAGTTTCCGGACCCGGCTGGCGCTGCTGGCCGGCGTGCCGATGGCGGGCTTCGTCGCGATGGCCGCCGCGGTGGTATACGACGCCGCCGGCACCGTCGCGGCGATGCGCGAAACCCGCGACCAGGTGGTGCTGATCCGCCTGAGCAGCCTGGCCGCCCACGCGCTGCAGACCGAGCGCGGCCGCACCGCCGGCAAGCTGGCCGGCGCCGGCGACGCCGGCGGCCTGCTGGCGCAGGCGCGCGGCGCCTCCGACCAGGCGCTGGCCGCGCTGCAGCGCCAGGGCGGCGCGGCGGTGCCGGAGCAACTGGACCAGGCGGTGGCGCGGCTGCGCCAGGCGGCCGACGGCGGCGCGGTCGCGGCCGGCACGGCGGTGGCCAATTTCGACGGCTACAGCGAACAGATCGCCGGCCTGCTCGGCCTGGCTGGCGAGGCGGCCCGGCGCACGCGCGAGCCCGAACTGCTGCGCGACGAGATGGCCCTGCTGGCGCTGCTCTGCCTCAAGGAGGAATCGGCGCGCGAGCGCGGCATGCTCAACGGCGTGCTCAGCGCCGGCCAGTTCGCTGCCGGCGGCCGCGACCGCGTGCTGGCGGCGGCGGCGCGGCAGGATGGCTGCGAGCGCGAATTCCTGCTGTTCGCCGCGCCCGATCTGGCGGCCGACTACCGCCAGCGGCGCGAGGATCGCTCGTTCCGCGAGACTCGCCGGTTGCGCGACCAGGCGCTGGCCGAACCGGCCGGCATCGATCCGGGCCACTGGTTCGGCATCGCCAGCGCGCGCATCGATAGCCTGCATGCGCTGCACGACCGCCTGCTCGGCCGCATCGACCAGCTCGCCGAAAGCAAGCTGGCGACCGCCAGCGCTGCGCTGGCCGGCACCGCGGGCTGCGCCGTGCTGGTTGGCCTGCTGACCGTGCTGCTGCTGTGGTGGATCAGCAGCCGGCTGCTGCGCAGCCTCGGTGGCGAGCCCGACGAGGTGGAGGCGATCGCCCGGCGGGTGGCCGAGGGCGATCTGGACCAGCCGATCGCGCTGCGGCCGGGCGACCGCAGCAGCGTGCTGGCCGCCATGCGCCACATGGTCGAGAGCCTGGCGCGCACCGCCGCCGAGCTGCAGGCCGAGGCGGCGCTGCTGCACGACGCCGCCCGGCAGGTCTGCACCGCATCGGAGGCGGTGGCGCAGGCCACCAGCGAGCAGGCGGCCGGCATCGAGGAGACCGCCGCCACCATGCAGCAGATCGCCGCGGCGGTCAGCGCCAACAGCGAGCACGCGCGCCGGACCGCCGACATCGCCGCGCGGTCGAGCCAGGAGGCGGGCGAGGGCGACTACGCGGTGCGCGCCACGGTGAATGCCATGCGCACGGTGGCCGACCGCATCGGCTACGTCGACGAGATCGCCTACCAGACCAATCTGCTGGCGCTCAACGCCGCCATCGAGGCGGCGCGCGCCGGCCAGCACGGCAAGGGCTTCGCGGTGGTGGCCGGCGAGGTGCGCAAGCTGGCCGAGCGCTCGGGCCAGGCGGCGCGCGAGGTCGGCACCATGGCGACCGACAGCGTGCAGGCCGCCGAGCGCGCCGGCCAGGTGCTGAACCAGTTGCTGCCGTCGATCCACCATACCGCCGAGCTGGTCGATGCGATCTCGCGCAATTCGGCCGAACAGGCCGGCAGCGCGCTACAGATCAACAGCACCATGAGCTACCTGTCGCAGGCGGTGCAGCAGAACGCCGTCACCGCCGAAGAGCTGTCGGCCACCGCCGAGGAGGTGCGCGACCTGGCCGAGGCTTTGCTGCGGCAGTCGGGATTCTTCAAGCTCAGCGCGGCCTAGGGTGTGAGGTGTGAGGTGTGAGGTGTGAGGTGTGAGGTGTGAGGTGTGAGGTGTGAGGTGTGAGGTGTGAGGTGTGAGGTGTGAGGCGGCAGGCGGCAGGCGGCAGGCGGCAGGTGATTTCATCATGCGTCGCGCCCGACCGAGCTGCCTGCTCCCTCTCCCTCCGGGAGAGGGCGGGGGTGAGGGAGCGACCGTAAAGCATTCGCTGACCGGCATTTCATCCTGAACCGCCACTCCCTCACCCTGTCCTCTCCGGGCGGGAGAGGGTAAGCGCAGCGATCGTCATGGCCCGGTGTTGCAGTTCCTTCCCCGCATCCGGGGGGCTAGGGGGCCACCTTTCACCTTTCTCTTCTCACATTTCGCTGTCCTTCCCGCATCTCTCCTGTCAGGTTTCCCCAATCCCTTCCCCCGCCACAGCCTTCGACATGGACAACCTGTTCACCGACCTGCCCGCCGCCGTCCCCGACGAAATCTTCACCACGCTGATGTCGCAAGGCGGCGTGCGCATCGAGCGCATCGTGTCGGACGGACAGGCGACGCCCGCCGGCCGGTGGTACGACCAGGACGACTGGGAATGGGTGCTGCTGCTCGAAGGCGAGGCCGGCCTGCGCTTCGAGGACGAGGCGGCCGACCGCGCGCTGCGCCGCGGCGACTACCTGCCGATCGCGCCGCACCGGCGCCACCGGGTGACCTTCACCGCGCCGCGCACCGTCTGGCTGGCGGTGTGGTGGCCGGCGGAGCCGCTGCCGTCCTGAGTCCGCGCCCGATGGCGGGTCCGACGCGAGGAGGCATGGCCCGGCAGTCCGATCCCATCCCGCCGCCGGTTCAACCCGGCCGCCGCCGGAGGTGCAGCGCTCGAACAGCCTGGCGGGGAATTGCCCGGTCAGCGTTTCCGGCACGCGATAGAGCCCGAGCATGTCGCGGTGCGCCGTCTCGCGCCGGCGTTCGGGCGGCAGCGCGGCCGAGCCGGTCGGCATCGAAGTTGGCCGAGGCTGTTCCCGGCGGCGCCGCCGATCGGCCGCTTCAGCGCGCCATCCAGCCGCCGTCCACCGCCAGCACCTGGCCGTGGACATAGTCGGCCGCGCGCGAAGACAGGAACACCGCGGCGCCGGCCAGGTCGTCCGGCTCGCCCCAGCGGCCGGCCGGGATGCGTTCGAGGATCTGCCGGTTGCGCGTCTCGTCGGCGCGCAGCGCGGCGGTGTTGGCGGTGGCGATGTAGCCGGGCGCGATGGCGTTGACGTTGACGCCGCGCGCGGCCCACTCGTTGGCCAGCGCGCGGGTCAGGCCGAGCACCGCGTGCTTGCTGGCGGCGTAGGCCGGCACCCGGATGCCGCCCTGGAAGCTCAGCAGCGAGGCGATGTTGACGATCTTGCCGCCGCCATGCGCCAGCATGTGGCTGCCGGCCGCCTGCGACAGCCGCCAGACCGCGTCGAGATTGAGATCGAGCACCGCGCGCCAGTCTTCCTCGGCGTATTCGACCGCATCGGCGCGGCGGATGATGCCGGCGTTGTTGACCACGATGTCGAGCCGGCCGAGCGCGGCCACCGTCTCGGCCACCGCGCGCTGGGCCGCCTCGGGCCGGCCGAGGTCGGCGCGGACTTCATGCAGCCTGCGGCCGGCGGCCTCGACGTGACGGCGCGTCGCATCGGCCGGCTGGCTGTTGATGGTGACGGCCACGTCGGCGCCGGCGCGCGCCAGCGCCGCGGCGATGGCCTGGCCGATGCCGCTGGCGCCGCCGGTGACCAGGGCGGCCTGGCCTTGCAGGGAGAAGAGGTCGGGGGCATGCGTGCGTTTCTTTCGATGTCATGCGTCTTACGGCAGCGACGCGCCGTGTAGGAGCGGCTTCAGCCGCGAACGGTCGTGCCGCACCAGCCCGTTCGCGGCTGAAGCCGCTCCTGCCGGGCTCGCTCCGGGTCAAACAATTCCCACCAGCTTCTGCGTCCACGCCAGCGCCGGATCGAGCTTCACGCCCTGGCGTCGGCCGTCGCCGGCCAGGAACCACAGGTAGTAGCTCTGGCTGCCCGGCGCGCCGGCATAGGTGTGATAGCCGTAGGGGATCGACAATAGGGTGTCGTCGCGGGCGATGTGGGTGTCGTCGAAATCGCGCTCGGGGCTGTAGTGGCGGATGAAGCCGAAGCCTTCTGGCGTCGAGGTGCGGAAGTAGTACATCTCCTCGTGGAATGCCTCGCCGCCGTCCTCCGACTCGTGCTTGTGCGGCGGATAGGTGCTCCAGTTGCCCGACGGCGTCAGCGTCTCGCCGACGATCAGGCCGGCGGCCGGGCGGCCGTCGGGCTGGGTCAGGATCTCGCGGAAGTGGCGCGTGTAGTTGAGCGTGCCCCAGCTGCCGGTGCGGACCTGGTCGGGCCGGATCTCGTAGGGCTCGGCGTCGAGCGTCGACGGCGCCGACGGCAGCGCGGCCTCGAGCGCGGTCAGCGCCTCGATGCGGTACTGGCTGCCGCGCGGCAGGTAGACGCTGTGCGGATTGCCGGCGAACACATTGGGCCGGCCGCCGACGCTGGCGAACACCTGGCCGTTGACGGTCACCTTGGCGCGGCCGCTCAGCATCACCAGCAGGATCTCGCGGCCGGCCGGCACCGCGTCCTCGTGGGACTGGCCGGCGGCCAGCGCGAGCTTGGCGAAGTCGAGCAGCCGGCAACTGGCGTCCTCGATGCCGCTGAGGCCGGGCTGCTTGGCGATGGTATGGAAATGCTTGGGCATGGGGGCTCCTCTGGATCACTGGCCCGCGGCGGCGGGTACGGTGGGTGCGGCGGTTGCGACGGGAATCGGTTTGCCGGACGGCAGGCCGGGCAGCGTGGCCTGGATCGGCTTGCGCCGGTACTGGTCGTAGGCGGCCTGCATGTAGCCGATCGCCTCCTGCATGCCGGCGCGGTCGAGCTTGGCGCGGTAGTCGTCGAAGCGGTCGAGCGGCTCGCGGCCGAGGATGAACTTGGTGGTCATCTCGGCGACGTAGGTCTCGATGTCGCTCATCAGGCTGGCGAACTTGCGCGCGTTGCGGCCGCCGGCCTGGAGCGGCGGCAGCAGCAGGTCGGTGTCGCCGTCGGCCCAGGCGGCCAGCGCCTGGCGCTGTTCGGGCAGCGCGTAGAACTGCTCGAGGTAGCGCGGGTCCTGCACCAGCGGGCCGTACTGCGGCCGGGCGTGGCGCAGGATCGCGTCGCTGACCGACAGCGTCGGATGGCGGCGCACCGCGTCGGTGTAGTGCGGTTCGCCGCCGACCAGCGTGTAGCTCACGCCCTGCTTGCCGAAGTTCAGCGTCAGGCTGCCCTCGGCCGAATAGCCGTAATCGAGGAACTTGACGGTCTCGACCACGTTGCGGTCGGCGCGGCTGATGGCGGCGCCGTAGTTGCGGAATATCTGCGCCGCCGGCGGATAGGTGATGTGCCGCCGGCCGTCGGCGGCGCGCGGGTAGGGCACGCCGGCCAGCCTGAAGCCGGGCGTGCCGGCACGGGCCAGCAGGGTGTAGCGGCCCAGCCCGCTGCCGTTGAAGAAGGCATAGGCGCCGATGCGGCCGGCGCTCATCTTGGTGTCGAACGGCTTCTGCTCCTGCGACACGTAGTCCGGGTCGATCAGCCCTTCGCGGTACCAGCGGTGCAGCGTGGCCAGGAAATCCTTGTAGGCCGGCTCGGCCGGGCTGTAGCGGATGCGGCCGCCCGACCGGTAGAACTCGGGCGCGAGGCCGAAGGCGCCGAGGAAGGGCCAGAGCCCCGGCGGCAGGCCGGGCGCGTTGCGGACGCCGGGCACGGTGAAGGTCGAATAGGGAATCTCGTCGGCGCGGCCGTTGCCGTTCGGGTCGCGCGTCTTGAACGCGCTCAGCACCGCGTGCCATTCGGCCAGCGTGGTCGGCTGGCGCAGGCCGAGCTTGTCGAGCCAGTCCTGCCGGATCTGCGGCCCCACACGTTGCGCACGCGCGGGTCGATGTAGAGCATAGGGAAGCAGTAGATCGTGCCGTCGTCGGTGCTGATCTGGCGGCGGATGTCCGGGTTGGCGTCGAGCAGCGCCGACAGGTTGGGCGCATGGTGCGCGATCAGCGCGTTCAGCGGCACGATCATGCCGTCCTTGAGCGCCTTGGCCGGCCCGCCCGGGTAGTCGGCCCAGTCGGCCTCGACCACGTCCGGGTATTTGCCCGACACCACCAGCAGCTTGAAGCGCTCCTTCTCGCCGCCGATCGGCGGATGCTGGAAGGCGACGCGGATGCCGGTGCGCTCGGCCAGCTCGCGGTAGGCGGTCTGCTCGGACAGGTCGTGCAGCGAGGTGGCGGCGCTGGGATGCAGGTTGGCGTACCAGCTCAGCGTGAGCGGCTGGCGCACGATGGGCAGCGCGATCGGCTCGGGCGCGGCCTGGGCGGGCAGCCACAGCGCCAGCATGGCGGCCAGTGCGGTTACCGGTAGCAGACGGGGCGGTCGATGGAAGTGGGCGGGCATGGCTTCGGTCTCGAGACGCGGCGGGCGCGCTATTCCTTGACCCCGCCCAGCATCACGCCCTTGACGAAGAAGCGCTGCAGGAAGGGGTAGATGGCGAGGATGGGCAGGGTGGCGACCACCACGGTGGCGTACTTGATGGTGTTGCCGATCGCCTCGCGGCCGGCAGCGGCGCCGGTCATCATCGAATCGGTGCTGTTGGTGACCAGGATCTCGCGCAGCACCAGCTGGATCGGGAACAGGTCGCGGTCGGTGAAGTAGATCATCGAGTAGAAGTAGCCGTTCCAGTGCGCCACCGCGTAAAAGAGGCCGACCACCGCCAGCGTGGGCAGGCAGAGCGGGATGTAGACCTGGAACAGGATGGTGAAGTCGTTGGCGCCGTCGATGCGGGCGGCGTCCTCGAAATCCTTGGGCACCGCGATGAAGGCCGCGCGCAGGATGATCAGGTTCCAGGCGCTGACGGCGAACGGCAGCACGATGGCCCAGCGGCTGTCCAAGAGACCCAGGTCGCGCACCAGCAGGTAGTTGGGGATCAGCCCGCCGCTGAAGAACATGGTGAACACGATGAACAGCATGGCCGGGGTCTCGAAGGCCAGCCGGCGGCGCGAAAGCGCATAGGCGCCGAAGCAGGTCAGCAGCAGGTTGAGCGAGGTGCCGCCGAGCACGATGACCAGGGTGTTGAAGTAGCCGCTGCGCACCATCGGGTTGTCCCACACCCGCTGGAAGGCCTCGAGCGAGAAGCCCTGCGGCCACAGCAGGAGGCCCTGATGCGCCATCAGCGCCACCGGCTGGCTGAGGCTGGCGACCACCACGTAGTAGAACGGGTAGAAGGTGACGAAGCACAGCGCCAGCAGCACGCCGGCGTTGGCGCAGTCGAACAGGAAGCCGAGCCAGCCCTGGCGCGGCCGCCAGCGGCGCCGGGCGGCCTGCGGGGTTTCGGCTCCGGTCTCGGTAGTGGTCATGGTCGTCATGGTCTCGCACCCGCTACGGTGCCGGCAGTTGTAGGAGCGGCTTCAGCCGCGAAGGCGCCGGCGGGCCGGCGGTGCGTCGGCCGGCTGCAGCGATAAGTCATTGAAGCGATCGTTAACATTTCGGCCTCACCAGATGCTGTTGCCGGTCAGGCGGCGGCTCAGCCGGTTGGACACCACCAGCAGCGTCAGCGCCACGGCCGAGTTGAGCAGGCCGACGGCGGCGGCATAGCTGTAGTTGGCCTCGAGCACGCCGCGGCGGAACACATAGGTCGAGATCACGTCGGCGGTCTCGTAGGTGCTCGGGTTGTACAGCAGGATCACCTTCTCGAAGCCCACGGTCATCATCTGGCCCAGGCGCAGGATCAGGAGCGTCATGATCACCGGCGCGAGGCCCGGCAGCGTGATGTGGATCATCTGCTGCCAGCGGTTGGCGCCGTCGACGCGGGCCGCCTCGTACAGCGAGGGGTTGATGCCGGCCAGCGCGGCCAGGTAGATGATCGAGCCCCAGCCTACGCTCTGCCAGATCTCCGAGCCGACGTAGATGGCGCGGAACCAGTCCGGGTTGTTCAGGTAGGCGTCGGGCGTGCCGCCGAGGCTGGCGACGATCTGGTTGATCACGCCGTCGCGGGCCAGGAAGTCGATCAGCATGCCGGCCACCACCACCACCGAGATGAAGTGCGGCAGGTAGGTGACGGTCTGTACGAAGCGGCGGAAGCGGGAGCTGGTCAGCTCGTTCATCAGCAGCGCCAGCACGATCGGCGCCGGGAAACCGAACAGCAGGTCGTACAGGTTGAGCAGCAGGGTGTTGAACACCAGCCGGTCGAAGAACAGGCCGTGGAAGAACTGGCGGAACCAGTCGAGCCCGACCCAGGGGCTGGCGGCGAAGCCGAGCGCCGGGTCGAAATCCTTGAACGCGATCAGCGTGCCGTACATGGGCACGTAGTGGAACAGCAGGAAGTAGCCGATCACCGGCGCCAGCATGGCGTAGACCCACTTGTTGCGGCGCCAGTCCTGCTTGAGGCGGGCGAGCCGGCCGGCGCGGCGGGGAAGGGGGGCGGACATGGCGGCTATCCTTGCCCGGGCTCGGCCAGGGCGGAGGTGGGATGGTCGGCCGCGGCGGGCGCCGGGCCGGTCGAATCGCGCAGGACCAGCGAGCTGGGGAATTCGATGCGGCTGGCGCCCTGGCGGTCGCCGGCGGCGCGCTGCAGCAGCAGCTTGACCGCGGCCTCGCCGATCGCGTCGAGCGGCTGGCGCACGGTCGTCAGCCGGGGATGGGCGTGGCTGGCCGAGGGAATGTCGTCGAAGCCGACCACCGAGATGTCTTCTGGAATGCGCAGCCCGTGCGCCTTGATCGCATCCATCGCGCCGAAGGCCATTTCGTCGTTGGCGGCGAAGATCGCGGTCGGCCGCTGCGGCCGGGCCAGCAGCGCGCGGGTGGCGGCGAAGCCGGTCGACTGGGCGAAATCGCCCTCGATCAGCAGGGACGGATCGAAGGCCAGCCCGGCGGCGGCCAGCGCGTCCCGGTAGCCGCGCTGGCGTTCCTGGCTCTGGCCCGAGTGCGGCGAGCCGCTGATGAAGGCGATGCGGCGGTGGCCCAGCGCGGCCAGCTGGCTCACCGCGGCGCGCGAGCCCTGGTAGTTGTCGCCGCGCACCACCGGCAGCGCGGTGTCGGTGCGCCAGTAGTTGACCAGCACCACCGGCAGGCTGCCGCGCTCCATGTCGGCCAGCGTCTGCTCGCTGGTGCCGGGCATCACCATCAGGATGCCGTCGCAGATGCCGCCGAGCACGCGCATCACGTCCGGCGCGGTCGGCTGCTCGCCGCCGACCTGGGCGGTGGTGTAGACCAGCAGGTCCTGGCCGGCCTCCTTGGCGGCCCGGCCGATGGCGCCGATGATGGCCGTCATCGCCTGAGCCTGGATGTCGCTGACCAGGAGGCCCAGCACCTTGGTGCGGCTGCCGTTGAGCACCTTGGCCGACAGGTTGGGCGAGTAGCCGAGCTCCTGCGCCGCGGCCTGCACCTTGGCCCGGGTCTTCTCCGCCACGTAGCCGGTGCCGTTGAGCGCGCGCGAGACGGTCATGACCGAGACGCCGGCTTTCTGGGCGATGTCGTAGATGGTGGCGTTCGATTCAGCCATGTCGGTTCCCGATCCGTCGAAGCAAATGCTCCATCCTACCGTTCCCGTGCCGCATCAATGCAGGCCGATGTTCAGTTCGGTGCGCGGATCGAAGATGTGCAGCCGGTCGCCGTCCACCACCAGTTCGATCGCGTCGCCGGCGCGCGGCCGGAGGTGGCCGTCGGTGCGCACCACGATCGGCGCCTCGCCGACCTGCACGGTCAGCAGCGTCTCGGCGCCGAGCGGCTCGACCACCTCGATGCGGGCGCCGACCACGTTGCCGTCCTCGGCGATCGCGCTGTGGCCGCGCACGCCGACCGCCTCGGGCCGCAGTCCCAGGCTGACCGGCTGGGCGCTGCGGGCGGCCAGCGCCTGCGCCAGCCGCGGCGACAGGCGCAGGTCGAAGCCCTGGCCGCGCACCGTGCCCTGGCCCAGGTCGCCACCGAGGAAGCTCATCGCCGGCGAGCCGATGAAACCGCCGACGAACTGGTTGGCCGGCCGCTCGTACAGCGTGATCGGATCGGCGACCTGCTGGATCTCGCCGTCCTTCATCACCACGATGCGGTCGCCCATGGTCATCGCCTCGACCTGGTCGTGGGTCACGTAGACGGTGGTGACGCCGAGCTCGCGGCGCAGCTTGGCGATCGAGGCGCGCATCTCGACCCGCAGCTTGGCGTCGAGGTTGGACAGCGGTTCGTCCATCAGGAAGGCGGCCGGCTTGCGCACGATGGCGCGGCCCAGCGCCACGCGCTGGCGCTGGCCGCCCGACAGTTCCTTGGGCCGGCGGTCGAGCAGCTTGTCGAGCTTGAGCATGGCGGCGGCATCAATGACGCGGCGGTCGATCTCGCCGCGCGCCACGCCGTTGATCTTCAGCGCGAAGCCCATGTTCTGCCGCACCGTCATGTGCGGATAGAGCGCGTAGCTCTGGAACACCATGGCGATGTCGCGTTCCTTGGGCTGCAGGTCGTTGACCCGCCGGCCGCCGATGTGCAGCTCGCCCGCGGAGATGTCCTCCAGCCCGGCGATCATGCGCAGCGTGGTCGATTTGCCGCAGCCCGAGGGGCCGACGAAGATCACGAACTCGCCGTCCGCGATGTGCAGGTTGAAATCCTTCACCGCGTGGAAGCCGTTGTCGTAGTACTTGCGGACGTGCGAAAGCTGGATGTCGGCCATGTCGTTTTCCGGGTGCCGCCGGGTCGTCCGGACGCTTCGGAGCGTCGGCAGCGAGGGGCGCGGCGGGAAGGTTCCAAGCGATAAGTTACCGGTACCATATTATGCGTGGCCGGCATTCGCTGTCCAATCAAATCGGTCCGGCCGGCCGGGCGGGTGTCGCGTCCGGCACAGTCCGGTCGCGAAGAATCCCCGTTCGATCAAGCTCTTGCGGAGAGCGGCGGCAGGCGGGGCGGTCGGGTTGACAGTGCCGCGGAGAATGGCGAACCTCTGTCCCCCGCAAAAGCATGCAATCCCACTACTTATGAAGATCGCCAAAGACACCGCCGTCACCCTGCGCATGAAGGTCACCGACGCCCAGGGCTTCGTGTACGACGAAGGCCGCGAGCCGGTCGCCTACCTGCACGGCGACTACGACAACCTGTTCCCCAAGCTCGAAGCGGCGCTCGAAGGCCAGGAAGCCGGCTTCCAGACCACCGTCGCGCTGGCCGCCGAGGACGCCTTCGGCGAGCGCGACGAGGCGCTGGTCACCACCATGCCCAAGGCCGACTTCCCGCCCGGCATCAAGGTCGGCGGCCAGATCCAGCGGCTCGGCCCGGACGGCGAGCCGCGCTACTACTTCGTCACCAAGATCAAGGGGCCGGTGGTGCTGCTCGACGGCAACCACCCGCTGTGCGGCAAGGCGCTGCGCTTCTCGGTCAAGGTGGTCGACGTGCGCGCGGCCACGGCCGAGGAGATCGCCCACCAGCACGTCCACGGCGAGCACGGCCACCATCACTGAGCGCCGTCGCGCCGATCGTTCCGGTCGCGGCCGGACGGCGTGAATGAAAGAGCCCGGCTCATGGCCGGGCTTTTCATTGCGTGTCGCTGCGCGTTCAGGCCTTCGCCAGTGCCTGGTCCAGGTCGGCGCGCAGATCGTCGATATGCTCGATGCCGATCGACAGCCGCACCGTCTCTTCCGACACGCCGGCGCGCGCCAGCTCGGCCGGCGACAGCTGGCGGTGGGTGGTCGAGGCCGGATGGGTGGCCAGCGAGCGCACGTCGCCGATATTGACCAGGCGCAGGAACAGCTGGAGGCCGTCGAGGAAGCGCTCGCCGGCCTCGCGGCCGCCTTCGATGCCGAAGGTGAGCACGCCCGAGGCCTTGCCGCGCAGGTACTTCCTGGCCAGCGGGTAGTCGGGGTGATCCTCCAGTCCGGCGTAGTTCACCCACTTCACCTTGGGATGGCCGCGCAGGTGCTGGGCGATGGCCAGGGCGTTGCTGTTGATGCGGTCGAGCCGCAGCGCCAGCGTCTCGATGCCCTGCAGGATCAGGAAAGCGTTGAACGGCGAGATGGCCGCGCCGGTATTGCGCAGCGGCACTACCCGGGCGCGGCCGATATAGGCGGCCGGGCCGAGCGCCTCGGTGTAGACCACGCCGTGGTAGCTCACGTCCGGCTCGTTGAGCCGGCGGAAGCGCTGCTTGTGCTCGGCCCAGGGGAACTTGCCCGAGTCGACGATCGCGCCGCCGACGCTGGTGCCGTGGCCGCCCAGGTATTTGGTCAGCGAGTGGACCACGATGTCGGCGCCGTGCTCGATCGGCCGGCTCAGGTAGGGCGAGGGCACGGTGTTGTCGACGATCAGCGGCACGCCGTGGCGATGGGCGATCTCGGCGATGGCGGCGATGTCGGTCACGTTGCCGGCCGGGTTGCCCAGCGATTCGACGAACACCGCCTTGGTCCGCTCGTCGAACAGCGCGTCGAAGCTGGCCGGGTCGCGATGGTCGGCGAAGCGCGTCTCGATGCCGAACTGCGGCAGCGTGTGGGCGAACAGGTTGTAGGTACCGCCGTAGAGGGCCGTGCTGCTGACGATGTTGTCGCCGGCCTCGGCGATGGTCTGGATCGCATAGGTAACGGCCGCCTGGCCCGAGGCCAGCGCCAGCGCGGCGATGCCGCCCTCGAGCGCGGCGAGGCGCTGTTCCAGGATCTCCTGGGTCGGGTTGTTGATGCGGGTGTAGATGTGCCCCGGCACCTTCAGGTCGAACAGGTCGGCGCCGTGCTGCGCGCTGTCGAAGGCATAGGCCACCGTCTGGTAGACGGGCGGCGCGACGGCCCGGGTGGTCGGGTCCGGCGAATAGCCGGCGTGGACGGACAGCGTTTCGAACTTCCATTGCGTGCTCATGGGCCTATCCAATGTCGGGTTGACGGAATGTCGCAGTGGCGGCCTGGGGGAAGCCGGGATGCGCCTGCGCGTGGTCCGGACATTGTTTGGCGGCACGTTTAATAACTTCAAATAATTATGAAGTTTGTTTTTATGAATTATTTGAATTTGTATGAGGTGCGCGGAGCCTTGCGCAGCGCAGCTGTGGGTAGCGCATCACGCTCGGCGGTCGAACCGCGTCGGCCGGCCTGAGCGGGCGGAGCCGGACATGGGCGGTCGCTGGACGGGGCGCGGCTCAGCCTTGCGCGGTCAGCGCGGCGACGGTGTCCGCGATCTGGCGGCGCAGCCATTGCAGGCCGCCGTCGGCATCGCGGCCGTGGTGCCAGATCAGGCTGACCTGCAGCGGCGGCATGGCCAGCGGCAACGGTGCCGACACGATGGGCAGGGCGGCGAACTGCCGAGCCAGGCGCAACGGGACGGTGCCGAGCAGGTCGGAGGTCGCGACCACGGCCGGGATGCACATATAGCTCGGCACGCATAGTCCGCTGCGGCGGCGCAGCTTGGCCGAACCGAGCACGATCTCCAGCGGCGAGCCGCGGCCGGCGCGGTCGGGAAAGGTGACATGCTCGGCGGCGGCGTAGCCGGCCATGCCGAGCCGTCCGTCCGCCATGGCGGGATGGCCGCGCCGGGCGATCACCACCAGTTGCTCTTCCAGCAGCGGCGCGTAGCTGAGCTCGGGGCTGTCGAAGTGGAGGTAGTCGATGGCCAGGTCCAGGCTGCCGGCGGCCAGCTGGGTCGGCAGGTCGTCGGCCGCGTCGGGTCGGATGTGCAGCGTGACGCCCGGCGCCTGGCTGCGCATGCGGGCCAGCAGGCTGGGCAGCAATGCGCACTGGGCGTAGTCGTTCATCGCCACGCTGAAGCGCTGCCCGGCCGAGGCGGGATCGAAGGCCGGCGGCGGCGCCAGCGCATCCTGCAGCAAGCGCAGCGCCGTGCGCACCGGACCATGCAGGGCCTGGGCGGCGGCGGTCGGCGTCAGTCCCCGCGCGGTGCGCACGAACAGCGGTTCGTCCAGTTGCCGGCGCAGCCTGGCCAGCGCATTGCTGACGGCCGGCTGGCTCATGTGCAGGCGTTGGGCGGCGCGGGTCAGGTTGCCTTCCTGCACCAGCGCGTCGAATACGCGCAGCAGGTTCATGTCCAGCTGATGCAATTTCAGGTTCATGAATGATGTATAGGCAGAATATCCATTGGATGGATAATCTGGCCGGCCCTAGGCTAGTTCCCACCGCACTGGATGGAGCTGGACATGGTCTCGCACGCATCGGCCCCTGTGGCCCGCCACGATGTCGCCGGCTTTCGCGCGCGTTATCGCGCCGGGGTGTCGCGCCGCTACAACCCCTGGCTGCACGGCGGTTTCGTGCTGGCCTACGGCCTGGCCTGCATCGCCTGGCTGTGGAGCCAGGCCGGCGCGCCGCTGCGCGGATCCGATCTGCTGGCGCTGCCGGCCGCGCTGGTGCTGGCCAATCTGGGCGAATACCTGGTCCACGCGCGCCTGGGCCATCGCAAGACCCGGCTGGGCAAGCTGTTCTACCAGCGCCATACCGGCGACCACCACAGCTTCTTCGCCGAAGACGCGATGCCGCCGGAAAGCCCGTTCGACTGGCGCGTCATCCTGTTTCCGCCGTGGCTGATCGTGCTCGTCAGCCTGGCCGTCGTCCTGCCGGCCTGGATGGCGCTGCGCCGGTTCGACGCCAATTTCGCCGCGCTGTTCGCCGGCATGCTGATGGCCAGCTACCTGCTCTACGAATTCGTGCATGCCTGCGAGCACCTGCCCGAAGGCCATCCGCTGGCCCGCCTGCCCGGCATCCCGCAGATGCGGCGCCTGCACGCGCTGCATCACCGCCACGGGCTGATGCGCGATCACAACCTCAATATCGTGTTCCCGCTGATGGACTGGCTGTTCGGCACGCTGTACCGGGAGGACGGCGACGGCCAGCCTCGACGGCTGGGCCAGACCCGCATGGAGCACACGATCGAGATCGATGCCTCGAACGATGTCGTGATGGGCTACGCGGCGTCGCCCGAGCATTGGCCGCAATGGCATCCGTCGTCGCTGGCGATCCGGGTCGGCGCGGGGCCGCAGCCGGCCGGGGCGCATTTTTCCGAAGACATCCATGCCGGCGGCCGGCGCGGCCAGCTGAGCTGGCGCGTGCGGGCCTACCGGCCCGGTGAGCACTGGAGCGCCGAGGCGCGCGGCAATCACGGCCTGTCGCTGCTAGTGGATTACGACTGCTGGCCGGCAGGCGATCACCCCGCCCGTACCGTATTCCGCCGCCGGCTCGAATACCGGCTCCCGGGCCTGGGCTGGCGCCTGTACAACGCCCTGGTCGCCAGGCGGCGGGTGGAGCGGGAGTCGCGCCTGTCGCTGCAGCAATTGAAGGCATGCGTCGAGTCGGTGGAGCGTCGGGACGAGGGCGGCCGGGCCTGAAGGACGGTGCTTTCAGCCGCGTGACTTTCGCAGTGCGATCAGGGGCAGGTTTTGACGTGAAGCTTGGCGGAAGCGGTGAGATTCGAACTCACGGTAGGCTCGCACCTACGGCGGTTTTCAAGACCGCTGCCTTAAACCACTCGGCCACGCTTCCGGTTCGGGATGTTCCGCAGGCTGCCGCAAGGTCCGGCCACGGCAGCTCGAAACGGTCGCGGATGCTACCGCAAGCACGCATCTTTGACCATGCCCGGCCCCGTCAGGCTTGAAACTTCGCGCGATTGACGTAATCTCAGCCCTGATCGGATTCACAAGGAGGATCGCGCCATGCAATGGCAAACCCAGACCGCTGACTATTCCTACGGCAAGGACCTTGCCGTCGACCGCAACAAGGTGCTGCGCAACACCTACCTGCTGCTCGCGCTCACCATGATCCCGACCACGATCGGCGCGCTGATCGGTGTGTCGATGCACTTCATGCTGCGCGGCTGGGTCGGCCCGCTGCTGTTCCTCGGCGTCAGCTTCGGCGCCTTCTTCGCCATCGAGAAGACCAAGCAGAGCGCGCTCGGCGTGGTGCTGCTGCTGGCCTACACCGGCTTCATGGGCCTGTGGCTGTCGCAATATCTGCAGGTCGCGCTGCGGTTCGGCAACGGCGGCCAGCTGATCGCCACCGCAGCCGGCGGCACGGCGGCGATCTTCTTCACGCTGGCCGGCATCGCGACGGTGACCAAGAAGGATTTCTCCTTCATGGGCAAGTTCCTGTTCGTCGGCATGGTGATCCTGCTCCTGGCGGCCATCGCCAACATCTTCCTGGCGATCCCGGCGCTCACGCTGACCATCTCGGCCGTCGCCGTGCTGATCTTCTCGGCCTACATCCTCTACGACGTGAGCCAGATCGTGAACGGCGGCCAGACCAACTACGTGTCGGCCACGCTGCAGCTCTACCTCGACATCTACAACGTCTTCGTCAGCCTGCTGAACCTGCTGATGGCCTTCAGCGGCGATCGCGAGTAAGCCCTCCGCGTCGCCCGCCCCAATACGCCCCGGCCCCGGTCGGGGCGTTTGCTTTCGTTCGCTGCCGGCTGCGGCCGGCATGCAGGAATCGAATCGAGAAAGGATCGCGATGTTCGATGCCGCCGAAGCCGGCCACAAGCTGGACCACGACGCCTTCAAGGCCGCCGAGCCCGGCCTGCGCCAGGCGCTGCTCGACCTGCAGTACGAGCTGAAGGAACGCGCCGACTTCCCGGTGATCGTGCTGATCAACGGGCTCGACGGCGCCGGCAAGGGCGAGACGGTGAACCTGCTCAACGAGTGGATGGACCCGCGCCTGATCGCCACCGAAGCCTTCGGCGAACCCGATGCGATCGAGCGCAGCCACCCCGCCATGTGGCGCTACTGGCAGGCGTTGCCGCCGCGCGGCCGCATCGGCATCCTGTTCGGCTCCTGGTACACCGAGCCGATTGGGCGCCGCGTCGACGGCGAGATCCGTCAACCGCGGCTCGACCAGCAGATCGACGAGATCGTGCGCTTCGAGCGCATGCTGCAGCGAGAGGGCGCGCTGCTGGTCAAGTTCTGGTTCCACCTCTCGCGCAGCGCGCAGAAGCGCCGGCTCAACGAGTTGCAGGCGGATCCGCGCACGCGCTGGCGGGTCAGCGCCGCCGACTGGGACAACCTCGAGCGGCACGACCGCATCAAGCGCTTCGCCGAGCACACCCTGCTCAAGACCAGTACCGCCGACGCGCCGTGGTGGGTGGTCGACGGTTCGGATCCCGACTACCGCGCGCTGTTCGTGGCCGAGACGCTCAAGCGCCAGATCGAGCACCGGCTGCACGAGCGGCCGGCAGCGGCCGCCGATGCCGCACCGCTGCAGGCGCCGATCGACGGCCGCTACCTGCTCGACCTGCTGGATCTGTCGCAGTCGATGTCGCGCGAGGACTACGACGCCCAGCTGGAGAAATGGCAGGGCCGGCTGGCCCTGCTGTCGCGCCATCCGCGCCTGCGCAAGCGCAACGTGGTGGTGGTGTTCGAGGGCCACGACGCGGCGGGCAAGGGCGGCGCGATCCGCCGCGTCGCCAGCGCGCTCGACGCGCGTCTCTACCGTATCCACCCGATCGCCGCGCCGGCCGAGGAGGAGCGCGCCCAGCCTTATCTGTGGCGGTTCTGGCGCCGCTTGCCGCGGCGCGGCCACTTCGCCATCTTCGACCGCTCCTGGTACGGCCGGGTGCTGGTCGAGCGGGTCGAGGGCTTCTGCAGCGAAGCTGACTGGATGCGCGCCTACGAAGAGATCAACGACTTCGAGCGCCAGTTGCAGTCGGCCGGCACCATCCTGGTCAAGTTCTGGCTGGCGATCGACCGCGACGAGCAGCTGCGCCGCTTCGAGGAGCGCGAGGAGACCGGCTTCAAGCGCTACAAGATCACCGCCGAGGACTGGCGCAACCGCGACAAGTGGGATCTCTACTCGGCCGCCATCCACGACATGGTCGAGCGCACCAGCAGCAGCGACCGGCCCTGGACCCTGGTCGAGGCCAACGACAAGCGCTTCGCCCGCATCAAGGTGCTGCGTACGCTGTGCCGCGCGATGGAGGCGGCGCTGGAGGAGTGAGCCCGGCCTGCTCATCCTGGCCAGCGCGAGCGCTTTCGTTGTGCTCACTCCCGCTGGTAAGAAGTGCTGACGAGCGTCGGCGAGGCTTCCCGCGGCGGCGGGGACGGGAGGGGGAAGGTGGATCAGGAAGAGCCGCTGTTTCAGTTCTGGCAAATGGTTGGCGCCCGGGTTCCCCGGGTGCCCGAACTGACGCAATCCGTGCTCTGCCGCTCGATCAGTGCCCCAGGCTCGCCTTTGACCGGGCGGGCGGCTATGCTTGGCCCGGTCTAAGTATCTTTCCGCATTGGCCCCCCATGAAGACTCCGCTCGATTCCGCCGCGCTCGACCAGCTGTTCCGCGAAGCCCGTACCTACAACGCCTTTTCCGACCAGCCGGTCAGCGACGAGACGCTGCATGCGCTGTACGACCTGCTCAAGTGGGGTCCGACCAGCGCCAACGCCTCGCCGGCCCGTTTCGTCTTCGTCCGCTCGGACGAGGCCAAGAAGCTGCTGGAGCCGGCGCTGTCCGAAGGCAATCGCGCCAAGACCCTGGCCGCGCCGGTCACCGTCATCGTGGCCCATGACCTGGCCTTCTACGATCGCCTGCCCGAGCTGTTCCCGCACACCGACGCGCGCAGCTGGTTCGCCGGCAACGACGCGGTGATCCAGACCACCGCCTTCCGCAACGGCAGCCTGCAAGGCGCCTACCTGATGCTGGCGGCGCGCGCGCTGGGGCTCGATTGCGGCCCGATGTCGGGCTTCGACAACGCCAAGGTCGACGCCGCCTTCTTCGCCGGCAGTACGATCAAGTCCAATTTCCTCATCAACCTCGGCTACGGCGTGGCGGAAGGCCTGTTCGCGCGCAACCCGCGCCTGGCTTTCGAGGACGCCTGCCGAATCGCCTGACCGATGGTCGCCGACCCGAAGAAACCGCAGCAGTGGGACGTCTGGCGCGAGCTGGACGACCTGCGCCAGCGCTACAAGGAACTGGCGCCGATGTTCGCCCGCATCGGCGTGGCGCCCGATTTCGTGCAGATGGCCAACAACCTGCGGCTCGACCTGCAGCGCCGGCCGCCGGCCGCGCCGCTGAATACCGGCGAGCGCGACCAGGACGCGCAGTTGCAGGAGGAGTACAAGCGCAACTTCGCCTCGCACTACGAGGAGATCTTCTTCAAGGTCGAGAGCTTCCTGCGCATGCCCTGGCCGCCGGAGACGCAGTTCCTGGTGCCCGGCATCCTCGACGAGGTCGAGCAGCTGCGCCGCGCGCTGGTCCGCACGCCGCTGGTGTCGCCGCCGCTGGAGAAGCTCGACGCGCTGATCGACGAATACGTCCATCTCGACCGCATGGACCAGCGGCTCGACCGGCTGGCCATCGAGACCCGCCGCGAGCAGCTGACCGAGGTGCTCGGCTTTCCGCTGGTGGTGCGCCGCCAGCTGGCCCACCCGGAGTGGGAGCTGCTGCCGCCGCTGGCCAGCGAGGCCTACCGCGAACTGCTCAACAACAAGATCGGCAACTACCGCGAGGCCGACTGGCTGCAGTCCAAGCTCTACGACAAGTGGTACGTGGCGCTGGAGTTCGACGCCATCTGGGCGCGGCTCAAGCGCGACGCCAACGACCGCGAGCGCATCATCAGCCAGCTCAAGCTCAACTGGCCCAAGCTCGGCAACTGGGCGCCCGAGTTTCCGCACGCCGACCTGGTGTGGTACCTGCTGATCGTGCTGGTCTGCGTGATCGCGCTGTTCGCCGAATGGTGGTGGACCGCCGGCGGGCTGCTGATCTGGCTGCAGCTGTCGGTCATCATTGAGAAGCACCACGCCGCGCTGGTCAACAAGCGGCGGCAGGCGCTGCTGCTCGAATGCGGCCGCTTCAAGCGCATCCGCGACCAGATCTCGTCGGGCAAGTTCGACGCCAGCCAGATCCTGCGCCAGCTCAAGCAGTTCAATTTCCGCCACTATGTTTCGGAGCAGGGCCTGCAACTGCTCCAGGTCATGTCGATGCACGGGATCTGACGGGCCCTGCCCGTCGGTCCCTGCCGCGCCGATCGTGCCGTTTTCGACACAGCCGCCTCCGCCGTCCCGCCCGCCGTCCGCCGCTTTCGCCTGAGCCATCAAGCGCCTGAAACGTTAGGGAATAATTATCTTCGGGTTGGCCCATATTCACACCGAAGATATGCCATCGGATTGGCCCTAATTGGGTATAAATCGCTTGCCGGTGGGGAACGATATAAACGTCCGTGCAGACGACGTGGCGGTCCCCGCGAACGAATCCATCGACCAGGTCGGATCGAAGTCCGGTCCCAGCCATGGCCGCCGCCCATCGCGGCCGCGCGTTCGTGCTTGCCCGAGCTCGGGGCGGCCGGCTACATAACTATCATCGCCATTGCCATCTCCATTGGGGTCAGGATGAACTTGTACGCCGCCGCCTTCCTCGTCGCGCTCGCGACCACCGCAGCCGCCGCAGAGGAGACGATCCGCTTTCCGATCCAGCGCTTCCAGGTGGACGGGAACACCGTGCTGCCTGGGGATGACATCCAGTCCGCGCTCAAGCCCTACCTCGGCGAGGGCCGCGACTTCGCCGACGTGCAGCGCGCGCTCGAGGCGCTCGAAGCGCTCTACCGCCGCGCCGGCTACGGCGCCATGCAGGTCTACCTGCCCGAGCAGGAGCTCAACCAGGGCGTGGTCACGCTCAAGGTGGTCGAGGCCAAGCTCGGCGAGGTCCATATCGAAGGCAACCAGTACTTCGGCGAGCAGAACATCCGCCGCGCGCTGCCCGCGCTGAAGGAAGGCGCCGTGCCCAATACCGCCAAGGTCGCGCGCGACCTGCGGCTGGCCAACGACAGCCCGTCGCGCCGCATGGTGGTGTCGCTGCAGGGCGGCGATACGCCGCAGCTGGTGGACGTGGCGGTCAAGGTGACCGACGAGAAGCCGTGGCGCGCGTTCGCGCTGGCCGACAACACCGGCGACGACGAGACCGGCCGCAGCCGGCTGTCGTTCGGCTACCAGCACAGCAATCTGTTCGACCGCGACCACGTGCTGACCGCCCAGGCCACCACCTCGCCCGAGAAGCCCAGCAAGGTGAAGATCTTCGGCCTCGGCTACCGGCTGCCGATCTACGGCTGGGGCGACAGCCTGACGCTGTACGGCGGCTATTCCAACGTCGATTCCGGCGCGCTGCAGGGGCTGTTCAATGTCAACGGCAAGGGCAAGGTGGCCGGCGCGCGCTATGCGCTCGACCTGCCGGCGCGCGGCGACTACCAGCACAAGCTGCTGCTCGGCGTCGACTGGCGCCGCTTCGAAACCCAGACCACCTTCGCCAGCGGCACCCAGCTGCCCGACAGCACCTACACGCTGCGGCCGGCCAGCCTGACCTACCAGGCGCAGCGCCAGGGCCCGCGCTGGTCCTACGACTTCAACCTCGGCGCGGCCTACAACATGGGCCAGGATTACGAGCTCGAGCGCGCCACCGGCCGCCAGGGCGCCAGGCTCAACTACGGCATCGCCCGGCTCGGCGGCAATCTCTACTTCAGCCTGCCGGCCGAGTGGACCGTCCACGCCGGCCTCAACGCCCAGTTCAGCGACGACGCGCTGCCGGCCGGCGAGCAGTTCGGCCTCGGCGGCGCCAACAGCGTGCGCGGCTTCGACGAGCGCGCGCTGTCCAACGACAGCGGCCTCAGCGTCAGCTTCGAAGGCTATACGCCCGAGCTGACGCGCGGCCGCCTCGGCGACGGACTCAACCTGCGCGCGCTGGCCTTCGCCGACTGGGGCCGGGTCAGCCGCAACCTGGCGCTGCCCGGCGAGGCGCACGACGACGAGCTGGCCGGCGCCGGCCTCGGCCTGCGGCTGGGCTGGGGCAAGTACGCCTCGCTCAAGGTCGATGTCGCCAGCGCGCTCAAGGACGGCGGCAATCGCCAGCGCGGCGATACCAAGGCCCACGTTTCGGCCGTGGTGTCCTACTGATCCATCCCGTACGACGACAACTCAATGATTTCCAGCCGGCGCCCCGCGCCGGCCGCTTCCCGCAGCGGTAGGAGCACTAGCATGCACGCCCAACGTCATCCCCGATTCGCCCTCAAGACCCTGGCGGCCGCCACCGTGGCCTGCTACGCGCCGCTGGCGCATGCCAACCCGAGCGGGGGGACGGTGGTGGCGGGCAGCGCCACCATGCAGCAGCAGGGCAACAACCTGGTCGTCACCAACACTCCGGGCGCGATCATCAACTGGCAGTCGTTCTCGATCGGCCAGAACGAGCTGACCCGCTTCGTCCAGCAGGGCGCCTCGAGCGCGGTGCTGAACCGCGTCACCGGGCAGGATCCCTCGAAGATCCTTGGCCAGCTGCAATCGAACGGCAAGGTCTTCCTGATCAACCCCAACGGCATCGTGTTCGGCCAGGGCGCCCAGGTCGACGTGGCCGGCCTGGTCGCCTCCACGCTCAACATCAGCGACGAGGACTTCCGCGCCGGCCGCATGCGCTTCGAGGGCGGCCAGACCGGCTCGGTGCGCAACGCCGCCAACATCACCACCGCCAGCGGCGGCTTCGTCTACCTGATCGCGCCCAACGTCGAGAACAACGGCGTGGTGGTCTCGCCCAAGGGCGAGATCCTGCTGGCCGCCGGCAGCAGCGTCGAGCTGGTCGACGGCGTCGACACCAGCCTGCGGGTCCGGATCAAGGCGCCGGCCGGCGAGGCGCTCAACGTCGGCCAGCTGATCGCCGAGCAGGGCCGCATCGGCGTGTTCGCCGCGGCGATCCGCCAGCAGGGCCTGGTCAGCGCCAACCGCGCCGAGATCGGCGAGGGCGGCAAGATCGTGTTCAAGGCCAGTCGCGACGTGACGCTGGCGGCCGGCAGCAAGACCGAGGCGCAGGGCGGCGAGGTGAAGATCGACGCCGCTCAGGCGGCCGCCGTCGACGGCGCGATCGACGTTTCGAACGCGGCCGGCAAGGGCGGCCAGGCGCAGGTGCTCGGCGAGCGCGTGGCGGTCGACGGCCGCATCGACGCCAGCGGCCGCGACGGCGGCGGCACCATCCTGGTCGGCGGCGACTATCAGGGCAGCAACGCCGCGGTGCGCAACGCCGACTACACCCGGCTCGGCACAAATGCCTGGCTCAACGCCGACGCCACGGAAAAGGGCGACGGCGGCAAGATCGTCGCCTGGGCCGACCAGGACACCAGCGCCGCCGGCCGCATCAGCGCGCGCGGCGGCCAGGCCGGCGGCAACGGCGGCTTCGCCGAGGTGTCGGGCAAGCGGAACCTCGACTTCCACACCGTGGTCGACCTGAGCGCCGAGCGCGGCCAGCGCGGCAAGCTGCTGCTCGACCCGACCGACTTCGTGGTCGATTCGAGCAACGTCGGCGTGATCTTCAGCGCCTCGGCCGACGTCATGCTGCAGGCCGACCAGGATGTCATCTTCGACGCCACGGCCGGCAACGCGGCCACCTCGTACAACGTCTCGGTCACCGCCGACCGCGACATCGACATCCGCAGCGGCGCCACCCTCTCCAGCTCCGGCGGCACCGTCACGCTCGGCGCCACCCGCGACATCCTGATCGGCGGGCGGTCAGCGCCTATTCCGACCTGACGCTGACGGCCGGCCGCAACGTCAACATCGGCGCCGACCTGAACACGTCCAGCAATACCGCGCTGCTCAAGGTCGTCGCCGGCAACGACATCAGCCAGACCGGCCTCGTCACCGGCGCCGGCGATGTCGAGCTGCTGGCCAACGATGCGGCGACCTGCGCCACCCACGGCTGCGTCGGCGCGCTGTCGCTCGGCGCCAACGTCACCGGCGACGGCGTGGTGACGCTGCAGGGCAATCAGATTCACCAGACCGCCGGCACGATCAGCCTCAATGCCGGCGGCGAGGGCACGACCCGGATCAAGGCCGGCGCGCTCGGCTTCACCCAGGAAGAGGGCGCCTCGATCTCGGCCGGCCTGCTCGACATCGAGTCGGCCGGCGACGTGACCGTCAACGAGGTGACCAGCAGCTCAGAGACTGTCTCGCTGCAGGCCAGCCTGACCAGCGGCAGCGGCAAGACGCTCGACGTGACCGCCGGCGGCGGAACCGAGCTCTACGTCAGCGGCAGCGGCATCGGCTGGAACGGCGCGGTCAAGCTGGCCACCTCGGGCGCCGGCATCAGCCAGAACACCGACATCCAGTCGTCCATCGTGGCCCAGTCGCTCGATGCGACGGTCGACAGCGGAAGCTCCGGCAATTCGATCAGCCTGACCCGGTCCGACAACCAGATCGGCACGCTGTCGGCGCAGATCAGCTGCAGCGCGTCGAGCGGCTGCTCCACCGGCTACATCGAGGTCAGCAACAGCGGCGCCCTGACTATCGGCGGCAGCGGCGTGAACAACGCCATCGGCGACGTCTCGATCAAGATCGGCGGCGGCAACCTGCTGCTGGACAACGCCGGCGTGGAGTCCAACGCCAGTGGCGGCACCGTCACCCTGGTGGCCCAGAACGCCAACATCTCGGGTAGCGGCGCCGGCGCGGTGGTGCGGGCCGACAACGTCTACCTGCAGGCCGACAGCGACACGGGCTACGGCGGCAGCGTCGGCAGCTCGGACAGTGCGCCGCTGATGGTGGGCAAGCGGACCGGCGGCAGCGCGGTCAGCCTGTACGTCGGCAAGAGCGGCGGCGAAGTCGGCAGTGTCTACGTCGCCAGCGCCGACGACCTGTCGGTGCTGCAGCTCGCCCAGAACGCCAACTCGGCGCTCTACCTCAGCTCGGACCTCGGCCTGTCGACTTCGGCGGTCGGCAACATCGATACCGGCACCGCCGATCTCGGCCTGCATGCGCGCGGCGGCTACCTCAACGTCGGCAGCGCCAACCTCTCGGGCCGCGACATTTCGCTGACCAGCGACAGCGGACTCACGCTGTACAGCAACAGCGTGAACGCCAGCCGCAACCTCGGCATGAGCAGCGCCTCGATGACCTTCAGCGGCAGCGGCACCATCACGGCCGGTACCGAGGCGACGTTCGAGACCGACTCGCTGACCATCATGGGCGGCACCACCATCGCCGCGCCGACGGTGTCGATCGCCACCCGCAGCGCCGGCGTCGGGATCGACCTGGGGGCAGCACCAACGGCATGCTGGCGCTGGACGGCACCAAGCTGGCCGCCATCAACGGCGGCGGCGCCGACGGCCAGTTGCTGAAGCTGCACGGCGCTACCGTGCTGGTCTCCGGCGCCGTCGTGAACGGCGGCGACCTGACGCTGATCGGCGACGAAGGCATCACCGTCAATGCCGGCGTGAGCGCCGACAACCTGAGCCTGTCGGCGGTAGCGGGCGGCGTCGCGGTCGGCGGCGGCACGGCGGCGGGCGGCGCGATCGAATCCGACGGCACCAGCGTGCTCTCCGGCAGCGCCAGCCTGACGCTGGACAGCCATTACGGCATCGGCACCAACGAGACGGTGCTGAACGTGAGCAGCCCGGTCGTCAACGTGAACACCACGGCGGACGGCCAGGGCGCCGTCTACCTCGCCACCGACGCGATCAGCAGCCATTCGATCGACACGGTCAACAGCGACATCTCGCTGAGCTCGTCGGGCAGCGCCACGCTGACGCTGAACGGCATCGGCGCCGGCACCGGCGACGTCGACATCTATTCGGACAACGCCATCGGGCAGGCCGTCTCGACCACGGTCAGCGGCGATTCGGTCCAGCTGACCGCGAAGGGCGCGATCGGCAGCGTCAGCCAGCGTGTCGAAGCGGTGGCCGGCTCGTCGTTCGGCGCTCAGTCGCAGGTCAACGGCGGCGTCTACGTCAAGCAGTCCGGCACCGCCGGCACCATCTCGCTGAGCACCGCCAACGGCGACATCGATGCGGTGCTGGCCGGCGACGTGATCGATCCGACGCTGATGCTGACCAACTCGGGCAGCAACCTGACGCTCGACGTGGCCGGCAAGCTGGCGCTGAACAACGGGATGACGCTGAACGCCGGCGCCATCTCGCTGACCACCGGCGGCGACCTGGTGCAGGCTGCCACGCTCGGCGCCAGCGACGGCGCGACCCTCGACGTCGGCGGCAAGCTGTCCGGCGGCGGCACCCTGGCCGTGACCGGCAACGCCACGATCGACGCCGACGAGATCGGCTCCGACGTCAGCTCGCGCTTCAGGATCAGCCCGACCGGCACGCTGACCGCCAACGTGCTCGGTACCGGCAAGGACATGTACCTGGAAACCGGCGGCGGCAGCGCCACGCTGACCAGCCAGGGCGGCACCATCGACCTGCTGGCCACGGCGACCAGCAACGTCACGGCCACCAGCAACAACGGCAACATCGTGGTCACCACCACCGGCGCCGGTTCCAACCTCACCGCCGCGCTCGCCGCCGGCAGCGGCGACATCACGGCGAATGCGGCCGGCAACCTGGATAGCATCAACACCACCACCGGCGACGGCGTCAGCCTGACCGCCGGCGGCACCATCAGCGGCCTGGCCAATGCCGGCACGCTGACCCTGAACGCCGGCCAGGGCGTCGGCACCAGCAGCGTCAGCTTCGAGAGCTGGGCCGATACCATCGACGCGACCGCCACCGGAGCGGGCGCCGGCGTCTACCTGAACACCAACCGTTCCGGCCAGTACAAGGCCAGCAGCAACGGCGGCACGATCAAACTGACCGGCGGCATGTCGGTCGGCTTCACGCTCGACGACATCGACGCCGGCAGCGGCGCGGTCGACATCCAGGTCGGCGCCGGCATCGCCGGGCTGGCCGGCAAGACGGTGAAGGGCGACACGGTGTCGCTGGTCACCGTCGACGGCACGATCGGCAGCGCCAGCCAGGCGCTCGGCACCGATGCGACCACCAGCCTGTCCGCTCAAACCATCTCTGGCGGCGACATCCATCTTGCTGAAGCAAGCGGCGTCGGCAGCGCCACCTTCTCGGCCTCGAACAGCGCGGTGCATTTCAGCGTCGGCGGCAGCGGCAACACCGTGCTCGACGCCAGCGTGGGCGGCGGCGGCTCGCTGTTCGTCGACGCCACCGGCAGCATCGAGCTGGGCGGCAGCGGCACGCTGTCCCTCAATACCCTCGACGTATCGGCCGCCGGCGGCCTGAACATCGGCCAGGACGTCAGCGCGGTCGGCATCGACCTCGATTCCAGCGCCGGCGGCATCACCGGCAGCGGCCAGCTCAGCGGCAACAACGTGACCTTGAGCGCCGCCAGCATCGGCACCGACGCGGCCAACCGGGTGAACACCCAGGCCGGCGTGTTGGACGCCACGGCGACCGGCAACGGCGGGGTGCTCTACGTCGGCAACAGCGCCTCCGGCGGGACCACGACGCTGACCAGCAACAATGGCGCGATCGACTTCAGCGGCGGCGGGACCACCATCACCGCGACCAGCAACGGCGGCTCGATCACGCTGCAGTCGACCGGCGCGCTGACGCTCGACGGCGTCGACGCCGGAACCGGCGCCGTGCAGGCGACCGCCGACGTGCTGATCGCCGGCGCCGCCGCCACCGCGGTCAAGGGCGACACCATCGCACTGAACGCCGTGAACGGCGTCGGCACCACCCAGGCCATCGCGGTGGATGCCACCACCTCGCTGAGCGCGACCAACAGCGGCAACGCCAATATCTGGCTGGGCGACGCCGACGGCGTCGGCACGCTGGCGATCGACCTGGCCGGCAATGCCGCCGCCTACCTCTCGATCGGCGGCGACACCACCGCCACGCTGGCGCTGCACGGCACCGCCACCGTCGACCTCGACGTGATCGGCGCGCTGACCCTCGGCAGCAATGTCAGCGGCAACACCATCGATCTCAGCAGCAGCGGCAACCTCGACTACGGCGGCCGCAGCATGAGCGCGACCACCCTGCTGAAGCTGACCGCGAGCAGCGGCGCGGTCACCGGCACGGCGCTGCTGAGCGCGCCGGAGGTGAGGCTGACCGGCACCAGCATCGGCACCAGCTCGGGCCGGGTGCTGGCCAGCACCGCGGCGCTGACGGCCGACGCCACCGGCGCAGGCGGCGGGCTCTACATCGGCAACACCGGCGGCACCAGCCACCTGACCAGCAGCGGCGGCACGATCGACTTCCTGGCCAGCGGCTCGGCGACGGTCGACGCTGCCAGCGGCGGCGGCGCGATCACGCTTGCCTCGAGCAACGGCGCCAACCTGACGCTCGACGGCATCCAGGCCGGCGCGGGCGACATCGGCGTGAGCAGCGACGGCAACGTGGTGCTGACCGATACGGTCGGCGGCGACGAAGTCGGCCTGTCGGCCGTCGGCAGCATCGACGGCTCGTCGGCCACCCAGATCAGCGGCAGCAAGATCACGCTCGGCGGCGGCCGGCTCGGCAACGACGGCGCGCTGCTCTACCTGAGCGCCGGCGAGGTCGAGGCGACCGCCACCGGCTCGGGCGAGATCCACCTGCACAGTGCCGGCGGCAGCCACCAGCTGACCAGCGCCGGCGGCGACATCGAGCTGGCCCTGGCCGGCGCCGCCACCATCGGCGGCGACAGCAACGGCGGCAGCATTTCCATCAACAGCCTCGGCGGCGACATGACGCTGTCCGGCCTCGACGCCGGCGGCGGCGCGCTGACCGCCTACAGCGGCGGCGGCCTGGTGCTCTCCGGCGCGGTCGGCGGCGGCGTGGTCGATCTCGGCGCCGAGGACGACATCAGCGGTACCGGCCTGGTCACCGGCAGCACCAGCGTCGTGCTGAACGGCAGCCAGCTCGGCGCCTTCGGCAGCGCGCTCAACGTCGCCACGCCGACCCTGGCCGCCAGTGGCAGCGGCAGCGTCTACCTGCACAACGGCAGCGGCGGCACGGCCAGCTTCAGCGGCAGCAACGGCACGCTCGACTACCTGGCCGACGGCAGCAGCACGGTCGACGTCAGCAACGCCATCGGCTCGGTCAAACTGACGACCAGCGCAGGCAACCTCGGCATCGAGCTGTCCGGCACGGTCAACGACCTGACCGCCGACAGCGCCGGCTACCTGACCCTCGACAGCATGCTGCAGGTCGGCAACACGCTCGATCTCAAGGCAGCCGGCAGCATCACCGGCAGCAATCAGCTCAGCGCCAACACCGTCGTGCTCGAAGGCGCGAGCCTGGGCGACAGCGGCGGCTGGCTGCAGATCGACAGCAACGATCTCAGCGCCACCGCGACCGGCGCGGGCGGCGGCATCTATCTCGATACCACCGGCGGCACGGCCGGCCTCGCCAGCAACGGCGGCGCCATCAACTATTACGCCTCGGGCATCGCCAGCGTCTCGGCCAGCAGCCAGGGCGGCAACATCAGCCTGGCCGGCGGCGCCAACCTCGGCACCGGCGCGCTGGATGCCGGCAGCGGCAGCGTGACGGTCGAGACCGACGGCGACCTGTCGGTGTCGAGCACCGTCAGCGCCGGCGCGATCGACCTGTCGGCCGACGGCCAGGTGGCCTTCGCCGGCGTGCTCGACAGCGGCAGCGGCCTGCTCAAGATCGTGGCCGGCGGCAAGATCGACGGCACGGGCAGCCTCGCGGGCGGCTCGGTCCAGCTGACGGCCGGCAGCGGCATCGGCGCCGGCGGCGCGCTGGCGGTCGACACCGCCATGCTGACCGCGACGGCGCAGGGCAGCGGCGACGTCTTGGCGATCAACACCCAGGGCGGCGCGGCCGACCTGACCAGCAACGGCGGCGCGATCACGCTGACGTCGAACGGCGTGGCGACGGTGACGGCTGCCAGCGCCGGCGGCGCGATCGATCTGAACACCGTGGGCAGCAATGCGCTGACACTGAACGGCGTGAACGCCGGCAGCGGCGTGGTGACGGCGGACTCGGGCGGCGCGCTGACGGTGGCCGCGGCGCTGCAGGCCGGCCTGGCCGACCTGACGGCGATCGGGAACGTCGACGGCGGCGGCCTGATCACGGCGAACACGCTGGAGATCGACGCCGCCCAGATCGGCGCCATCGGCAGTCCGCTGCAGGCCAGCGCGGCCACGCTGACCGCCAACGGCCAGGCGATCCACCTGAGCAATGCGGCGGCCGGCAGCGACAACACGCTGGCCAGCAACAGCGGCGCCATCGTTTTCGCCGCCGCCAACGGCGGCCAGGTCAAGGCCACCAGCCAGGGCGGCGCGATCACGCTGTCGGGCGGCGCGCTGACGCTGAACGGCGTGAACGCCGGTAGCGGCGACATCAACGTCACCGCGGCCAGCCTCGAGGCGATCGCGGCGACGCAGCTGACCGGCAACAACGTCACCCTGACCAGCAGCGGCGCGATCGGCGCCGGGCAGGCGATCGATGTCGACGCCGCCAGCTCGCTGAGCGCGAGCGTCAGCGGCAGCGGCGACATCAAGCTCAACGAAATCAACGGTGTTGCCGCGCTGGCGCTGGACTTGGCGAACGGCACGGCGACGGTCGACGTCGGCGGCGCGACCACGGCACAACTGAACCTGCACGGCACCGGCAGCGCCTACCTCGATGTCGACGGCACGCTCGCCCTGGGCGGTTCGGCGATCAGCGGCCAGGACGTCTACCTCGAAAGCGCGGGCGACCTGGATTTCGGCACGACGGCGATCACGGCCTCGAGCATGCTCGAGCTCGAATCGAGCGGCGGCATGCTGAGCGGCAGCGGCGTGCTGACCGCGCCGGACATCGAGCTGGTCGGCCTGTCCATCGGCAGCAGCGGCAACCGCATCGTGACCGACACCGCCCTGCTGACGGCGACCGCCACCGGCACCGGCGGCGGCCTCTATGTCGGCAACAGCGGCGGCACCAACCATCTGGGCAGCAACGCCGGCACCATCGACTTCCTGGCCAGCGGCGCAGCCGGCGCGGCCACGGTCGATGCGGCCAGCGGCAACGGCGCGATCACCATCAAGTCCAGCGCCTACGACCTGACCGTGACCAGCCTGAACGCCGGCAGCGGTGCGCTGATGCTCGATTCGGCGGCCAATCTCGGCGTGAGCGGTGCCGCGCAGGCCGGCCAGACCAGCCTGACCGCGGCGCAGGACGTGACCGTCGACGCGCTGGTCGACGCCGGCAGCGCCAACCTGACGGTGCAGGCCGATCGCATCCTCGGCAGCGGCGGCTTCAAGGGCGCGGTGGTCACGCTGACCACGGCGCAGGGCATCGGCGGCAGCGGCCAGGCCATCGAGGTGGACGCCAGCACGCTCGACGCCTCGGCCAGCAGCGCCGGCGGCGGCCTCTACCTGGCCGGCCAGGGCGGCACCGTCCACCTGGCCAGCAACAACGGCGCGATCGATTACGTCGCGCAGGCCTCGACCACGCTGGACGCCGTCAGCCAGGGCGGCGCGATCACGCTGAAGACGCTCGGCGGCGACCTGACCACCACCAATGTGCAGGCCGGCCTCGGCGCCTTCACCATCGACGCGGCCGGCAACGTCACGCTCGGCGACAGCCACGGCAACAGCGTCGACGTGCAGGCCGGCGGCCACATCGCCTTCGGCGGCGCGGTCTCGAGCGACACCACTCTGGCGCTCGACGCCGGCGGCAAGATCTACAGCAACGGCGGCAGTCTGGCCGGCGACACGGTCGCGCTGAGCTCGGTGCTCGGCACCGGCTACTTCGGCCCCATGGCGGTCACCGCCAACACGCTGACCGCCTCGGCCACCGGCGCGGGCGCGGTGGTGAACGTGGCGACCCAGGGCGGCAACGCCACGCTGACCAGCAACGGCGGTGCGATCACCTTCGAGGCCAACGGCGCGGCCAGCGTCACGGCCAACAGCGCCGGCGGTGCGGTCGACCTGAAGACGCTGGGCATCAATACGCTGACGCTGGCCGGCGTGAACGCCGGCGGCGGCACCGCGACGGTGAACTCGGGCGGCGACCTGCTGGTCTCCGGCGCGGTGCTGGCCGGCCAGGCCGACCTGACGGCGGTGGGCGACCTGAGCGGCGCGGGCCTGATCACGGCGGCAACGGCCAACCTGGCCGGCCAGCAGATCGGCAGCGGCGGCAACCGGCTGCAACTGGTGGCCGGCAACCTGACCGCCAACGGCGATGCGCTCTACCTTGCCAACAGCCAGGCCGGCAGCGTCAACACGCTGACGGCTTCGATCGGCGACATCGACTTCAGCAGCGCCGGCGCGGCCCAGGTGGCGGCCACCAGCAGCGGCGGCACGATCGCGCTGCAATCGAGCGGCCTGCTCACGCTGAACGGCGTCGACGCCGGCAGCGGCGACGTCCAGGTCAGCGCGGCCGGCATCGACAGCGTGCTTTCCACGCTGGTCAAGGGCAACAACGTCAGCCTGACCTCGTCGCAGGGCATCGGCGGCAGCGCGGCCGTCGAGATCGACGCCGCGACGCTGCTGAGCGCGACCAGCTCCGGCAGCGGTGACATCAAGCTGCACGAGGTGAACGGCGTCGGTACGCTGGCGCTGGACCTGGCCGACGGCACCGCCACCGTGATGGTCGACGGCGACACCGCGGCGCAGCTGAGCCTGCACGACACGGCGAATGCCTACCTCGACGTCGGCGGCGCGCTGACCTTGTCGGGCGCGGCGGTGAGCGGCCACGACGTCTACCTCGAAAGCGCCGGCAACCTCGACTTCGGCAGCACGGCGATCACCGCCTCCGGCATGCTGGAGCTCGAATCGAACGGCGGCACGGTCTCCGGCAGCGGCCTCCTGACCGCACCCGACATCGCGCTGAAGGGCCTCGCCATCGGCAGCAACGGCGGCCGCATCCTGACCGACACGGCGCTGCTGAACGCCGAGACCACCGGCGGCGGCCTCTATGTCGGCAACAGCGGCGGCACCAGCCACCTGAGCAGCAACGGCGGCGCGATCGACTTCCTGGCCAGCGGCGCGGCTGGGGCGGCGACCGTCGATGCGGTCAGCAATGGCGGCGTAATCACGTTGGCGTCTAGCGGCGGTGATCTTTCCTTGGGAGCCGTCCAGGCCGGTTCCGGCGATATCGAGGTAGACAGCGCAGGAAACTTGCTATTGGGCGATATGGTCGGCGGCAACGTAGTCGATCTGTCGGCCGTCGGTGGCCTGACTGGCAACGCGACCGTCAGCGGCAACCAAGTCGTACTTGGCGGGGCCAACATTGGGGCCAGCGGCAACCTGTTACAGGTGAGCGCCGGCCAGATCAATGCGACTGCGACCGGAGCCGGTGGGATCTATCTGAGCACGACCGGGGGTAGTCATCATCTGACCAGCAATGGTGGCGATATCGAATTGTCGCCGGTTGGAGCTGCCAGCATCACCGCCGCGAGCCATGGCGGCGCGATCAAGGTGAATAGCAATGTATTTGATGGTTCCGATACGACGCTGAACGATATCGATGCGGATACCGGTACGGTAGCGGTCAATCTCAACGGTTTTATCGTGCTGAGTGGTGTTGTAAACGGCAGGGACGTTACGATTTCCGGGCTTTCGATCATGGGGACCGGACTGATTTCGGGCGATCGCGTCGAGGTGTCGGCCATTAACTTAGGCCATATACAACCTCTCAATGTGGATACCGGCGATTTGACCGCTTATGGCGGCGGCAATATTCATAACAGCAGCGGCGGGCTGGTCACATGGAACACCGGCGGTAGCTCGATCGAATATTTGGCCGATGGGGGAAGTGCGCTCACGATCAATCAAGCCGATCCTTTCAGTACGATCGTGGCTCGAACCACCAGCGGCGATCTCGGCATCAGTCTGTCTGGACCTGTTGCTAGCGTGCTTGCCGACAGCGCGGCCAACCTCGACCTGGTCGGCGCCATCCAGGCCGGCACGCTCGACCTCGCGGCCGCCGGCAGCCTGGCCGGCACCGGCCTGCTCAGCGCCGACAACGCGGTGCTGCAGGCCGCCAGCATCGGCAGCAGCGGCAATCGCCTGCAACTGGCCGCGACCCACCTCGACGCCAGCGCCACCGGCGCCGGCGGCGGCCTCCATCTCGCCACCACCGGCGGCACGGCGGTGCTCGCCAGCAGCGGCGGCGACATCGACCTGCTGGCCAGCGGCGCCAGCACCGTGTCGTCGGCCAGCAGCCTCGGCGGCGACATCATCCTCAAGACCAGCGCGGGCACGCTGACGACCGGCAGCCTGCAGGCCGGCGCCGGCAGCGTGGCGCTCGATGCGGCCGGCAGCCTGGCCCTGAACGACGCGGTCGCCGGCGGCGCCATCGACCTCAAGGCCGGCAGCCAGGTCAACTTCGTCGGCGCGGTCGACAGCGGCAGCGGCCTGCTCAAGATCTCCGCCGGCGACAGCATCAATGGCAACGGCAGCCTCGCGGGCGGCTCGGTCGAGCTGATCGCCGGCAGCGGCATCGGCGCCGGCGGCGCGCTGGCGGTCGATACCGCCGACCTGACCGCGACGGCGCAGGGCAGCGGCGATGTCTTGGCGATCAACACCCAGGGCGGCACGGCCGACCTGAGCAGCAACGGCGGCGCGATCACCCTGCTGTCGAACGGCGCGGCGACGGTGATGGCCGCCAGCAACGGCGGCGTGATCGACCTGAAGACGCTGGGCAGCAATGCGCTGACGCTGAATGGCGTGAATGCCGGCAGCGGCAAGCTGACCGCGCTGTCGGGCGGCGCGCTGACGGTGGCGGCCGCGCTGCAGGGCGGCCAGACCGAGCTGGCGGCGCAGGGCAACCTGGCCGGCAGCGGCCTGATCAGCGCGACCACGCTGAGCCTGAGCAGTCAGCAGTCGATCGGCGCCAGCGGCAACCGGCTGATGACCGACGCGGCCATGCTGACGGCGGCCGGCCAGTCGGTCTACCTCGACAACGCGGCGACCGGCGGCGCCAATTCGCTGGTCACCGGCGGCGGCATCATCGATTTCGCCTCGGCCCACGACACCACGGTCAACGCCAGCAGCGTGGTCGGCGGCTCGATCATGCTGCAGTCGGGCGGCGTGCTGACGCTGAACGGCGTCGATGCCGGCAGCAACGGCAGCGTGTCGGTCACGGCGGCCGGCATCGAGACGGTCGACGCCATGCTGGTGGTCAAGGGCGGCAGCGTCAGCCTGAACAGCAGCAACGGGATCGGCCTCGGCCGAGCGGTCCTCGTCGATGCGCGCGATTCGCTGAGCGCGAGCGTCAGCGGCAGCGGCGACCTCCATCTCGAAGAAAGCAACGGCGTCGGCACGCTGGCGCTCGACCTGGCGAACGGTACGGCGCACGTCGACGTCGGCGGCGCGACCACCGCGCAGCTGAACCTGCACGGCAGCGGCAGCGCCTACCTCGATGTCGACGGTGCGCTGACCTTGACCGGCGCGGCGATCAGCGGCCAGGACGTCTACCTCGAAAGCGCCGGCGACCTGGACTTCGGCAGCACCGCGATCACCGCCGGCGGCATGCTCGAGCTTGAATCGAGCGGCGGCGCGCTGACCGGCAGCGGCCTGTTGTCTGCGCCGGACATCGCGCTGAGCGGCCTCTCCATCGGCAGCAGCGGCAACCGCATCCAGACCAGCACGGCGCTGCTGACGGCGACTGCCACCGGCACCGGCGGCGGGCTCTACCTCGGCAACAGCGGCGGCACCAACCATCTGAGCAGCGCCGGCGGCGCGATCGACTTCCTGGCCGGCGGCACCGCCACGGTCGATGCGGTCAGCGGCAACGGCGCGATCCTCCTCAAGACCAGCGTCGGCGACCTGACCACCGGCAACCTGAATGCCGGCAGCGGCGCGCTGACGCTCGACTCGGCCGGCCACCTCACGCTGGCCTCGGCGGCCCAGGCCGAGGGGATCGTGCTGAAGTCGGCCGGCGACCTGGTCGCCAACGGCGCGATCGAGGCGGGCAGCGGCGCGCTGACGGCCGATTCGCAGGCCAAGCTGATGCTGAACCAGGCGGTGCACGGCAACGGCATCGCGCTGACTTCGGCCGGCGACCTGAGCGTGGCGGCGCTCGATGCGGGCAGCGGCGCGCTGACGGCCGATTCGCAGGCCAAGCTGACGCTGGGCCAGGCGGCGCACGGCAACGGCATCACGCTGACTTCGGTCGGCGACCTGAGCGCCGCGGCGCTCGATGCGGGCAGCGGCGCGCTGACGGCCGATTCGCAGGCCAAGCTGACGCTGAGCCAGGCGGCGCACGGTAACGGCATCACGCTGACTTCGGTCGGCGACCTGAGTGCCGCGGCGCTCGATGCAGGCAGCGGCGCCCTGGCGGTCGATTCGCAAGCAGGGCTGACGCTGAGCCAGCTGGCGAACGGCAACGGCATCACGCTGACCTCGGCCGGCGACCTGAGCGCTGCGGCGCTCGACGCGGGCGGCGGCCTGCTGACGGCCGATTCGGACGCCGGGCTGACGCTGAACGGCGCGGCCCAGGCCGGCCAGATCCAGTTGACGGCGGCCGGCGACTTGACCGCCAACGGTCAGCTCGACGCCGGCAGCGGCACGCTGGCGGCGACCGGCGACCGGATCCTCGGCAGCGGCGGTTTCAAGGGCGCCACCGTCACGCTGGCGGCGGTGCAGGGGATCGGCGCGAGCGGCCAGGCCATCGCGGTCGACGCGGCCACGCTCGACGCTTCGGCCAGCGGCGCCGGCGCCGGCCTCTACCTGGCAGGCGTGGGCGGCACCGCCCACCTGGCCAGCAACGGCGGCGCCATCGACTACGTCTCGCAGGGCTCGGCCACGATCGATGCGGCCAGCAACGGCGGCGCGATCGCGCTGAAGACGCTGGGCGGCGACCTGTTCATCACCGATGTGCAGGCCGGCCTCGGTGCCTTCAGCATCGATGCGGCCGGCAACGTCACGCTCGGCGACAGCCACGGCAACAGTGTCGACGTGCAGGCCGGCGGCCACATCGCCTTCGGCGGCGCGGTCTCGAGCGACACCACGCTGGCGCTCGACGCCGGCGGCAAGATCTACAGCAACGGCGGCAGCCTGGCCGGCGACACGGTCGCGCTGAGCTCGGTGCTCGGCACCGGCTACTTCGGCCCGCTGGCGATCACTGCCAACACGCTGACCGCCTCGGCCAGCGGCGCGGGCGCGGTGGTGAACGTGGCGACCCAGGGCGGCAGCGCCGCGCTGACCAGCAACGGCGGCACGATCACCTTCGAGGCCAACGGCGCGGCCAGCGTGATGGCCAACAGCGCCGGCGGCGCGGTCGACCTGAAGACGCTGGGCGCCAACGCGCTGACGCTGGCCGGCCTGAACGCCGGCAGCGGCGCCGCGACGGCGAACGCCGGCGGCAATCTGGTCGTCTCCGGCGCGGTGCAGGCCGGCCAGGCCGACCTGACGGCGGCGGGCGGCCTGAGCGGCGCCGGCCTGATCACGGCCGGTACGGTGAACCTGGCGGCCGGGCAGATCGGCAGCGGCAACAACCGCGTCAAGGTCGCCGCGGCCACGCTGACGGCCGATGCCTATGGCGCCGGCGGCCTCTACGTCGGCAACAGCGGCGGCACCAACCACCTGAGCAGCGCCGGCGGCGCGATCGACTTCCTGTCGACCGCCGCGGCGACGGTCGATGCCGCCAGCGGCAACGGCGCGATCACGCTGCAATCGGCTGGCGTGCTGACGCTGGACGGCATCGACGCCGGCAGCGGCAACGTGACCATCGGCGCCGGCAGCCTCGAAGGCACCGGCGGCAAGCTGGTCAAGGGCAGCCAGGTGAGCCTGGCCGCGGCGACCGGCATCGGCGCCGCCCAGGCGATCGAGGTCGACGCGGCCACGCTGCTCAGCGCCAGCAACAGCGGCGCCGGCGACATCAAGCTCAGCGAAGTCGGCGGCGTCGGCACGCTGGCGCTCGACCTGGCCGACGGCACCGCCACGGTCGGCGTCGGCGGCGCGACCAGCGCACAGCTGAACCTGCACGGCACCGGCAACGCCTACCTCGACGTCGCAGGCCCGCTGACGCTGGCTGGCGGCGCGGTCAGCGGCCACGACGTCTATCTCGACAGCGAAGGCGACCTGAACTTCGGCAGCACGCCGATCAGCGCGAGCGGCATGCTCGAACTCGAATCGGACGGCGCGCTGATCGGCAGCGGCCTCTTGAGCGCACCCGACATCGCCCTGAACGGCGCCAGCATCGGCAGCAGCGGCGGCCGCATCCAGGTCGACACCGCCCTGCTGAACGCCAATGCGACCGGCGCCGGCGGCGGGCTCTACGTCGGCAATGTCGGCGGCAAGAACTACCTGAGCAGCAACGGCGGCGCGATCGACTTCGTGGCCACCAGCTCGTCCTGGGCCAACGCGGTCAGCAATGGCGGCGCGATCACGCTGGCGACGCTGTCGGGCGATTTCGGCTCGTGCAACCTGCAGGCCGGCAGCGGCACGCTGACGGTCGATTCGGCCGGCAGCCTGACGCTGGAAGGCGCGGCCCAGGGCAGCGAAATCCACCTGACGGTCGCGACCGACCTGACCAACAATGCCCAGGTCGACGCCGGCAGCGGCACGCTGGCGGTACAGGCGGCACGCATCCTGGCCGGCGCCGGCAGCTTCAAGGGCGGCACGGTCGGCCTCGGTGCGACCGGCGGCATCGGCGATGCCGACCATGCGGTCAGCGTGGCGGCCGGCGTGCTCTACGCCGCGGCCACCGACAGCGGCGCGGGCCTCAACCTGCAGGGCGACGCCGGCACCGCGACCTTCAGCAGCAACGGCGGTGCGATCCGGTTCGCGGCCGACAGCGCCAGCACCATCGCCGGCGCCACCAGCAACGGCGGCGCGATCACGCTGTCGACGGCCGCCGGCGACCTGACGGTGGCCAGCGCCCTGGCCGGTGCCGGCACGCTGACGCTCGACGCGGCCGGCAAGCTGACGGTGGCCGACGCCAGCGGCGGCTCGGCCAGCCTGAAGGCCGGCAGCGACATCGTCTACATCGGCGACCTCGACGTCGGCAGCGGCGCGCTGAGCCTGCACGCGGGCGATCGCATCGTCGGCGCAGGCAGCCTGGCCGGCGGCATCGTCGACCTGAGCGCCGGCGCCGGCATCGGCGAAACCGGCACGCTGCAGATCGACGCCGGCCAGCTGACCGCCACGGCGACCGGCGCGGGCGCGGTGGTGAACGTCGCGACCCAGGGCGGCAGCGCCTCGCTGCACAGCAACGGCGGCGCGGTCACGCTGGTCTCGAACGGCGCGGCCAGCGTGACGGCCGACAGCATGGGCGGCACGATCAGCCTGTCGACCCTGGGCGGCGGCAACGGCCTGACGGTGCTCGGCGTGGATGCCGGCGCCGGCCTGGCGACGCTGGCCTCGGCCGGCGACCTTGCGCTGGCCGGCCCGGTGCTGGCCGGCCAGGCCAGCCTGCAGGCTGCCGGCAATATCGGCGGCGCCGGCCTGGTCACGGCGGGTTCGGTGCAACTGGCCGGCCTGCAGATCGGCGGCGGCAGCGATGCGCGCCTGCACGTCAGCAGCGCCAGCCTGGTGGCCGGCGGCAGCGCGCTCTACCTCGACAACGCGGCTACGGGCAGCAACACGCTGGTCAGCGACGGCGGCGCGATCGACCTGGTCGCCGCCGGCGGCAGCCTGGTGACGGCCCACAGCGACGGCGGCGCGATCAGCCTGCAATCGACCGGTGCACTGCAACTGGCCAGCGTCGACGCCGGCAGCGGCAGCGTGCTGGTGAGCGCGGCCGGCATCGCCGGCCTGCCGGGCGGCCAGGATC
This sequence comes from Chitinimonas koreensis, assembly GCF_014353015.1. NCBI lineage: Bacteria > Pseudomonadati > Pseudomonadota > Betaproteobacteria > Neisseriales > Chitinibacteraceae > Chitinimonas > Chitinimonas koreensis. The sequence continues at coordinate 1,217,129 of NZ_CP060704.1, forward strand.
AGGACCAGCTGACCTTGCTGACGGCACAGGTCGAGCCGGCCACGGTCAAGGGCGGCGAGGTGGTGCTGGCCTCCAGCAAGGGCATCGGCGGCGGCGCGGCGCTGACGGTCGAAGCCGACCGCCTGCACGCGAGCAACAGCGATACCAGCGGCGGCAGCGATATCCGCCTCCACGCGCTCAAGGATCTCGAGAGCCTGGTGCTCGACGCGGCCGGCGGCACCATCTACACCACGGTGGACGGCAGCGCCGCGGCCCAGGCCGATCTGCACGGCGTGGCCAGCCTCTACCTCGATGCCAGCGACAGCCTGACGCTGACCGGCAACGCGATCAGCGGCCGCGACGTCTACGTCGAGAGCGGCGGCGACCTGCGCTTCACCACCGACGTCGCCGCCAGCAGCATGCTCGAGCTCGAATCGAGCGGCGGCGCGGTCAGCGGCAGCGGCCTGCTGTCGGGTGCGGACATCGCGCTCGAGGGCCAGTCCATCGGCAGCGCCGCCGAACGCATCCGCGTCGACACCGCGCTGCTAACGGCCGAAGCCGGCAGCGGCGGCCTCTACGTCGGCAACACCGGCGGCGTGAACCACCTGGGCAGCGCCGGCGGCGCGATCGACTTCCTGGCCGGCGGCACCGCCACGGTCGACGCGGCCAGCCAGGATGGCGCGATCACGCTGCGCAGCACGGCCGGCGACCTGGTCACCACCGGCATCGCGGCCGGCAGCGGCCAGATCGTGGCCGATTCGGCCGGCAAGCTGCAGCTCGGCGGCTCGACGCTCGGCGGCGGCATCTACCTCAACGCGGCCGGCGACCTGGCCAACGGCGGCACGGTCTCGGCCGGCGACGGCAGCCTGCTGGTGCACGCCGACCGCATCCTGGCCGGCGGCAGCTACCAGGCCGGCAGCGCCACGCTGGTGGCCGAATCGGCCTTCAGCGAAAGCGGCCAGGCCATCGACGTCGACGCGGCCACGGTCAACGCCGCGGTCAACGGCCAGGGCGCCAGCCTGCACCTGAAGACCCAAGGCGGCAGCGCCAACCTGACCAGCAACGGCGGCCTGATCGACTTCGACTCGGCGGCCACCGCCACCGTCAGCGCCTTCAGCCGCGGCGGCGACATCGCGCTGCGTACCGACACGGGCGACCTGAACCTGGTCGCGGTCAGCACCAGCCTGCAGCAGCCGGGCCAGGACGCGGTCAGCGCGCTGGTGGCCGGTGGCGGCAATATCACGCTGAAGGCGGCCGGCACGCTCAACAGCAGCTCGGCCATCGTCAGCCAGGGCGAGCTCAAGGCCGAGGCCAAGCAGTTCGGCACGCTGGCCCTGCTGGGCGGCCGCACGGTGACGCTGCTCAGCGAGCAGGCCATCGGCACGCCGGACGACCTGGTGGAGGTCGACGCGATCGACAGCCTGAGCGCCACCACCACCGGCGCCGGCGCCGGCGTCCACCTCAGCGACGCGAACGGCGTTGGCAGCGCCAACCTGACGACGGCCGACGGCGAGATCGAATTCGCCACCGCCGGCACGGTCGAGGTGATGGCCAGCAGCGGCGGCAGCGACCGCCTGGTCCGGCTGGCTACCCGCGGCGGCGACCTGGTGGTCAAGTCGCTGGCCGCTTCCGGCACCGCCGAGCTCGAAGCCGTGGACGGCACGCTGCGCGGCGCCGGCAGCGCGCTGACGGCCAAGGCCTTCGAAGTGGCGGCCGGCCGGGTCGAGCTCAACAGCGACCTCAAGGCCGGCGGTGCGATCCGCATCGACAGCGCCAGCAGCATCGACGGCCTGGGCGGCACGCTGGAAGGGGCCGACGTCCAGCTGCGCGCGGCCGGCGATATCGGCGGCGGGCAGGCGGTGCACGTCAAGGCCGCCTCGCTCGAGGCCGAATCGACCGCTGCGGCCGGTACGCTCGACCTCGACGGGGCGGTGGCGTCCGCCACCCTGCGCAGCGCCGGCGGCAGCATCGCCTACGCCGGCCAGGGCGACAGCCTGCTCACGGTCGATGCCGGCAGCGGCGCGATCGATGCGAGCAGCACCGGCGCGCTCGGCGGCAGCTTCCGCGGCGGCGCGGTCAAGCTGGTCGCGGCCGGCGCAATCGGCAGCGCGGCGGCCCGGACCACCCTCGCAGCGGCGCAGGCCGACCTGCAGGCCGGCGGCGCGGTCTACGCCGACGGCAGCGCGGCGCTGAGCCAGCTCAAGCTCGTCGGCGGCGGCGCGGTCGACTTCAACGGTGCCGGCAGCTACAGCGCCACCGTCGATGCGCCGACCAGCGCGGTGCTGCTGCGCAGCGCGGCCGACATCAACCTGGCCGGCGTCATGGCCTCGACCGCCACGATCGCGGCCGGCGGCGCCATCCGCGGCTCGGGCAGCGGCCGGCACCTGCTGGCCTCGGTCGCCACGCTGACGGCCGGCGGCGACATCGCCGCGCTCGACAGCGAGGTCGCCACCATGACGCTGAGCAGCGGCGGCGCGATCGACGTGGTCAACCACCGGGCGCTCCTGCTGGCCGGCGCGGTCGCAGCCGGCGACCTGACGGTCGAGAGCTTCGGCGGCCTGACCACCGCCGGCCTGGTGAAGTCCGGCGGCGAGACGACGCTGATCACCCACAGCCCGCTGGTCGTCGGCAGCGCCGGCATCCAGGCCGGCCAGGGCATCCAGCTGATTTCCAATGCCAGCAGCAGCGGCAACGACGGCATCGTGATCGACGGCGACCTGACGGCGGTCGGCGACTGCAAGGTGCAGTCGGGCGGCGGCATCCAGCAGAACGGCGACATCGTCACCCAGGGCGGCAGCATTGCCCTCGACGCGGCCGGCGGCGATCTGGTGATGGCCGCCGGCGCCAGCAGCAGCTCGGGCGGCGGCGCGATCCGCTACGCTTCGCTGGGCGGCATGATGCTGTCGCTGCTCGATGCCGGCACCGGCGCGGTCAGCCTGAAGTCGACCCAGGGCAGCATCGGCTCGGTGTCGGCCGGCGGGCTCAACGTCCGCGGCGGTTCGCTCGAGGCCAGCGCGGGCGGCGGCATCCTGCTGCGCGCCTCGGTGCCGGCCGACAAGCTCACCCTCAACAGCGGCAGCGGCATCATCAGCGTGCTCGATCCGTCGGGCGCGCCGTACGCCGGCTCGACCACCGGCGTGCTGGTCGACCAGTCGCAGAGCAACACCATCAAGGGCGTCAACGCGGTGACGGAAATCACCTCCACCGCACAGCCGAAATCGAGCATCGACGAGCAGGCCGCGCGCGCCACCCAGGCCGGCCAGGCACAGCAGCAGGGACAGGAAAATGACAAGCGTAAGAAAGCCAAGAAGTGCTGAGTGGCAGCGGCCGCTGCTGCTGATCGCCGTCTGCGGCGCCTTGAGCGCGCCGGTGCTCGCCGAGAGCGCCGGCACGGTGACCAACCTGGCCGGCGTGCTGTCGGCGCGCAAGGCCGACGGGGCGGTCAAGGTGCTCGGGCCGAAGTCCGAGGTCGACCGCGGCGACCTGTTGTCGACCGGGGCGGGTACCTATGCACGGGTCAAGTTCACCGACGGCGGCGAGCTGACCCTGCGGCCCAACACCCAGATCAAGATCGACGACTACCGCTTCGAACAGGCCAGGCCGGAGGAGGACAACGCCTTCTTCCGCCTGATCAAGGGCGGCCTGCGCGCGGTCACCGGCCTGGTCGGCAAGCGCAACGGCGTCAACGCCTACCGCATGAACACGCCGACCGCCACCATCGGGATCCGCGGCACCAATTATGGCGTGCTGTATTGCGAGCCCGACGCCAAGGACGACAGCTGTGCTGACTACCGTGACCAGTCGGGACAGTCGATCCAGCCCGGCCTGCACCTGGACGTGGCGGAAGGCCGCATCGTGGTCGACAACGAAGGCGGCCAGCAGGAATACAAGGCGGGCGAGTTCGGTTTCGTCAGCAGCAAGTCGTCGGCGCCGATGAGCGTGGCGCCGGGCAAGGGCGTGCCGATCGCCACCGACCTCGGCACCAACCAGCCGCCGGAGTCGGTGCTCGGCAATCCGCTCGATCCGCAGGATTTCGCCTGCACGATCAACTGACGCGGATGGTTGCGGGGGCGGGCCCGCGCAATGCAGGCCGGAGGGCTTCCTTCGGCTGGCTGCAGCTTGATGTAGGTCGGGCTTTATGCCCGACAGCTTCGCCGGATCGGCATCGCTGTCGGGCATAAAGCCCGACCTACGTGCGCCCGGCGATCTCCGGCCATTCTTCGCAAGCGATGGCCGCTCGTTCAGCGGCGGGGGCCGATCGGCTGGCCGTCCTGGAATACCACCAGCTCGCCCGGTTCCATCGCGGTCCACTGTTCGTTGTCGGTCAGCGGCAGCGTGGCGATCACCGCGACCCGGTCGTTCGGGGTGGTCAGCGCGTCGAAGTCGACGCTGACGTCCTGGTCGACCAGGTGGGCGCGGCCGAACGGCGCTTGCCTCACGATGTAGTGCAGCCGGGTGGCGCAGTGCGCGGCCAGCCATTCGCCGTTCGACAGCAGGAAGTTCAGCGTGCCGTGGCCGGCCAGTTCGGCCGCGAGCTCGGCCAGCGTGGCGTGGACCGCTTCGGCGGCGGCGCCCTTCGGATGGCGCTGGTGCAGCCGCTCGAGCAGCCAGCAGAAGGCGTGCTCGCTGTCGGTGTCGCCGACCGGCAGGAAGCGGTCCCCCGACAGTCCGGGCAGGGTCTTGAGGTCGCCGTTGTGGGCGAACAGCCATTGCCGGCCCCACATCTCGCGCATGAAGGGGTGGGTGTTGGCCAGGGTGATGCGGCCGACGGTGGCCTTGCGGATGTGCGCGATCACATTGGTCGAATGGATCGGGTAGTTGCGCACCAGCTCGGCCACCGGCGAGCTGATCGAGGATTTCCAGTCGAGGAACAGCCGGCAGCCGCGGCCCTCGAAGAATCCGATGCCCCAGCCGTCGGCATGGTGGTCGGTCTCGCCGCCGCGGCGGCGGAAGCCTTCGAAGGAAAAGCAGATATCGGTGGGCACATTGCAGTTCATGCCCAGCAATTGGCACATGGGATGGATCCTTCCGAGCCCGCCCGGATTCGGCCGGGCGGCGCTGATCGCCTGATGGATTCGAGCGTATAGTTTACCGATAACCGGAGGGCGGGAAAGGCGCGCGAGCGCGGCCCGTCCGGCGGTTTCCCGGCCGATCGGCCGGACAGGCCATGCTCTGGCGTGCAGCGCACGCCGATGGGGGCGACGATGAACCTCTACTCGATCACCGACACCATGAGCCGGGCCTATGGTGCTCTCGGCGCGCCGGACGGCGTCCGGCAGAGCTACGGCCTCGGCAACATCTCCTCCATCAGGCAGGACGGCAGCGACAATCGCCTGCGCCTGCCGTCCTCGACCACCGTCAGGCTATCCGACTACGGCAAGCTGCAATCGGGCCTGGCCGAGCTCAGGCGCGCGGTCGGCGCGCTCGACAGCGACGACGAAGTGGCCGCCGTCACGGCCCGTTCCGACAGCGATGCGGTCAGCGCCGCGATCACCGCGGCGGAGGCGCTGCCGGCTTCGGCCGAGGTCGAAGTGCTGCAGCGCGCCCGCTCGCAGCAGGTCGAAAGCGGTTTGTTCGCCGACCGCGACGAGACCATCGTCGGCACCGGCGTCCTGACCATCGACACCGGCCGCTTCAATGCCTCGGCCGCCAGCTTCGGCGCCAACGACGCCAGCGCGCGCAGCGTGCGCATCAACATCACCGACGGCACGCTCGGCGGCATCGCCAACGCGATCAACCGCGCCGGCGCGGGCGTTACGGCCAGCGTGAAGCAGGATGGCGACCAGTACCGGCTCGAACTGACCGGCAAGGCGACCGGCGCCAACCAGGCCTTCCGGGTCCGCGTCGACGACGACGAGGGCAACGACACCGACAATGCGCAGGGCCTGTCCCGGCTCGCCTTCGATCCGACGCTGCCGGCCGGCGGCGGGCAGAACCTGGTGCAGATCCGCCGTGCCGAGGATGCCGAGCTCAAGGTCGACGGCCGCGCGGTCAGCAGCGGCAGCAACACGGTGACCGACGCGATCGGCGGCGCCTCGCTGCAACTGGCGTCGAACGGCCGCGCGCGGCTCGATTTCGGCCGCGACGAGGGCCAGGCGACTCGCAGCGCCAAGTCGCTGGTCGATGCGGTGAACCGCTTCCGCGACCAGGCCGGCAATCTGCAGGCCGACGGCTTGAGCCGGCGCATCGGCACCGATCTGGACCTGGCGCTGAGCGGTGCCCAGAGCGGCAGCGGCCTGAACGGCCTGGCGCTGGCCGACGTCGGCATCACGCGCGCGAGCAACGGCACGCTGCGCTTCGACGAGGCCCGCTTCAAGCAGGCCTTCGCGCAGAACGGCGAGGGCGTGGGCGACTTGCTGGCCAACGCGGCCGAGCGCATCGGCACGGCCAGCGACAAGGCGATCAACGGGCCGCTGCGCGAAGCGACCGGCGGGATCCGGGTCGCCGGCCAGAACGGCGACAACCCCTACGTCGCCCAGGCGCGGCAACTGCAGTTGCAGAACCTGTTCGGCAACCAGCCGACGCTGCTGCCCTACTCGCCGACCACCCGCAATCTGTACGGCCTGGCGCAATACCTGGCGGTGGCGGGTCTCTGAACGGCGCGCCGGCTTACCGGTCGCAGTAAAGCAAAACGCCCGGTTCGAACCGGGCGTTTCGTTTATGGCGACGATGCGGCGAGGCGGCTTATTCGCCCATGCCGGCCGCGACGGTGCTGTAGCCGCCGTCGACGTGCATGATCTCGCCGGTGATCGCCGAGGACAGGTCGGACAGCAGGAAGGCCGCCACGTTGCCGACTTCGTCGATGGTCACGTTGCGCTTGAGCGGTGCGCTTTCCTCGACGTGCTTGAGGATCTTGGAGAAGCCCGAGATGCCGGCCGCGGCCAGCGTCTTGATCGGGCCGGCCGAGATGCCGTTGGCGCGGATGCCCTGGCCGCCGAGCGCGACGGCGGTGTAGCGCACGCTCGCCTCGAGGCTGGCCTTGGCCATGCCCATCAGGTTGTAGTTCGGTACCGCGCGTTCGGCGCCGAGGTAGCTCAGGGTGATCAGGCTGGCGCTCGGGCTCAGCATCGGGCGGAAGGCCTTGGCCAGCGCCGGGAAGCTGTAGGCGCTGATGTCGTGGGCGACGGCGAACGCATCGCGGCTCAGGCCGTCGAGGAAGTCGCCCTTGAGCGCCTCGCCCGGGGCGAAGGCGATCGAGTGCACCAGGCCGTCGAGCTGGCCCCAGTGCTGGCCGAGCTCGGCCACCAGCGCGGCGATCTCTTCGTCGGAGGTGACGTCGCAGCGCAGCACCAGCTCGCTGCCGGCCTCCTTGGCCAGGTCGACGACGCGGTCCTTGAGCTTTTCGTTCACATAGGTGAAGGCCAGTTCGGCGCCTTCGCGCTGGCAGGCGCGGGCGATGCCGAAGGCGATGGAACGGTTGGACAGCAGGCCCGTGATCAGAATCTTCTTGCCGGCGAGAAAGCCCATGTTGAATGTCTTCCAGTGCTTGGGGAAGCCGCGATTATAGCGGCCCGTCCCGGCGCGGCCAGCGAAAGCCGTCGGTCAAACGCTTGATTCGGCAGCGCCGCGGCCGGCTTGCACATCGCCGCCTGCGTTGTCCTTGCGCTGGATCAAGATGTCGGCGCGCCATCGACGCCATGCTGTCAGTCTTCGAATCCGATGGTCCACCATGGCAATTTCACTCTACGACGACGGCCAGCACCGCTGCCTGATGTTCGCCGACCTGGTCGACGACGACGACGACCACGCGGTGCAGGCCAACCAGTTCCTGCTGGTGTCCGGCCGCGAGGGCGCGCTGATCGACCCGGCCGGCAACATGACCTACAACGCGCTGATCATGGCGATGGCGCAGTATTTCCCGGCCCGCCAGCTCAAGTACCTGCTCGCGTCGCACGCCGACCCCGACATCGTCGCCTCGCTCAACAAATGGCTGGTGACCACCGACTGCAAGCTGGTGGTGTCCAAGCTGTGGGCGCGCTTCGTGCCGCATTTCTGCTCGGCCGGCAATACCGCCGGCCGTATCGTGGGCGTGCCCGACGAGGGCGGCTGGGTCGAGCTCGGCGGCGAGCGCATCGCGCTGGTGCCGGCGCACTTCCTGCACGCCGAGGGCAATTTCCACTTCTTCGATCCGCGCTCGCGCATCCTGTTCACCGGCGACATGGGCGCCTCGATGGTGGCGCACGGCGAGATCGAGGAGCCGATCTCGACGGTGACCGAGCTGATCCGCCATATCGTGATGATGGAAGGCTTCCACCGCCGCTACATGGTGTCGAACAAGGCCTGCCGGCTGTGGGCGCAGATGGTGCGGCCCAGGGTGCAGAACCGCGAGATCGCGATGATGGTGCCGCAGCACGGCCGCTTCTTCGTCGGCCAGGCGGTGCTGCTGGCCTTCCTCGAATGGATCGAGTCGCTCAGCTGCGGCATCGATCGGTTCGATGAGGGGCATTACCGGATGCCGGCGTGACGGCCGTGAAGCGTGAAAGGTGAAACCTGGGGCGCTGACCGGCGGGCAGCGACTCGCGCCGATGTTGCACGATCCCCGTAGGAGCGGCTTCAGCCGCGAATGGCCGTGCATGCCACGACGCCGATTCGCGGCTGAAGCCGCTCCTGCGGGCTGCGGCCCTGCGTTTGCTGTCGGCACAATGAAAATGGCCACCCGAGGGTGGCCACTTTCTTTACCGGGGCACGATGCCGCGGCCGATCAGAACGCCTCGTCCGGCAGCGCCAGCACGCTTTCGGCGCCGTGCAGCACCACTTCGGCCAGGCTCGCCGTCTGCGGCAGCAGGTAGGCGGCGAAGAAGCGCGCGGTGGTCAGCTTGGCTTCGAAGAAGGCCTTGTCGCCGTCGTGCTCGGCCAGCTTGCGCTGGGCCACCAGCGCGGCGCGGCCCATCTGCCAGCCGCCCAGCGTCAGGCCCATCAGCTCGAGGTAGGGCACCGAGCCGGCTGCCACTTCGCGCGGCTTGCCTTCGAACTGCTCGACCACGTAGGCGGTGGTGGCGCGCGCCTGGGCCAGCGCCTTGTTCAGCGCGGCGGCGATGTCGGCGAGGCCGGCGGCCTCGAGCTGGCCGATGGTGGTCTCGACCTCGCCCAGCAGCGCCTGCGCGGTCAGGCCCTTCTCGGCGGCGGTCTTGCGGCCGACCAGGTCCATCGCCTGGATGCCGGTGGTGCCCTCGTAGATCGCGCTGATGCGCGCATCGCGCAGGTACTGGGCGGCGCCGGTCTCTTCGATGAAGCCCATGCCGCCGTGCACCTGCACGCCGAGGCTGGCGATGCGGCTGGCGTTCTCGGTGTTCCAGGCCTTGACGATCGGGGTCAGGAAGCCGACCACGGCGTTCCATTTCTGCGCTTCGCGGCCGTCCGGGTGGCGCGTCGCCTTGTCCAGCGAGGCGCAGGCGAAGTAGGTGAGGGCGCGTTCGGCCTCGACCAGCGCGCGCATGGTCATCAGCATGCGGCGCACGTCGGCGTGGCGGATGATGGCGGCCGGCGCCGGGTCGGCCGAGCCGAGCTCGCGGCTCTGCACGCGTTCGCGCGCATAGCTCACCGCCTTCTGGTAGGCCGCTTCGGCCAGGCCCATGCCTTCGACGCCGACGCCCAGGCGGGCCGCGTTCATCATGGTGAACATGTAGCCGAGGCCGCGGTTGGCCTCGCCCACCAGCCAGCCGATGGCGCCGCCGTTGTCGCCGTAGCTCATCACGCAGGTCGGCGAGCCGTGGATGCCCATCTTGTGCTCGATCGACACGCACTTGACGTCGTTGCGCGCGCCGAGCGAGCCGTCGGCGTTGACCAGGAACTTCGGCACCACGAACAGCGAGATGCCCTTCACCCCGGCCGGCGCGTCCGGCAGGCGTGCCAGCACCAGGTGGATGATGTTCTCGGCCATGTCGTGCTCGCCGTAGGTGATGAAGATCTTCTGGCCGCTGATGCGGTAGGTGCCGTCGTCGGCCGGCACCGCCTTGCTGCGCACCTGGGCCAGGTCCGAGCCGGCCTGCGGTTCGGTCAGGTTCATCGTGCCGGTCCAGCTGCCTTCGGCCATCTTCGGCAGATAGGTCGCCTTCAGCTCCTCGCTGGCGTGGTGCTCGATCGCTTCCATGGCGCCCAGCGTCAGCAGCGGGCACAGCGAGAAGGCCATGTTCGAGCCCTTCCACATCTCCTCGACCGCGGTGGCGATCAGCGCCGGCATGTTCTGACCGCCCAGGTCGGTCGAGATGCGCAGGCCGTTCCAGCCGTTCTCGCGGTACTGGGTGTAGGCGTCCTTGAAGCCCGGCGCGGTGGTGACCACGCCGTCGGCCAGCTTGTTGCCGTGCAGGTCGCCGACGCGGTTGAGCGGGGCCAGCACGTTCTCGGCCAGCTTGGCAGCTTCTTCGAGGATGGCGTCGGCCAGCTCGGGATTGACGTCCTCGAAGCCGGGCAGGGCGGCGACTTCGGTCAGTCCGGCCAGCTCGTTCAGCACGAAGCGCATGTCGGCGAGGGGGGCGTGGTAGCTCATGGCGGTCTCCAGTCGGGTTCGGTGGCGCTCATCAATTCGAGCGCTTGCTTGGTATTCGGTGCCTAAAAAACGGCCACCGCGGTGGCCGTCTCGGGTCTTACTTGTTCAGCTCGGCGATCAGTTCCGGCACGGCCTGGAACAGGTCGGCCACCAGGCCGTAGTCGGCGACCTGGAAGATCGGCGCCTCCTCGTCCTTGTTGATGGCGACGATGACCTTGGAGTCCTTCATGCCGGCCAGGTGCTGGATCGCACCGGAGATGCCGACCGCCAGGTAGAGCTGCGGCGCGACGATCTTGCCGGTCTGGCCGACCTGGTAGTCGTTCGGCGCGTAGCCGGCGTCGACCGCGGCGCGGCTGGCGCCGATGGCGGCGCCGAGCTTGTCGGCCAGGGGCTCGAGCACGCCGTGGAACTGCTCGCTGGAACCGAGCGCGCGGCCGCCGGAGACGATGACCTTGGCGGCGCCGAGCTCGGGCCGGCTCGACTTGGTCAGTTCCTGCGAGACGAAGGCCGACTTGGCGGCGTCGCTGCCGCTGCCGACGTGCTCGATCGCGGCCGAACCGCCGGTGGCGGCGGCGTCGAAGGCGGTGGTGCGCACGGTCAGGACCTTGATCGGGTCGCTCGACTGCACGGTGGCGATCACGTTGCCGGCATAGATCGGGCGCACGAAGGTGTCGGCCGACTCGATGGCGATCACGTCGGAGACCTGGGCGACGTCGAGCAGCGCGGCCACGCGCGGCAGGTAGTTCTTGCCGGCGGTGGTGGCCGGCGCCAGCACGTGGCTGTAGCCGCGGGCCAGTTCGACCACCACCGGCGCGACGTTCTCGGCCAGCTGGTGGGCGAGGTGGGCGGCGTCGGCCAGCAGCACCTTGGCGACGCCGGCCACCTTGGCGGCGGCTTCGGCGGCGGCGCCGGCGTTGTGGCCGGCGATGAGGACGTGGATGTCGCTGCCGAGCTTCTGCGCGGCGGTGACGGTGTTGAGGGTGCTCGACTTGAGCGTGGCGTTGTCGTGTTCGGCGACGACGAGGATGGCCATGATCAGATCACCTTCGCTTCGTTCTTGAGTTTGCTGACCAGCTCGGCGACCGAGCCCACCTTGATGCCGGCCTTGCGCACCGGCGGATCGGACACCTTGAGCGTCTTGAGCCGCGGCGCCGGGTCGACGCCGAGGTCGGCCGGCGTGAGCTTGTCGAGCGGCTTCTTCTTGGCGGCCATGATGTTGGGCAGCTTGACGTAGCGCGGCTCGTTCAGGCGCAGGTCGGTGGTGACGATGGCGGGCAGCGACAGCGCGACGGTCTCGAGGCCGCCGTCGATCTCGCGGGTGACGTTGACCTTGTCGCTGGCCAGTTCCACCTTGGAGGCGAAGGTGCCCTGCGGCACGTTCAAGAGCGCGGCCAGCATCTGGCCGGTCTGGTTGGCGTCGTCGTCGATCGCCTGCTTGCCGAGGATGACGAGCTGCGGCTGTTCGCGCTCGGCGACGGCCTTCAGCAGCTTGGCCACGGCCAGCGGCTGCAGCTGGGCGTCGGTCTCGACGTGGACGGCGCGGTCGGCGCCCATCGCCAGCGCGGTACGCAGGGTTTCCTCGCACTGCTTGACGCCGAGCGAGACCACCACGATCTCGGTCGCCTTGCCGGCTTCCTTGAGGCGCACGGCTTCTTCCACGGCGATCTCGTCGAACGGGTTCATCGACATCTTCACGTTGGCGATATCGACATCGCTGCCGTCCGCCTTGCAACGCACCTTCACGTTGTAATCGACAACGCGCTTCACTGCGACCAGGACTTTCACGCTTCCTCCGCTGGGGTCGGATGGGACAAGACAGGGCGCGCCGGTTCGGTTGGAATCACGCAGCCGGCGCGCGGGAAAAGGCTTGAAGGATAGCATCCGCGGCAAGGCGGCGTCATCGCGCCGTAGTGGGCGGGACTGGACTACGAAGCCGCCGTGGCGCGATCCGTCGAGGGCAAGTTAGCACCGATGCGGTAATTCAAACAAGCGTATGACTTGTTGCTGTGGCGGACGAGCGACGAACGGCAGCGTTGCGTCGATGCCACGGGCTTGCCAGAATCGTCGGCCCACCCGACCGGGCGCCGCGAGCGGACACCGATCGCGCCGTCGACAGGGCCCGCCACCTCCCTCGCCGCCGACGCATGAAAAACACCGCCACCCTGCTGATCTCCTGCCCCGACCGCAAAGGCCTGGTCGCGGCCATTGCCAACTTCCTCTACACCTACAACGCCAACATCCTGCACGCCGACCAGCACCAGGACGATGACGCCGGCCTGTTCCTGATGCGCATCGAGTGGGATCTGGACGGTTTCGCGCTCGACATGGCGGCCTTCGACGCCGCCTTCGCGCCGATCGCCGAGCGCTTCGGCATGGATTGGCGGCTCAAGCTGTCGGCCAGGAAGCCGCGCATGGCGATCTTCGTGTCGAAGTACGACCACTGCCTGGTCGACCTGCTGCATCGCTGGCAGACCGGCGAGCTGGCCTGCGAGATCCCGCTGATCGTCTCCAACCACGACGATTGCCGCCGCGTCGCCGAGTTCTACGGCATTCCTTACCACGTGGTCGCGGTCGGCAAGGACAACAAGGCCGCGGCCGAAGCCGAGCAGCGCGCGCTGCTGGAGGCGAACGGCGTCGACCTGATCGTGCTGGCGCGCTACATGCAGGTGCTGTCGCACGATTTCACCGGCGCCTGGCCGCAGCGGGTGATCAATATCCACCACAGCTTCCTGCCGGCCTTCGACGGCGCCAAGCCCTACCACCGCGCGCATGCGCGCGGTGTGAAGCTGATCGGCGCGACCAGCCACTACGTGACCGAAGTGCTCGACGACGGTCCGATCATCGAGCAGGACGTGACCCGCATCTCGCACCGCGACACGGTCGACGACCTGATCCAGAAGGGCCGCGACCTCGAGCGCATCGTGCTGAGCCGCGCGGTGCGCTGGCATCTCGATCACCGCGTGCTGGTGTATGGCAACAAGACCGTGGTCTTCGATTGAGCCGCTTGGCGCTCTCGCGTTCGTGACGAGCGAGCCGGCTGTGCAGGCCTCGGCAGAGCCGAGGCTGCTGGTTCGCATGTGTTCGACCTCGGCTCAATCCCTGATTCAACCCGACTCCCCCCGCCCTCGCCGCCCCGGGGCCCCCGCGAAGTCGCAGACTTCGTGGGGTGGTCCAGAGGGAGCCTCGCGTTGCTCGCAATGCGGTATTTCGGCCGGATGCGTATCGCCAGGCGACGAAATTTCCATTGAGCCGGTTGGCGCTCGTCCACCCGTGACGAGCGAGCCGGCTGTGCAGGCCTCGGCATAGCCGAGGCTTTTGGTTCGCACTTACTCGACCACGGCTCAATCCCTGATTCATCCCTACTCCTCCCGCCCTCGCCGCGCCGGGGTCCCGCGAAGTCGCAGACTTCGTGGGGTGGTCCAGAGGGGGCCTCGCTGGCGCTCGTTCGCGGTTTGATTGGGCTGTAATGCTTAGCCGCGTGTTGCCCGTGAATGCGTTGCGAGCGGTTTGATCGGTAAACGACTGTTGCAGCCGGCCGGCCCACCGCCCTGGCCGATCGATAATCGGGACGTGATCCACGCGCAAGGAGAGCGACATGGCCAGGACGATCGTCATCGCCGCGCTGTGCGCCGCCGGCCTCGCCGGCTGCGGCACGGTGCAGAACACCAGCCTGTTGGACGGTTCGCACCGGTTCGGCCGGGCCGAGCTCAATACCTACCCGGTCCGGGTGCTCGCGATCGACGGCGACTACCCGGTCGACATCGATCCGGTCCGGGTCGAACCGGGCCAACGCATCCTGCGCGTCAGCGCGCCGCCGCCGTCGGGATTCCACTGGCCCGAAACCCGGGACGTGGCGTTTACCGTCGAGCCGTGCAAGCGCTACTATCTGGCCGCCAAGCGGGACAACCCCTTGCGGCGCGATTTCTCGCTGATCGTCCAGGATGTCGAGGACCGCAGCGACTGCCGCAGCGAATGATCCCGCACTCCCTCCAACCGATCCGGGCCGCCCGCCGAGGCGGCCCTGCCGTATGCACCCATTCCTCCTCGACGCCCTCGATCTCGCCCGTTTCCGCGTTCGTCCGCTGAGCCACTACGGCTACGCCTGGTGGCTGCCGCTGGCCTGGCTCACGCTGCTGAGCGTGCTGCAGGCGCTGTTCGGCTCCGAGCTGAAAGCCAGCCTGCCGGTGCGGCTGGTGTTCGTGGTGGGCTTCGCCTGGGTGCAGGCGCTGCTGCTGGCACTGTTCTTCGGCTGGTGGCTCAAGCTCGGCAAGCGGTGGTCGGGCGAGGGCAGCCTGTTCCCCTTGGTGGTGCTGTGCAGCAGCGCGCAGTTGTTCGAGCCGGCGATCGGGCTCCTGTCCGAGGCGATGCAACTGCCGGTGATCGTGCTGCTGGCCTTCTACCAACTGGCGGTCTGGGTGGTGGCCTGTTCGCGCGCCACCGGCGTGACGGTCGGCTATGTGATCGGCGGCCTGTTCGCCTACCTGCCCACCGCGCTGATCCTGGCGCTGCTCAGCCTGAGCATCGCCTCTTCGGCGGGCTGGCTGCCCGATCCTCCGTCCCAACAACCCGGGTTCGGCCAGCCGCCGGCCCCTCTTGCCGGGAGCAACTGAGCCATGGCGGGCTTCCGTTACCAGGCCGTCGACGCATCCGGCCGCAGCATCGAAGGCGTGGTCGAGGCCGACAACGCGCGCCAGGCGCGCGCCAGCCTGCGCGAGCAGGGCCTGTGGGTGGCCGACATGAAGGAGCTGGCCGGCGACAAGGAGGCCGGCGCGCGGCAGAAGCGCGGCGGTGGCGTCTCGACCGCCGAGCTCGCGCTGATCACCCGCCAGTTCGCCACCCTGCTCGACGCCGGCCTGACCATCGAACGCGCGCTCACCGTGCTGATCGAGCAGGCCGAGAACCCGCGCGCGCGCGACGTGCTGGCCAGCGTGCGCAGCGAGGTGCTGGCCGGCGCGCCGATGAGCCTGGCGCTGAGCCGCCATCCGCGCGTGTTTCCGGAGCTCTACCGCACCATCGTGCGGGCCGGCGAGGAGTCGGGCAAGGCGGCCGGCGTGATGGCGCGGCTGGCCGACTACATCGAGGCGCGCCAGGCGCTCGGCGCCAAGGTGGCGCTGGCCTTCGTCTACCCGGCGGTGGTGATGTCGGTGTCGCTGCTGGTGATCGTCGGCATGCTGTGGTGGGTGGTGCCGCAGATGGTGTCGGTGTTCCAGTCGACCAAGCAGCAGCTGCCGTGGCTCACGCGCGCGCTGCTGTGGATCTCGGCCAATGTGCGCGAATACGGCATCTTCGTCGCGATCGCGCTCGGCGCGGCCGGCTTCGGTTTCGCCCGCTCGCTGCGCAACGACGCCTTCCGCCTGCGCTTCGACGGTTTTCTCTTGCGGCTGCCGCTGTTCGGCCGGCTCAACCGCGCCGCCAACACCGCCCGGCTGGCCAGCACGCTGTCGATCCTGGTCGGCAGCGGCGTGCCCCTGCTGCGCGCGATGGACGCGGCGGCCGGCGTGGTCGAGAACCGGGTGCTGCGCGCCGCGGTGATCGACGCTTCGCGCGACGTGCGCGAGGGCGCCCAGCTGTCCAAGGCGCTCGACCGCCAGAAGCTGTTCCCGCCGGTGCTGATCCACCTGATCGCCAGCGGCGAGGCCAGCGGCCGGCTCGAGGGCATGCTGGACAAGGCCGCGCAGCAGCAGGCCGGCGAGCTCGAGCAGCGGGTCGGCACCTTCACCAGCCTGCTCGGTCCGATGATGGTCCTGGTGATGGGCGTGGTGGTGCTGCTGATCGTGCTGGCGATCCTGCTGCCGGTGTTCGAGATGAACCAGATGATCAAGTAGGGACCGGCGTGACGGACCATGACAAAGACATGATTCGCGACGATACTGCGACGCTTGCCGAGCTCAAGGCCCGCGTCGAGGCTTTCGTCCAGGCGCGCGACTGGGAGCGTTTCCACCAGCCCAAGAACCTGGCCATGAGCATCGCGATCGAGGCGGCCGAGCTGATGGAGCATTTCCAGTGGTCGCCGCAGCGCGACGACGCGCTCGACCGCGCCGAGGTGGCGGACGAGCTGGCCGACGTGCTGATCTACGCGCTGGCCTTCGCCAACCGGCAGGACATCGACGTGGCGGCGGCCATCGCGAGCAAGCTGGCGCGCAACGAACTGCGCTTCCCGGTCCCGGCTGGGGCGGGCGACGACTGAGACAACAAAGCGACAACCCATAAGGAGCACACGATGCAAGTACGCCGTTCGGGCGGTTTCACGCTGATCGAAATTCTGGTCGTGGTCGCCATCCTGGCGATCCTCGGTACCCTGGTGGTGCCCAAGATCATGGGCCGCCCCGACGAGGCGCGCGTGGTCAAGGCGCGCAGCGACGTGCAGGCCATCGTGCAGGCGCTCAAGCTGTACAAGCTCGACAACGGCGCCTATCCCAGCACCGAGCAGGGCCTCAAGGCGCTGGTCGAGAAGCCCGCCAGCGGCCAGATCCCGGCCAACTGGAAGGCCTACCTGGACAAGGCCCCGAAGGATCCGTGGGACCACGACTACGTCTACCTGAACCCCGGCGTGCGCGGCGAGATCGACGTGATGAGCTACGGCGCCGACGGTCAGGCCGGCGGCGACGGCAACAATGCCGATGTCGGCTCCTGGATGCTGTGAGTGATCAGTGATCCTTTTGGGGCTCTCGTGCGTTAGTGGGTGAATGGCGGACGTGCGAGCGCCCGGGAAACCCGGGCGTTCGAGGGCGGTGAGGGCTCCGGCAACGGATCACCCTGATCCAACCCGACTCCCCCGCCCTCGCCGCCCCGGGGCCCCGCGAAGTCGCAGACTTCGTGGGGTGGTCCAGAGGGAGCCTCGCTGGCGCTCGTCAGTGGGACGATGAGCCCGCAGTTGGGTATTTCGCTGCGCTGCTACCGATTACGGCGCTTTGCCGCTGGTTGCGGGGCGCGATGTAGGAGCGGCTTTAGCCGCGAATGGTGGTATTTCATCCATTGCCATTCGCGGCTAAAGCCGCTCCTACGCTGGATGCGATTTTGTCGGTCGGGCTGAGCGTGGTGAAGCCCGGATGCATAGTTTGAATGCCCAGGCTCGGCCTCGGCCGAGCAGAAAGTCGAGACTCGATTTGTTCCGCGCTTCTCAAGTGCGTCGCACCGCCGGTTTCACGCTGCTGGAGATCCTGGTGGTGCTGGTGATCATCGCCATCATCGTCACGCTCGCGGCGGTGCGGTTCGGACCGTCCGACGGCGATCTGCTGCAGCGCGAGAGCGAGCGGCTGTCCTTGTTGCTGGAGAGCGCGCGCGACGAGGCGATCGCCGGCGGGGCGATGCTGGCCTTCGGCCTCGACGGCCAGGGTTACCGCTTCTGGAGCCAGGATGCGCAGGGGCAGTGGCAGGTGATCGAGAACAACGACGCGCTGCGGCCGCGGGCGCTGCCCGAGCAGGTGCAGGTCGAGACCATGCAGGTCAACCTGCAGCCGCTGGCGCGGGACGGCCGCATCCTGTTCGCGCCGACCGGCGTCAATGCGCCGTTCGAGCTGCTGCTGCGCGCCGGCGACATGCGCCGCGCGCTGCGCGCCGATGCGCTCGGCCGCATCGACCTGGTCGATCCGGCCCTGCCGGCCACGGCGCAGGGCCGGCCCGGCCAGCCGCAGGCGGCCCAGCCATGAGGCGCGCGGCCGGTTTCACGCTGATCGAGGTGCTGGTGGCGCTGGCGGTGCTCGGTATCGCGCTGGCCGCCGCGGTGCACGCCACCATCGCCGTCACCGACGGCTCGCTGTCGCTGCGCCGCCACCTGGCCGGCGGCTGGGTCGCGCAGAACCGCCTGAACGGCTATATCGCGCGCGGCGACTTCCCCGATCCGGGCACCAGCGACGGCGCCGAGACCCAGGCCGGCATGCAGTTCGCCTGGCGCGAGACGGTGTCGGAGACGCCCAACAAGTCCTTCCGCCGCGTCGAGGTCCGGGTCCATCCGCCCGGCAACGACGCCCATGCCGACGCCATCGTGGTGGGATTCATCGCCAATGTGCCGCGCTGACCGCCCTCTGCCGCGCCGCGGCGCACCGCACATGCATGCTCAGCGCTCCCGCGCGACCCTGCGTGGGCCCGCGGGATTCACCCTGATCGAGATCCTGATCGCGCTGGCGGTGTTCAGCGTGCTGGCGGTGATCGCCTACCAGGGCGTGGCCCGCATGGCCACCACCAAGCAGGTGATGGACGCCGACAACCGCAAGTGGCGCGAGCTGACCGTGGCGCTGGCGCGCTTCGACGAGGATTTCACCCAGGTCGCCAACCGGCCCTGGCGCGACGAGGGCGGTACCACCCAGGCGCCGGTGCGCGGCGCGGCCGGCGCGATCGATGCCAACGGCGCCCAGCTCGAGCTGGTGCGCTACGACGGCGGCCGGCTGACCCATATCGGCTACCGGCTGCGCGAAGGCCGGCTCGAACTCCTGCTGTGGAACGGGCTCGACCTGGCGCCGCGCAGCCAACCGACCGCGCTGGCGCTGCTCGACCATGTCGCCAAGCTCGACCTGCGCTTCCTCGACGCGGCCGGCCAGTGGCAGCTGTCGTGGCCGCAGGGGCCCGAGGCCGGCAAGCCGCCGCGCGGCGTCGAGCTGGTGCTGACGCTGCAGAGCGGCGAGACCGTCACCCGGCTGTACGCGCTGCCATGAACCATCGTTCGCTGCGCCGCCAGGGCGGCATCGCCATCATCACCGCGGTCGCGGTCGCCGCGCTGGTCGCCGCGCTGGCGGCCGCGCTGGCCTTCCGCCACAACATCTGGCTGCGCCAGGTGGAGAACCAGCAGGACATCGCCCAGGCGCGCGGCGTGGCGCGCTCGGCCATCGACCTGAGCCGGCTGACGCTGCAGGGCGACCGGCGGCAGAACACCTACGACCACGCGCGCGAACCGTGGGCGATCCCGATCCCCGACCTGCCGGTCGAGCGCGGCCATGCCGGTGGCCGCCTGCGCGACGCCCAGGGCGGCTTCAACCTGAACAACCTGATCAACGACAGCGGCGTGGTCAGCAGCGGCGACCTTGCAGCCTTCCAACGCCTCCTGACCGAGCTGAACCTGTCGCCCGACCTCGCCAACGCGCTGCTCGACTGGCAGGACGCAGATTCGGAGACGCGCTACCCCGGCGGCGCCGAGGACCGCGAATACCTGGCCCGGACCCCGGCGTGGCGCGCGGCCAACCGGCGCCTGTTCGACCTGGACGAGCTGCGGCAGGTGCAGGGTTTCGACGACGAGGTGATGAAGAAGCTCGAACCGTTCGTGACGGTGCTGCCGACGCAGACCGCGGTGAACGCCAATTTCGCCTCGACCGAGGTGCTGCTGGCCGTGCTGCCGGGGCTCGACCGCGGTACCGCTCAGGGCTTGGCCCAGCGGGTCAAGACCAAGCCGTTCGAGAGCTTCGAGGAGATGAAGGGGCAACTGCCCGATGCGGCGATCGGCCAGGCCGAGGGCGACCGCCCGCTGATGAACCGGATCAGCGTCGAGACCAACTATTTCTATTCCGACGTCGACGCCCGCTTCGGCCGCGTCAGCATCGCCTACCGCGCGCTGCTCGAGCGCAGCAGCGACCAGGTTCCGCGCGTGGTGTGGATGAGGCGGCGTTGAGGAGCGGCCTTGCCGCTCCGTGAAATGTGAAACGTGAAATGTGAAACGTGAAAGGTGAAACGTGGGTGCAGCGCGGCGTAGCCGCGCACCTTTCACGTTTCACCGCCGTCAAAACGGCAGATCGCCGCCGATCTCCTTGGCCAGCAACTGGCGGAACGTCGCCTGGATGCGCTTGAGCGCCTTGCTGTCGTCGCCCTCGAAGCGCAGCACCAGCACCGGCGTGGTATTGGAGGCGCGCAGCAGGCCGAAGCCGTCGGCGTATTCGACCCGCAGGCCGTCGAGCGTGACCAGCTCGGCATCGGGAAAGCGGGCCGAGGCGCGCAGCCGGTCGATCAGCGCGTGCGGCTCGCCTTCCTTCATCGGGATCTGGATCTCCGGCGTCGACATGCCCTGCGGCAGGTTGTGCAGCACCGCGCTCGGGTCGTCGAACTGCGACAGGATCTCCAGCAGCCGCGCGCCGGCATAGACGCCGTCGTCGAAGCCGTACCAGCGCTCGGCGAAGAACAGGTGGCCGCTCAGCTCGCCGCCGACCAGCGCGCCGGTCTCCTTCATCTTGGCTTTCATGTAGCTGTGGCCGGTCCGCGCCATCACCGCGCGGCCCTTGTGCTTCTTCACCCACGGCGCCACCAGCCGGCTCGACTTGACGTCGTAGACGATCTTGCCGCCGCTCTGGCGGCTCAGCGCATCGGCCGCGTACAGCATCAGCAGCCGGTCCGGATAGATCACCATGCCGTCCTTGGTCACCACGCCGAGGCGGTCGCCGTCGCCGTCGAAGGCCAGGCCGAGCTCGGCGTCGGTCACCGCCAGCGCATGCGCCAGGTCGGCCAGGTTGTCCGGCTTGGCCGGATCGGGATGGTGGTGCGGGAAGTCGCCGTCGACCTCGCAGAACAGCTCGCGGATGCGGCAGCCCAGCCGGCGGTACAGCACCGGCGCGACGGCGCCGGCCACGCCGTTGCCGGCATCGACCACCACGTTCATGCGCCGGTTCAGCCGCAGGTCGCCGCAGATGCGGTCGTAATAGGCTTCGCGCACGTCTTCCTTGCGGTAGCCGCCGGCGCCTTCGTCGAACTCGGCCGCCTCGATGCGGGCGCGCAGTTTCTGGATCGCCTCGCCGGCCAGCGTCTCGCCGCCGAGCATGATCTTGGCGCCGTTGTACTCGGGCGGATTGTGGCTGCCGGTCACCATCACGCCGACAGCGTTTCCAGGTGATGGGCGGCGAACCACACCAGCGGCGTGGTCACCTCGCCGATGTCGATCACCTCGACGCCGCTGGCGCGCAGGCCGTCGATCAGCGCCTCGGCGAGGCCGGCGCTCGAATGGCGGCCGTCGCGGCCGACCACCACGGCGGTCTGCCGCCGCGCCAGCGCCTCGCTGCCGACGGCGCGGCCGATCAGGCCGAACACGCCGGCGTCCAGCGTCTTGCCCACGATCCCGCGGATGTCGTAGGCCTTGAAAATCTGTGGCGCGATACGCGTCATGTCCTGCTCCCTTTTATTGTCTGCTGCCGGTCCGCGCATCGGCGGCCGGCACCCGCGGGGCGCCTAGCCGTGGGCGACGACGCGGTCCCGGCCGGCGCGCTTCGCTTCGTAGAGCGCTTCGTCGGCCTCTTTCACCAGCGCCTCGCCGTTGCCCACCGCCGGAAAGCTGGCGATGCCGCTGGAGAAGGTGGTGTTGAACCAGGTTTCGTTGAATGGATGCTTGATGCGGGCGAAGTCGCGGCGGATCCGGTCGAGCACCTGGAAGGCATGCGCGCTGCCGGTGCCGGGCAGCCCGACCAGGAATTCCTCGCCGCCGTAGCGGCCGACGATGTCGGTCTTGCGCAGCCGCTGCTTCAGCAGCCAGGCCAGGCTGCGGATGATCTGGTCCCCCATCGGATGGCCGTAGGTGTCGTTGACCTTCTTGAAGTGGTCGATGTCGATCATCGCCACCGCCAGCGGCTCGTGCTCGGCCGCGGCGGCGTTGAGCGCGGCATCGAGCCGCTGCTTGGAACTGGTGTGGTTGAGCAGGCCGGTCAGGCTGTCGTGCAGCATCGAGCGGCGCAGCGCGCGGTAGCGCTCGATCTTGCTCTTGACGATGGCGTTGAGGATGACCGGGTTGAACGGCTTGGTCAGGAAGTGGTCGCCGCCGAGCCGCAGCGCGTCGATCTGCAGCGCCACGTCGGTCTCGCCCGACAGGTAGACGATCGGGGTGGAGAGGAATTCGGCGTGCTGGCGGATCACCCGCGCCGCCTCCACGCCGGTGCAGTCCGGCATGTACATGTCCATCAGGATCAGGTCGGGCTGGTAGCGCTTGAGCGCGGTCAGCACGTCGCGCGGCTGGGCGATGGCGAAGCTCTCGATGCCGTTTTCCTGCAGGGTGCGCTGGATCAGCCGGGTGGCGGTCAGCGAATCCTCGACCACCAGCACGCGGTAGGGTTCTTCTTCCTCGTTGGCGTTGAGCTCGAGGATCTTGGCCACCACCGCCGCGGCGGGCGTGCCGCGCGGGAAGCAGCAGTCGCAGCCGGCCGCCAGCGCGGCCTGCAGGCTGGCGAAATCGGCGTCGACGGCAAGGCCGATCAGGTTGCTGGCGGCCGAGCGCAGGCGCAGCGACTGCAGCGCCGAGGTCCATTCGTCCCGGCTGCAGCCGGTGATGTCGAACAGCAGGGTGGTCGGCTCGTCGAGGTCGGCCGGCACCGTCTCGGGCGTCCAGCATTCGACGCCGATGCCGAAGTAGCCGAGCTGGGCCATCAGCTCGCGCCAGGGCTCGAGCTGCTTGCCGATGAACCAGATGCGCCGGCCCGGCGACAGGTCGGCGGCCGAGGCGTGCTCGTGGCCGAAGCGGCGGTCTTCGATCGGCCTGCTGCTGGTGTCGATGTAGTTGCCGACCCGGGCGGCCAGGCCGTCGACGCGGGCGCCGAGGTCGTCGAAGGCCTGCGCGGGGATCGGGTGGGCGTGCTCGTCGCCGAACAGCCCAGCGCCTGCTGCTCGAGGTCGCGCGCGATCAGGTGCAGGCCGGACAGGCCCTTGGCATGCAGGAACTCGGCGAAGCTCGACAGCGTGACCGCGAACTCGACGAACTGCTCGAAGCCGGGCGCAGCGCGATAGGCCTGCCAGGTGGCCAGCAGGCTGTCGCACTTTCTTTGCAGTTCGGCGGGTGAGCAGGGCATGGGCCTTTTTGAACCGTGGTTACCTTTGGTGCGGATCGAGCGTTGGTGCAGGCCCCCGGCGGAGCCGGGCGCTCACGGTCGGTGCGTACTCGACCACGGCCCATCCCTGATTGATTCCTGCTCCCCCGCCCTCGCCGCTCCGGGGGCCCCGCGAAGTCGCAGACTTCGTGGGGTGGGTAGAGGGGCCTCGCTGCGCTCGTTCGCGGTTCTTTCCAACTGACGGGGTACTCCACCCAGGTGGCAATCCACCGAAGCGGTACTTCAATGAAGTGGTCACTCCGTCGAAGTGCGAGTGTCGTCGTAGGTCGGGATTTATTCCCGACGGTACCTGGGTTTGATATCGCTGCCGGGAATAAATCCCGGCCTGCGCAATCCGGCAGGGCGGTTAGGCGCCGTCGCGCAATCCCGTACCAGCCGGCCCGCAGTATAGGCCGACGGCCGGATGCAGGCACATCCGGCGTCCGGCCGGCCGGGCGCGCGAGGGCCTTATACGCCGCGCAGCAGTTCGTTGATGCCGACCTTGGCGCGGGTCTTGGCGTCGACCTTCTTCACGATCACGGCGCAGTACAGGCTGTACTTGCCGTCGGCCGAGGGCAGGTTGCCGCTGACCACCACCGAGCCGGCCGGCACGCGGCCGTAGCTCACTTCGCCGGTCTCGCGGTCGTAGATGCGGGTCGACTGGCCGATGTAGACGCCCATCGAGATCACCGAGCCCTCCTCGACGATCACGCCCTCGACGATCTCGGAGCG
Organism: Chitinimonas koreensis; assembly: GCF_014353015.1. NCBI lineage: Bacteria > Pseudomonadati > Pseudomonadota > Betaproteobacteria > Neisseriales > Chitinibacteraceae > Chitinimonas > Chitinimonas koreensis. The sequence goes on from NZ_CP060704.1 coordinate 1,241,087, forward strand.
CGCGCCGATGAAGCAGTTGTCCTCGATGATGGTCGGCGCGGCCTGCAGGGGTTCGAGCACGCCGCCGATGCCGACGCCGCCCGACAGGTGGACGTGGCGGCCGATCTGGGCGCAGGAGCCGACGGTGGCCCAGGTGTCGACCATGGTGCCCTCGCCGATGTGGGCGCCGATGTTGACGAAGCTCGGCATCGCCACCACGTTGCGGCCGATGTGGCTGCCGCGGCGGACCACCGCCGACGGCACGATGCGGATGCCGGCCTCGCGGAACTGGGCCTCGCTCCAGCCGGCGAACTTGCTCTCGACCTTGTCGAAGAAGCGCAATTCGCCGGCATCCATCACCCGGTTGTCCTCGGCGCGGAACGACAGCAGCACGGCCTTCTTGATCCATTCGTTGACGACCCACTGGCCGTCGATCTTCTCGGCGACGCGCAATTCGCCCCGGTCCAGGCCGAGCACGACGGTATCGATCGCCTCGCGCAGCTCGGGCCGGATGGTCTGCGGCGTGATGTCGGCGCGCTGTTCGAACGCCGTTTCGATGACGGACTGAAGCGGATGGGTCATGGCTTGGGTTTCCTGATCGTTTGGATTCGTTTGGGTATGCGCGGCTAGCCGCAGAACGCCGCGATGCGGCGCGCGCCCTCGACGCAGTCGGCCAGCGGCGCGACCAGCGCGATGCGGATGCGGCCGGCGCCGGGATTGGCGCCGTGGGCGTCGCGGGCCAGGTAGCTGCCGGGCAGCACGGTGACGTTGCAGTGCCGGTAGACGTCGCGGGCGAAGGCCGCGTCGTCGCCGCCGAAGCGCGCCGGCACCTGCGCCCACAGGTAGAAGGCCGCGTCGGGCAGCGCGGCGCCGAGCGGGCCGGCCAGGAGCGGCACCACCGCTTCGAACTTGGCGCGGTACTGGGCGCGGTTGGCCTCGACGTGGGCCTCGTCGCGCCAGGCGGCGGCGCTGGCGGCCTGCACCATGGCCGACATGGCCGAGCCGTGATAGGTGCGGTAGAGCAGGAAGCCGGCCAGCACGGCCGGGTCGCCGGCGACGAAGCCCGAGCGCAGGCCGGGCGCGTTGGAGCGCTTGGACAGGCTGGAGAACACCACCAGCCGGCGCTGATCGCGGCCGAGCCGGTGGGCGGCTTCGAGCCCGCCGAGCGGCGGCGCGTCGAACCAGATCTCGGAATAGCACTCGTCGCTGGCGATGACGAAGCCGTAGCGGTCCGACAATTCGAACAGCTCGCGCCAGTCGTCGAGCGACATCACCGCGCCGGTCGGGTTGCCCGGCGAGCAGACGAACACCAGCTGGGTGCGGCGCCAGACCGCTTCGGGCACCGCCTGCCAGTCGGGCTGGTAGCGGCGTCCGGCCAGGCAGTTGACGTAGTAGGGCTCGGCGCCGGCCAGCAACGCGGCGCCTTCGTAGATCTGGTAGAACGGGTTGGGCGAGATCACCACCGGCGCCGCGCCGTCGAGCGCGGCCGCGTCGCGGTCGATCACGGCCTGGACGAAGCTGAACAGCGCCTCGCGGCTGCCGAGCACCGGCAGCACGCCGGTGGCCGGATCGGGCCGCGGGATGCCGTAGCGCTGCGCCAGCCAGTCGGCGATGGCGCCGCGCAGCTCGGCCGAACCGAGCGTGGCCGGGTACTGGGCTAGGCCGCCGAAATGGGCCGTCAGCGCATCGAGGATCAGCGGCGGGGTCGGGTGCTTCGGCTCGCCGATCGACAGGTCGACATGGCGCAGCGCGGCGTCCGGCTGCGCATCGGCGAGCAGCGCCTTGAGGCGCTGGAACGGGTAGGGCTGCAGGCGGTCGAGCAGGGGATTCACGGCGGGGGGGCGGTCGGTCGGCGAAATCGTTCGATTATGCGGGAGGTTGGCCGCGTCGCAAAACGCGGGCCCAGGCTGCGCCGGGCGGCCGCGCTGCGGCGCTCCGGATCGGCCTGCGGGTTCGCCCGGATGCCGGTAACTATTTGTAAATCAGGTGTTTGTCGATGATCCGGCATGGCCGGCCGGCGGGGCCGGGAGCGCCGCCGGGCCGCGTCATTGCTCGCAAATTGAATTTGCTTAGCGTTTTCCGGTCAGTCGCGGCGGCCGGTCGCGAGGCGACCGGCGGCGGTCGAGCGGCTAAACTAGCGGCCTTTCCGCCCACTCGCATCCATCCTGGAGTCGTGCATGCCTCGTTTCACCCACCTGTTCCGCCCGCTGCTGGCCGGCGCCGTCGCCCTGCTGCTTGCCGCGCCCGTGCAGGCCGAGGGCAATCCGCCGCTGTCGGAACAGCCCAGTCCCGCCGCGCCGCCGCGCGTCGACAATCCGCTGCCCGGCGACGATCCGGCCGCGGCCGAGCCGGTCGGCTCGCCCAAGCGCCGCGCCAGCGCGCCGCTCAGCAAACGCGAGCGCGCCGCCGCGGCGCGGGCCGCCAAGGGCAAGAAATCGGCCAAGGCCGCCACGGGCAAGAGCCGCGCCAAGGCGGCCAAGCCGGCGGCGCGCGGCAAATCGACCAAGCCGCTCAAGAAACGCCGCAAGTAGCCGATGACACGGCGTGCGCCTGCCCGAGTTCGTTTGGGCGCACGGCACGGGCCGGCGGATCGTTTCGCCGCCGGCCGGTCAAACTGGAAAGGAGGAACATGGACATCTCCAGCCTAGCCAATGCCGCGTCCAATATGGCCGCGGCCAATACTGCCTCGGCGGCGTCGATGCTGACGCTGCGCAAGGCGCTCGACCTGCAGGCGCAGAACGCCGCGACCTTGCTGCAGGCCTTGCCGCAGCCCGCGTCGAGCAATCCGCCCAACCTGGGCAACCTGATCGACGTGCGGGCCTGACCCGGCCGGGCTCGCGCCCGCACACGTCTTTCGCATTGAACGCCGCCCCCGGGCGGCGTTTTTGCTGGCCCCGGCGCGCCGAGGCCATGCCGGCCGCATGGTAGAATCGGCCGGCTTTTCGACACCCACCCCTGCCGGTTTCCCGATTCCGTGACCACCCTCGACGACGTCTTCAGCGAAGGCGGCCTGTTCGCCCAGGCCCTGCCCGGCTACCGCCCGCGCGCGCAGCAGGTGGAGATGGCGCGCGCGGTCGAACAGGCCATCCGCAGCAAGAAGCCGCTGATCGCCGAGGCCGGCACCGGTACCGGCAAGACCTACGCCTACCTGGTGCCGGCGCTGCTGTCGGGCGGCAAGGTGATCGTCTCGACCGGGACCAAGACGCTGCAGGACCAGCTGTTCCACCGCGACCTGCCCAAGGTGCGCGCGGCGCTCAAAGTGCCGGTCACCATCGCGCTGCTCAAGGGCCGCGCCAACTACGTCTGCCGCTACCACCTCGAGCGCGCGGTGGCCGACGGCCGCTTCGGCAGCAAGGAGCAGGTCGCCCAGCTGCACGACATCGTGCGCTTCGCCGCGGTCAGCGCCGACGGCGACAAGTCGGCCTGCAGCAAGGTGCCCGAGTCGTCGCCGGTGTGGCAGCACGCGGTGTCGACGCGCGACAACTGCCTCGGCACCGACTGTCCCAACTACCAGGACTGCTTCGTCATGCAGGCGCGCCGCCAGGCGCTCGATGCCGACGTGGTGGTGGTCAACCATCACCTGTTCTTCGCCGACGTCTGGCTCAAGGACGAAGGCGCCGGCGAGCTGCTGCCGCGCTGCAACACGGTGATCTTCGACGAGGCCCACCAGTTGCCCGAGGTCGCCAGCCTGTTCTTCGGCGAGACCGTGGCCTCGGGCGCGCTGCTCGAGCTGGCGCGCGACAGCCGCGCCGAAGCGCTGTCCGCCGCCAAGGATTTCGTCCACCTGCCGGCCGCCGCGCTGGCGCTGGACAAGGCGGTGCGCGACCTGCGGCTGGTGTTCGGCCAGGAGCCGCTGCGGCTGCCGCAGCATGCGCTGGCCGGCCGGCTCGACTTCATCGAGGCGCTGGCCGAGCTGGAGACCGCGCTCGACGAGCTGGCCGACCGGCTGGCCGACCAGTCCGAGCGCTCCGAAGGCCTCGATGCCTGCCGCCGCCGCGCCCAGGAACAGCTCGGCGTGTTGCGCCGCTGGCGCGAGGGCCTGAGCGCGCCGCCGGTGACCGCGCCCAATGCGCCTGCGGCCAAGCCGGCCGGGACGGCCGACTTGCTGTCCGCGGCCAGCAAGCCGGCAGGGTCCGCGGCCAACAAGTTGGCTGCGTCCACTGCCAACAAGTTGGCAGTGGACAGCAAGGATGGCGAGGGTGCCGACAAGAAGCCGCAGCCGATCGACGCGGTCTACTGGCTCGAAGTCGGCCCGATGGGCTTCCAGCTCAACGCCACGCCGCTCGACATCGCCCGCCTGTTCGCCCGCCAGATGAACCAGGAGCGCGCCTGGATCTTCACCAGCGCCACCCTGGCGATGAACGGCAACTTCAAGCACTACGCCCACGAGATGGGGCTGTGGGACGCCGAGCAGAGCGCCTGGGAGTCGCCGTTCGCCTACAAGAAGCAGGCGGTGCTCTACGTGCCGCAGGGCCTGCCCGATCCGAACAGCCGCGACTACACGCCGGCGGTGGTCGAGGCCGCGCTGCCGCTGCTCGAGCTCAGCGAGGGCCGCGCCTTCCTGCTGTTCACCAGCCTGCGCGCGATGCGCGAGGCCTACGACATCCTGCAGGCGCGGCTGCCGGCCATGGGCCTCAAGTACCCGCTGCTGCTGCAGGGCGAGGGCACCCGCACCGAGCTCCTGGAGCGCTTCCGTACCCTGCCCAACGCCATCCTGGTGGCCAGCCAGACCTTCTGGGAAGGCATCGACGTCAAGGGCGAGCAGCTGCAGCTGGTGGTCATCGACAAGCTGCCGTTCGCGCCGCCGGACGACCCGGTGCTGTCGGCCCGCGTCGACAAGATCAACAAGGCCGGCCGCAATGCCTTCATCGAATACCAGTTGCCGCGCGCGGCGATCACGCTCAAGCAGGGCGCCGGCCGGCTGATCCGCGACGAGCAGGACCGCGGCGTGCTGATGATCGCCGACCCGCGCCTGGTCGAAAAACCCTACGGCAAGCAGATCTGGCAGGCCTTGCCGCCGATGACGCGCACGCGCGAGCTGTCCGTCGTTCAACGCTTCTTCGCCCATATCCGCAATGGCCAAACGCCGATCCCGCCCAAGAAGGCTAAGCGCAGCGGCGCCTTCGGCCGCTTCCTGACCACCTTGTTCCTGCTCGGCTGCCTTGCCGTGGCCGGCGCCGGCGCCTACGTCTGGCGCTACCTCGATACGCCTTACCCGCTGGACGGCGCGCCGCGCGCCTTCGTGCTCGAGCGCGGCATCACCATGAAGATGGCGGCCAACCAGCTGGCCGGCGAAGGCCTGGTGACCGAGCCGTGGCTGCTGGCGCTGGTGGCGCGCGTCAACGGCGCCGCGCCGCGCATCAAGGCCGGCAGCTACGAGCTGAGCCAGCCGGTCAAGCCGCTGCAACTGCTGGCCAAGCTCACCGACGGCGACGTCTCCAGCGCCACGCTGACGGTGGTCGAAGGCTGGAACTGGCGCCAGCTGCGCGCCGCGCTCAATCGCCACCCCGACCTGCGCCACGACAGCGCGGCGATGGACGATGCAGCTTTGCTGGCCGCGGTCGGCGCCCGCGAGCCGCATCCCGAGGGCCTGTTCTTCCCCGACACCTACCACTTCGCCAAGCAGAGTTCGGACATCCATGTGCTCAAGCGCGCCTACAAGGCGATGCAGGCCAAGCTCGACGCCGCCTGGCAGGCGCGCGCGGCCGACCTGCCGCTGGCCTCGCCCTACGAGGCGCTGACGCTGGCCTCGATCGTCGAGAAGGAAACCGGCGCGCCGCGCGACCGCGCGATGATCGCCGCGGTGTTCGAGAACCGCCTGCGCATCGGCATGCGGCTGCAGACCGACCCGACCGTGATCTACGGCCTGGGCGAAGCCTTCGACGGCAACCTCAAGCGCATCCACCTCGAGACCGACACGCCGTACAACAGCTATACCCGCGGCGGCCTGCCGCCGTCGCCGATCTCGATGCCGGGCGAGGCGGCGCTGCTGGCCGCCACCAACCCGGCGCAATCGAAGGCGCTGTATTTCGTCGCCCGCGGCGACGGCACCTCGTATTTCTCCGCGACCCTGGCCGAGCACAACCAGGCGGTGCGGCGCTACCAACTCGGAGCCAAGTGATGTCCCGTGGCCGCTTCATCTCCCTGGAAGGCCTCGACGGCGCCGGCAAGAGCACCCACCTGGCCTGGCTCACCGCCCACCTGGCCGATCGCGGCATCGACCACCGGGTCACCCGCGAGCCCGGCGGCACGCCGCTCGGCGAGCAGTTGCGCGCGCTGCTGCTGGAGCAGTCCATGCACCTCGACACCGAGGCGTTGCTGATGTTCGCCGCGCGGCGCGAGCACCTGGCCCAGGTGATCGAGCCGGCGCTGGCGGCCGGCCGCTGGGTGGTGTGCGATCGCTTCACCGACGCGACCTATGCCTACCAGGTCGGCGGCCGCGGCCTGCCGCTGGCGACCTTCGAAGCGCTCGAACGCGCGGTGCAGGGCCGGCCCGGGGGCTGGTCGAGCCCGAGCTGACGCTGTTGTTCGACGTGCCGCTGGCGGTGAGCCGCGCGCGACTGGCCAACGGCCGCGAACTCGACCGCTTCGAGCGCGAGGCCGACGACTTCTTCGAACGCGTGCGCGCTGCCTACCTGGCCCGCGCCGCCGCCGCGCCGCAGCGCATCCGGGTGGTCGACGCCAGCCGGCCGCTCGACGCGATCCAGGCCGAGCTGGCCGCCATCCTGGCCGGCTTCGGGGGCTGACGATGCTCTATCCCTGGCAACACGCGGCCTGGCAGGCGTTGCTCGAACAGCGCGAGCGGCTGCCGCACGCGCTGCTGCTCACCGGCGAGCCCGGCATCGGCAAGCTGGCCTTCGGCCGCCACCTGGCGCAATCGCTGCTGTGCGAGGCGGCCTCGGCGACCAAGCCCTGCGGCGAGTGCGACGCCTGCCGCTGGTTCCTGGCCGGCAACCATCCCGATTTCCGCGAGCTGGCGCCGGCCAGCGAGGACGAGGGCGAGGAGGAAGAATCGAGGGCCAAGAAGAAGCCGTCGGCCTGGATCACCATCGACCAGGTGCGCGAGCTCAACGATTTCGTCCACCTGACCGCCCACCGCGCCGGCCGCCGCGTCACGCTGGTGCAGCCGGCCGAGACGCTCAACCTGGCCTCGGCCAACGCGCTGCTCAAGACGCTGGAAGAGCCGCCCGAAGGCGCGCTGTTCATCCTGGTCAGCCACCAGTGGCGGCGCCTGCTGCCGACCATCCGCAGCCGCTGCCGCCGGCTCGCGCTGCCGCTGCCCGAGCGCGCCGCCGCGCTCGAGTGGCTGGCGCAGCAGGGCCTGGCCGATGCGGAAGCGCACCTGGCCGAGGCCGGCGGCGCGCCGCTGGCGGCGTTGGAGCGCGCCGACGCGGCCGTGCTGGCGGCGCGGCGCGCCTTCCTGGCCGAGCTGGCCGAACCGCGCCGGCTCGATCCGCTGGCGCTGGCCGAGCGGCTGGACAAGCAGAAAATCGAAGTCGCCCGCGTCACCGACTGGCTGGCGCGCTGGCTGCACGACCTGGCGCGCTTGGGCCTGGCCGACTCCGTCCGCTATTATCCGGACCAAACGGATAGGCTGGCCGCGCTGGCGCGCGCGCTCGACCCGGTCCGGCTGATGCGTTACCACGACGCGGTGATCGAGGCGAAGAAGTTCGCCGGCCATCCGCTCAACGCACGGCTCGTCTACGAGCAATTGCTGTTCGGTTACCAGCAGGCCCTGCGGCCTGTACAAAAAGGATAAGCACGCAACATGTCCGAAGCGCCCAAACCCGCCGCACCGGCCGCCCCGCGCGCTGGCGGCGTGCTTTCGCTCAGCATCAAGGAAAAGGCCGGCCTGTTCGCCGCCTACATGCCCTTCGTCACCGGCGGCGGCATCTTCATCCCGACCGCCAAGGCCTACAGCGTCGGCGACGAGGTGTTCATGCTGCTGCAACTGATGGACGACCCGGCCCGTATCGCGGTGTCGGGCAAGGTGGTCTGGATCACCCCCAACGGCGCCCACGGCAACCGCACCCAGGGCATCGGCGTGCAGTTCTCGGCCAACGAGGCCGGCCAGCAGGCGCGCGCCAAGATCGAGGGCATCCTCGGCGGCGCGCTGCAGTCGAGCCGCACCACCCACACCATGTAGCGCCCGGCCGCCGCCGGAGCGGCTAGAATCGACGGGCGCCGCGGCGCCCGTTGTTCATTCGTCCGCATGCGATTGAAAAAGCTGCGCCCGAGCGTAGCGAGGCTCCCTCTGGCCTACCCCACGAAGTCTTCGACTTCGCGGGGACCCCGGTGGCGGCGAGGCGGGGGAGCGGGAATGGATCAGAAGGGTGCCGGCCGTTCAGCGTCTATCGCGTTTAAGCGCGCGGCTGCGCGGAGTTGTTGCCCGTCCTGGCGGGCTTGCAACGCCGGCCTCCCCTTGCGGGGATTGCCGAGTGCCTGCGCTGCAGGTGGTCCTCGAAATACAGGTAATTCATAGCAAGCGCCCACCCCATGTTCATTGATTCGCACTGCCACATCGATTTTCCCGAGCTCGCCGAGCGCGGCGACGAGCTGATCGCCGCCATGGCCGCCAACCGCGTCAGCCACGCGCTGTGCGTGTCGGTGAACCTGCCGCACTGGCCCAACGTGATCGCCATGGCAGAGCGCTATCCCAACGTCTACGCCTCGGTCGGCGTGCATCCGGACTACGAGGACGAGACCGAGCCGACCGTCGAGCAGCTGGTCGAGCTGGCCCGGCACCCGCGGGTGGTGGCGATCGGCGAGACCGGGCTCGACTACTACCGGCTCGAGGGCGACCTCGAATGGCAGCGCGAGCGCTTCCGCGTGCACATCCGCGCCGCCCGCGCCGCCAACAAGCCGCTGATCGTGCATACCCGTTCGGCTTCGGACGACACGCTGCGCATCATGGCGGAGGAAGGCGCCGCCGAGGCCGGCGGCGTGATGCACTGCTTCACCGAGACCCAGGCGGTGGCCGACGCGGCCATCGCGCAGAACTTCTACATCTCGTTCTCCGGCATCGTCACGTTCAAGAAGGCCGAGGAGCTGAAGGAAGTGGCGCGCACCATCCCGCTCGAACGCATGCTGATCGAGACCGACTCGCCCTATCTCGCGCCGGTGCCGTTCCGCGGCAAGCAGAACCAGCCGGCCTACGTGCGCCACGTCGCCGAGCACATCGCCGACCTGCGCGGCATCGCGGTGGAGGAGGTGGCGGCCGCCACCAGCGCCAACTTCGCCCGGCTGTTCCAGCTCGAGGGGCGGCTGTGAACGGCGGCGCGGACGGCGTCCTGATCCTCGGCTGCGGCTCGAGCGCCGGCACTCCGGCGATCGGCTGCCGCTGCGCCACCTGCACGTCGAGCGATCCGCGCAACCGCCGCACCCGCGCCTCCAGCGTGATCCGCGCCGGCGGCCTGAACTTCCTGATCGACACCGGCCCCGACCTGCGCACCCAGGCGCTGCGCGAAGGCCTGAGCCAGGTCGACGCAGTGCTCTACACCCACCAGCACGCCGACCACCTCAACGGCATCGACGACCTGCGCGCCTTCTGCTGCGTCAACAAGGCGCCGATGCCGGTGTTCGGCAGCGATTTCATGATGCGCGACATCGAGGCGCGCTTTCACTACTGCACGCTGCCGCCGACGCCGTGGTGGGAGACGCCGTCGCTGCAGCTCACCCGCGTCGAAGGTCCGTTCTGCCACCGCGGCGTCGAGATCGTGCCGGTGCCGCTCTTGCACGGCCGCTGGCCGATCCTCGGCTGGCGCATCGGCGGCGCGGCCTATCTGACCGACGTATCCGAGATCCCTGAAGCGAGCTTCGCGCTGCTGCGGGGCTGGACCTGCTGCTGCTCGACTGCCTGCGCGAGCAGCCGCACCGCACCCACTTCGGCTTCGAGCAATCGCTGGCCGCAGCGGCCCGCATCGGCGCGCGCCGTACGGTGCTGATCCACATGACCCACGAGATGGAATACCACGCCTTGTCGGCCCGGCTGCCGGCCGGGGTCGAGGCGGGGTATGACGGGATGTGGTGCGAGGTGTAGCGGGTGAGGCGTGACCCCATCCCCACCCCCGCCCTCCCCTTGAAGGGAGGGAGTGTGTCGCACAAGCCTGAACGATCGCAGGCAATGGAGCCATCGCTGCACGGCTCCTCCCCCTTCAAGGGGAGGCTGGGTGGGGGATGGGTCACACCTCACCCCTAACCCCTCACGCCTCACATCGAGGCGTCCCATCCCCATACGAGAACGTCGCCTCTCGCGCCCAAGTCGCACCTCACATCCCGGCTAGAATGCCCGGGACCCTTATAAAAGTGACGAGGTGGTGCATGAACGAAGGCAAGCACGTCCCCCGTATCGTGATCGTCGGCGGCGGGGCCGGCGGACTGGAGCTGGCGACCCGGCTCGGCGACCGGCTCGGCCGGAAGAAGCGCGCCGAGGTGGTGCTGGTCGACAGCCAGCGCACCCACATCTGGAAGCCGCTGCTGCACCAGCTGGCGGCCGGCAGCTACGACAGCCACGCCGAGGAGATCGAATACCTGGCCCAGGCGCGCTGGCACCACTTCCAGTTCCGCCAGGGCCGGCTGGCCGGCATCGACCGCGACAGCCGCGAGATCCTGCTGGCGCCGCTGACCAACCGCGACGGCGGCGAAGTCCTGCCGGCGCGGCGGCTGGCCTACGACTACCTGGTGATCGCCATCGGCAGCCATACCAACGACTTCGGCACGCCCGGCGTAGCCGAGCACGCGATCTGCCTCGACAGCCCGGCCGCCGCGCGCGAATTCCACGAACGCCTGATCGACGCCTGCCTGCGCGCCCAGACCGAGCAGGTCCAGGCCGGCGACGGCCGGCTGACGGTGGCCATCATCGGCGCCGGCGCCACCGGGGTGGAGCTGGCGGCCGAGCTGCACGCCGCGGCCCAGGTGCTCGGCAGCTTCGGGCTCGAGCATATCGACCCGGACAGCGACCTGAAGATCGTGCTGGTCGAGGCCAGCCCGCGCATCCTGGCGGCGCTGCCCGAGCGGCTGTCGGTGGCGGCGGCGGCCGAGCTGCGCAAGCTGTCGGTCGAGATCCACAGCAACGAGCGGGTGGTGGAAGTGAGCGAGGCCGGCGTGCGCATGCGCAGCGGCAAGTTCATCCCGAGCACGCTCACCGTCTGGGCGGCCGGCATCAAGGCGGCCGACTTCCTCAAGGATTTCGGTGGCCTCGAGACCAACCGCATCAACCAGCTGGTGGTCGACACCACGCTGCGCACCACGCGCGACGAGCGCATCTTCGCCTTCGGCGACTGCGCCGCCTGCCCGACCGACAGCGGCAGCCAGGTGCCGGCCCGCGCGCAGGCGGCGCACCAGCAAGCGCCGCTGCTGGCCGGCAACATCGAGCGCGCGATCGCCGGCAAGCCGCTCAAGCCGTTCCGCTTCCAGGACTACGGCTCGCTGGTGTCGCTGGCCAGCTATTCCTCGGTCGGCTCGCTGATGGGCAGCCTGTCCAAGGGCAGCCTGTTCGTCGAGGGCCAGATCGCCAAGCTGATGTACTGGGGCCTGCACAAGCAGCACCAGATGGCGATGTCGGGGCTATTCCGCACCATCCTGATCACCTGGTCGGAATGGCTGGACCGGGTGCATCGGCCGAAGATCAAGCTGCATTGAACGGCCGTGAAAGGTGAAACGTGAAAGGTGCGCGGCTTCGCCGCGCTGCTCCACGTTTCACCTTTCACCGATGCCGCGCCGGCGGCGAATCACGTTTCACACCCTTGATCGGCGCAAACCGCTGATTATCTTGCCGCCCGGGCCGGATGCCGGCTAGAATGCCGGGCTCTTCACCCCTTGCCTGACCGTTACCGCATGACGGCAGGCTGTTCAATCCGCAAGGAGATCGCATGCGACACTACGAAATCGTGTTCATCGTGCATCCCGATCAAAGCGAGCAAGTGCCCGCCATGATCGAGCGCTACAAGACGATGATTACCAACGACGGCGGCAAGATCCACCGCCTGGAAGACTGGGGCCGTCGCCAGATGGCTTACCCGATCCAGAAGATGCACAAGGCACACTACGTGCTGATGAACATCGAGATCGGCCAAGCCACCCTGGACGAGCTCGAACACGCCTTCAAGTTCAACGACGCCGTGCTGCGCCACCTGACCCTCAAGGTCGAGCGCGTCATCACCGAGCCGTCGCCGATGATGAAGGAAGAGAAGTCCAAGTCGCTGACCCCGGCCCCCGAGGCCAAGGAAGCGGCGGCCGCCTAAGCCAATAGGCTCCGCTTGAGCGCGCGCAACCAGGTCGTCGCCCACGGCAAGCTGTTCGAAGTCGGCGCCCTGCGCTACACCCCGGCCGGTATCCCGGCGGTCGAATTCAGGCTGATGCACGAATCGACCCAGCTGGAAGCCGGCGTGGAGCGCAAGGTGCAGTGCGAAATGCCCTGCATCTGCCTGGGCAAGCAGGCCGAGACGCTGGCGCGGCTCGCGGCGGATGCGGAAATCGTGGTCAAAGGTTTCCTCGCCGCACGCAGCCAGCGCTACCGCCACAGCCTGGTGCTTCACGTCACCGACTGGAAGCGCGCCTAGACCCGCTCGAGCTACCCAACCAGTTTTCAGAATTCAACGAGGTCATCATGTCCCGTAACCTGTTCAAGCGCCGGAAGTTCTGCCGCTTCACCGCCGAAGGCATCAAGGAAGTCGATTACAAGGATGTCAACCTGCTGAAGGATTTCATCAGCGAGAACGGCAAGATCATCCCGGCCCGCATCACCGGCACCAAGGCCCGCTACCAGCGTCAGCTGTCGGACGCCATCAAGCGCGCCCGTTTCCTGGCCCTGATGCCTTACACCGACAAGCACTAAGCCGGAGCCGCCAACATGCAAATCATTCTGCTCGAAAAAGTGGCCAACCTCGGCAGCCTGGGCGATATCGTCAAGGTCAAGGACGGCTACGCCCGTAACTTCCTGATCCCGCAAGGCAAGGCCAAGCGCGCCACCGACGCCAACCTGAAGCAATTCGAAGTCCGCCGCGCCGAGCTCGAGAAGCAGCAGGCCGATATCCTGGCCGAGGCGCAAGCCCGTGCCGAGAAGCTGACCGACTACGCCGCGACCGTCGCCCAGAAGGCCGGCGTCGATGGCCGCCTGTTCGGCTCGGTCACCAACCACGACATCGCCGAAGCCGTCACCAAGGCTTCGGGCGTGCCCGTCACCAAGATGGAAGTGCGTCTGCCGGACGGCCCGCTCAAGGCCATCGGCGAGTACGAAGTCGCGCTGGCGCTGCACCACGACGTGGTCGTGAACGTGAAGATCACCGTCGTCGGCGAATAAGCCCAGCGACAGCGGTCCGCAAAACGGGGATTCGAGCGATCGGATCCCCGTTTTTCTTTGTCCGCCGCCAAGAAGGTCCGCAGTACGGCAAGGGCGGCAGTGATAGCATGCGCGGACAATTTATAATTCGCCGTGCAGTCCGTCGCTGCCCCGCTCCCGCGCCATGAATCCCAAGCTCCTCAATCCGACCGACATCGCCCGCGAGACGCTGCGCCAGCTCGCCGCGCGCCGCATCGCGCCCACGCCCGAACGCTACGAGGAGCTGTACCACGAGATCGCCGGCGAGGGCTCCCAGCCCAATCCGCAGGCGACGCTGGCCGGCGAGCTGGTCCGCGCGCTCAAGGCGCTGCCGCGCCAGAACGGCGACCTGCTGCGGCTGACCAGCCAGGCCGAGCGGCTGAGCCAGGCCAAGGAATGGGCGCAGCTGGTGCCGGTGGTGGTGCAGGCGATCGAGACCCAGGACGGCCAGGCCAGCCTGGCGCGCAACTGGTCGGAGCTGATCCACGAGCTGATCAACCAGTGGGAGTTGCGCAGCCCGCACTTCACCTCGGCGCGCAAGCGCGAGTCGCTGGCCAAGGTGCTGCTCAACTTCGGCAATTACCCGAACCTGCTCAACGAAAAGCTCGACGCGCTGGTGCGCAGCTGGAGCGAAGGCGCCAGCGGCGGCAGCCAGATCGACGTGGCTGGGATCGACGCCAGCGGCGAAGCGCGGGCGCCGGGCGCCGTCGACGCCGCCGGTCCCGCCCTGGCCGCGGTGCCGGCCAGCGGCCTCGACTGGCAGCGCTGGCGCGAACTGCTGGTGCAGACGCTGCGCCACGGCCTGGCCGACCGGCTGCAGGGCATGCCGGACCTGGCCGAGGAAGCGATCAGCCTGGCCCTGGCGGCCGAGACCGCGGCCAGCGAACAGGCGCTCGACCTCTTGGTGCAGCGCCTGCGCAAGTTCTGGATCCAGCTCGAGCTGCGCAGCGAGCGCGACAACCGCATCACCAGCGGCCTGGTGAACCTGCTGGTGCTGCTCAGCGACAATATGGCGGCGCTGTCGGGCGACGATGAATGGGTCAGCGGCCAGCTGGCGGTGGTGCGCGACATCCTGTCGCGGCCGCTCAGCGTGACCCGGCTCTACGAGGTCGAGGCCGGCTTCAAGGAGGTGGTGTTCAAGCAGGGCCAGCTGCGCCACAGCCTCGACGATGCGCAGGAACGCATCAAGCACATGCTGTCGCTGTTCATCGACCGGCTCGGCAGCATGGCCGACACCACCGGCGGCTACCACGACCGCATCGAGGCCTACGCCAGCCGCATCGCTTCGGCCCAGCACATCACCGACCTGCAGCAGCTGCTCGACGAGCTGATGCAGGACACCCGCGTGATGCAGCTCGACATGGCGCGCTCGCGCGAGGAACTGCTGGCCGCGCGCCACGACGCCGAGGCGGCCAGCCAGCGGGTGGCCGAGCTCGAGCAGGAATTGCGCGCGATCAGCGAGAAGGTGCGCGAGGACCAGCTGACCGGCGCGCTGAACCGGCGCGGCTTCGAGGAAGCCTTCGCCACCGAGATCGCCCGCGCCGAGCGCAGCAGCAAGTCGCTGTGCCTGGCGCTGCTCGACATCGACAATTTCAAGAAGCTCAACGACCAGCGCGGCCACCAGGCCGGCGACGATGCGCTGGTGCACCTGGTGGCGGTGATCCGCGACGTGCTGCGGCCGACCGACGTGATCGCGCGCTACGGCGGCGAGGAATTCGTGGTGCTGCTGCCCGAGACGGCGCTGTCCGAGGCGGCCAACACCATGCGCCGGGTGCAGCGCGAGCTGACCAAGCGTTTCTTCCTGCACAACAACGAGCGCGTGCTGATCACCTTCTCGGCCGGCGTGACGCGCTTCGTCGCCGACGAGCACCCCGAGGCGACGCTAGAGCGCGCCGACCAGGCGATGTACGAGGCCAAGAAGTCGGGCAAGAACCAGGTGATCGTGGCCGAGGCGGGCAAAGCCGCAGGCTGACGGTTCTCGCCGTGTCCCGATGCT
Source organism: Chitinimonas koreensis (assembly GCF_014353015.1). NCBI lineage: Bacteria > Pseudomonadati > Pseudomonadota > Betaproteobacteria > Neisseriales > Chitinibacteraceae > Chitinimonas > Chitinimonas koreensis. The sequence continues at coordinate 1,256,380 of NZ_CP060704.1, forward strand.
CGGGAGCCTGTAGGAGCGGCTTCAGCCGCGAATTTCCGCTCGGTTCACTTTCCGCCATTCGCGGCTGAAGCCGCGCCTACAAAACCCCGGGCTTGGCTGCGGCGGGCGATGCGCCCGTAGCTCGGGCTTTACGCCCGACTGCGCCGCTCATCGAGGTCGCGCCGCCCCGCCGAACCGATCCCTCACCCGCCGCTCACTCCGCCGCGCCGGCGAACCCCTGCTGCCGCCAGGCCTCGAACACCGTCACCGCCACCGCGTTGGACAGGTTGAGACTGCGGTTGTCCGGCCGCATCGGCAGCCGGATGCGGCGCTCGGGCGGAAAGCCGTCGCGCAGCTCGGCCGGCAGGCCGGCCGATTCGCGGCCGAACAGGAACACGTCGCCGGGCTGGAAGGCGATGCGGTCGTGGCGGGTCGAGCCGCGGGTGGTCAGCGCGAAGATGCGGCGGCCGGCAAGCGCGGCCTGGCAGGCGGCCCAGTCCTCGTGCACCCGCATCTCGGCGTACTCGTGGTAGTCGAGCCCGGCGCGGCGCATCCTGGCGTCGTCGAGCGGGAAGCCGAGCGGCTTGACCAGGTGCAGCTCGCAGCCGGTATTGGCGCACAGGCGGATGACGTTGCCGGTGTTGGGCGGGATTTCGGGCTGGAACAGGACGACGGCGAACATGCGGGGCGATCTGGCTAATGAATTCGGCGGGTGGGACAAGCGCCCCTACAGGCGCGAACAGCGCGGACTGGTGATATCAGGGCGTCTCGCGCTGCGCATCGGGCAGCCCGTCGTGGCCGCCGTCGGGCCGTGCCGGCGCGTCGGACCAGTGCAGCGCGCCGATCTCGGCATTGCGGGCCGGGTGGCGCGGGTAGTGCACCCGGTTGTCGGCGCGCTTGCACTCGCCGACCACCAGCAGCCGCACCGGCTGCGCGGTGTTGTTGATGAAGGTGTGCGCCAGGCCGTCGCCGGGCGGGAAGCCGACGCCGTCGCCCGGCCGCAGCTGGTGCAGCGTGCCGTCGAGCCAGACCTCGGGCTCGCCCTCGATCACGTAGACGAACTCCTCCTCGGTGCTTTCCGCGTGCGGCCAGGAGGTGCGTCGGCCGGGCGGCAGCAGCTCGTGATGGATGCCGATGCGCTGCAGGCCGAACACCCGGCCGAACGGCGAGCCGACGCTCAGCAGTTCGGTGCTGCCGGGGTAGTGGCTGTCGTCGGCTTCCTGGATCTCGCTGTAGTGCTTGATGCAATCGGGGCGATTCATGCTTGTTGCTCCTCCACGTCGACCAGGCTGACCGGCCGGTCGAGCCGCAGCGCGAAGCGGCCGCGGCCGAGCTTCTCGATGCGCAGCCAGTCGCAGCGCTCGCCCAGGCGGCGCTGCAGCAGGATCAGCCGGGTTTCCAAATTGTCGTCCAGATCGGGCAGCCGCAGCCGCGGATCGAGCCGCAGCGCACGGTTGCTCGACTCGGCCCGGCCTTCGCGCACCAGGTCGTTGATCAGCAGCCACAGCACCGCGCCGGCCACGCCCTTGATCAGGTAGTCGTCGTCGAGGAACACGCTCTGGGTGGTGGCGAAATAACGCACCGCGACCGGGCGGCCGGCCGGTGCGATGGCGTCCATCGGGGCGGCGGCAGCGGTTCGGGGATCTCGACCGGCCGGATCAGGCAGCGCATCACCACGCCGAGCTGCTGGGCGATGGTGACCAGCGCATCCTCGTCCTGGTGGTCGAAGCGGCCTTCCTCGGCGCTCTCGACGTAGAGCACGCCGGCCAGCCAGTCGCCGGCCTCGATCGGCGCGGCCAGCTGGCTCTGCGGATCGATCAGGCCGGGGAAGCTGATCTCGGTATCGAGCGGGATCAGGCCGTCGCGCGCGGCGGCGGCGCGTACCGCGCGGCCGTAGGCGTATTCGGCCGCCGGCCAGTTGAGCCGGATCGGGGTGCGCTGCTGCGCCGCCACGCCGATCACGCCCTCGCCGAGCGCGACCTCGGAGCCGACGCCGGACTGGGCATAGCCATGGCTGGCCACGGTGTAGAGCCACTGGCCCGATTCGTCGCTGCACAGCACCAGCGCATGCTGCATGCCGAACAGCTCGGCCAGCCCCTCGAGCACCAGGTCCAGCGCCGTCTCGAGCTCGTCGGCGGCCGCCAGCCGGCGCGACAGCGTGCGCAATGCGGCCAGCCGGTCGCGCCGCCGCTCGGGCTGCGGCCGGCAGGGGCCGGGCACGGCCTCGATCGCCGCCACCTTGTAGACGTCGGCGCCCAGCAGGCGGAACACGCCGGCCATGCCGGTATGCGAGGCGATGCTGGCCAGCCGCGCACGCATGCATTCGAACAGCGGGCCTTCCGATTCGGTGCGCGCGTATTCGATCGCCAGCCGGTAGCGCGCGCCGCTGCACGGGTCGAGCAGCAGCAGCGAGCCGGCCGGGTTGGCCAGGATGTTCTCGCGCGTCTTGTTGAGGAACTGGAAGCTCAGCGCGACATGCTCGTCGTCGACGAAATGGACCTGCGAGACGCAGGTGACGTTAGGCGTGCCGTCGGTGGAGCAGGTGGCCAGCAGCGCCGGCGCGGCGCCCTCGAAACAGCGCCGCAGCTGGTCCAGCCGCGGCGTCATGGGCGTCGCTCCAGCGGCGCGCCGGCGCGCGGGCCGGGCGTCTGGCTGTAGGCCTCGGCCGGGGTGAAGCGGATCGCCGCCAGGTCGTCGGCGGCGCAGGCGTAGCAACTGCGCAGCGTCGCTTCGTCGAAGTCCAGCCCGACCAGCTCGGCGATCAGCCGGTCGAGCTGCCCGCTGGCGGCGGCCTGGTCGTCGTCGTCCGCGGCGATCTCGTGCGCGTCGTGGCCCTTGAGCTGGATGGTGCGGTGGCTGCTCGGCTCGGAGAACACCGCCGCCAGCTGGCCGTTGTCGGCCAGGTGCTCGAACAGCGGCAGCGCCTGGCTGCGCGGTAGCAGCACGACGAGGCTGCGCCGGTCGGCCGCCACCCGGCAGGCGACGGCGCGGGCGACGAAGGGGTGCAGCAGCACGTCGCGGCTGGCGAGCGTGATGCTGCGGCCGCCTTCGAGAAACGCGGCCAGCGCGTCGTCGAGGGGAAGAATGCCTGTCATGGACGAAATTGGACCCAGTGGGTCGATCCGCAGTATGGGCGGCGCAGGGCGCCGCACCGGTTGTTGTTGTTTCCCGCCTCCGGGGGCGGCACGGCGGCGCCGGCCGTCGAGGGCCGCTGGGCCGGTCTGCGCCGGCCTCGGCGCTGGGCCGTGCGAGCCGCGATTGTATGTGAGTTACCTGTCCGGGTCGCCCTACCCGGATGTCATGGCTGGCCAGTGTTACGCGATTGCGACGCTGGCCGCGCTCAATCGGCGCCGTGCAGCACGTCGAGGAAGGCCAGCCCGTAGCGGTCGAGCTTCTGCGCGCCGACGCCGGAGATGTGGGCCATGTCGCTCAGCGTGGCCGGCCGCGCGTCGAGCATCGCCTTGAGCGTGGCGTCGGAGAAGATCAGGTAGGCCGGCACGCTCTGCGCGTCGGCGAGCTCGCGCCGCTTCTGCCGCAGCCGCTGCCACAGCGGCTCGTCGGCGGGCGCGATGTCGAGGCTGGCGGCCGAGCGCTTCTTGTCGCGCTCGCTCTTGTCGCGCTTGCGCTTCTCCGGCAGGCCGCGCAGGTGCAACTCCAGCTCGCCGCGCAGCAGGGGCCGCGCCGCGTCGGTCAGGTGCAGGGTGCCGTAGCCCTCGCTGTCGGTGGCCAGGTAGCCGCCGGCCAGCAACTGGCGGAACACCGAGCGCCAGGCCGCCTCGGGCAGCTCGCGGCCGATGCCGAAGGTGGTGACGCGGTCGTGGAAGTGCTGCTTGACCTTCTCGGTCTCGCGGCCCAGCAGCACGTCGATGATGTGGCCGGCGCCGAAGCGCTGGCCGGTGCGGAAGGTGCAGCTCAGCGCCTTGCGGGCGGCGTCGGTGGCGTCCCAGGTGGTCGGCGGCTTGATGCAGTTGTCGCAGTTGCCGCACGGCGCGCTCTGCTCGCCGAAATAGCCGAGGATCACCTGGCGGCGGCACTGGGTGGTCTCGGCCAGGCCCAGCATGGCGTTGAGCTTCTGCCGTTCGATCTGCTTCTGGGCCTCGGGCGCCTGGCCGCTCTCGATCATGTCCTTGAGCTGCATCACGTCGTTGAGGCCATAGGCCAGCCAGGCGTTGGACGGCAGGCCGTCGCGGCCGGCGCGGCCGGTCTCCTGGTAGTAGCCCTCCAGGCTCTTGGGCAGGTCGATATGGGCGACGAAGCGCACGTCGGGCTTGTCGATGCCCATGCCGAAGGCGATGGTGGCCGCCATCACGATGCCGTCCTCGCGCAGGAAGCGGGTCTGGTTGCGCGCGCGCGTCTCGGCGTCGAGGCCGGCGTGGTAGGGCAGGGCGGTGATGCCGTGCTCGTTGAGGAAGGCCGCGGTCTCCTCCACCCGCTTGCGGCTCAGGCAATAGACGATGCCGGTGTCGCCCTCGTGCTCGCGCTCGATGAATTCGAGCAGCTGGCGGCGGGCGTTGTCCTTCTCGACGATGGCGTAGCGGATATTGGGCCGGTCGAAGCTCGACACGAACTCGGCCGCGTCCTCCAGCGCCAGCCGCTGCACGATCTCGCGCCGGGTGGCGGCGTCGGCGGTGGCGGTCAGCGCGATGCGCGGCACCTCGGGGAAGCGCTCGTGCAGCGTCGACAGGCCGATGTATTCGGGCCGGAAATCGTGGCCCCACTGGCTCACGCAGTGCGCCTCGTCGATGGCGAACAGCGCCACCGGCGCGCTCTCCAGCAGGCCCAGGCAGCGCGGCGTCAGCAGCCGCTCGGGCGCGACGTAGAGCAATTTGAGCTGGCCCGACAGGAACTTGCGCTCGACTTCGCGGGCCTCTTCCAGCGACAGCGTGGAATTGAGGAAGGCCGCCTCGATACCGAGCTGGTGCAGGCCCTCGACCTGGTCCTGCATCAGCGCGATCAGCGGCGATACCACCACCGCGCAGCCTTGCCGCAGCAGCGCCGGGATCTGGTAGCACAGCGACTTGCCGCCGCCGGTGGGCATCAGCACCAGCGCGTCGCCGCCGTTGGCCACGTGCTCGACGATCTCGCCCTGGCGGCCGCGGAAGGCCTCGTAGCCGAACACGGTTTGCAGCAGGTCGAGGGCGGAGCGGGCGGGGGACACGGCGGGTCTGGGGCGGGGTGGGGGTGTGGAAGCCGCGCATTATACCCGCCGCCCCCGCCTGCGCGCCGGGCGCTTGCTGCGTTGCGGCTGGACGGGAGCGTGTTTGCTGCATCGCGGCAACGGGCGGGCGGGGTGGGTGAGCGGCTGCTTGCGTGGGGGTTGGCTTGGCAGCCATAACGAATGAGAAGGGCGCAGGTCGTAGTAAGCCCCTCTCCCGCCGGGAGAGGGGTTGGGGAGCCCGGCACAGGGTGAGGGAGCGGCGGTTCGGGTATTCACTGTCTGTACCTGCGAGAACCGTAACGGTGGGATGACATGGCGCAGCGACAACCTGAACGGACGCTCCCTCATCCCCGGCCCTTCTCCCGGTGGGAGAAGGGAGCAAGACGGGTCTGCAACGGGTATGCGGACGACGTGATTCCATAAAGCAAACAAGAGGGGGAACTGCATGGCCAAGGAGGGCAAGGCCCATGGCGAGAGGCGCAAGCGCGGCGATCAGCGGCGGCGGCCCGATGCATTCCTGCGGCGCCGCGAGGATGCCCCGACGGCGCCCAGGCCGGCCGCCGCACGGCTGCACTACCGCCCCAGCCCGCATGCCGCGGCGCGGGCGCCCGGCGCCTTCTGGACCGCCTTCCTAGCCGGCAACGGCCAGCGCCTGCTGAAGCGCGGCCGGAAGCCGCAGCGGACGGCGGCACCCGAAGCCGGGCCCATCGCTCCTTCGCTCGCGCCCGCAGCGGCGACCGAACCCGGCGCCGAATCCCTGCCCGAGACTGTTGCGGTGCCCATGGGCGAGCCTGCCGCAACGCCGGCCGGCGAGCCTGTCGGCGAGCCCGTCGGCGAGCCGCTGCCCGCCCTGTTGGCGCCGCCGCTCGATCAGGACGCGCCTGCGCCGACCATCGAACCCGGCTTCGCATCTGTCGACGAGCCTGCCGGCGCACCCACCGCCACCACCCCAGCCGATCCTGCCGGAACACCCGCCGAGCCCGTCACCGAGCCCACCGCCGAACCGCTGCCCGCCCTGCTTGCCCCGCCGGCCGCCGCCGCGCCCAAGCCACGCCATCGCCGCCGCTGGCGCCTGGCGATCGGCCTGCTGCTGATCGCCGCGCTGCTCACCGCCGCCATCGTCGCCGCCCGCCGCGAGATGAACGAATCGCCGCTGCAGGCGCGCTGGCTGGCCGGCATCGGCCGCCACATTGCCTTCGCCCCGGCGCCCGGTGCCAACCCGGACATCCGTTACCCCGGCGACGGCCCCTACGACCAGCGGCTCGGCTACAGCCAGCTGCCGGGCTACCTGAAGCGGCTGCAAGGCCAGGACTATGCGGTGACGACGCAGGCGCGCAGTTCGGCGCAACTGGTCGAAGCGATCGACCACGGCCTGTTCACGCCCTACCGGGAGAAATCGCAGGCCGGCCTGACGATCCTGGAGCGCTACGGCCGGCCGCTGTTCGCCGCACGCTACCCCGAGCGCGTCTACACCCGCATGGAAGACGTGCCGCCCATCCTGGTGCAGGCGTTGCTGTTCACCGAGAACCGCGAGCTGCTCACCCCGCAGGCGCCGACCAGCAACCCGGCAGTCGAATGGGACCGGCTGGCCTGGGCGGTGGCCGCCCGGATCGGCCGGGTGATCGACTCCGACCTCGACGCCCCCGGCGGCAGCACGCTGGCCACCCAGATCGAGAAATACCGTCACTCGCCCGGCGGCCGCACCGACAGCGCCGGCGAGAAGCTGCGGCAGATGGCCTCGGCCTCGCTGCGCGTCTACCTCGACGGCGAGGACACCCGGCCGGCGCGGCGCCGCATCGTGGTCGACTACCTCAACACCGTGCCCTTGAGCGCCAAGCCCGGCTACGGCGAGGTGAACGGCCTCGGCGACGGGCTGTGGGCCTGGTACGGCCGCGACTTCGCCGAGGTGAACCGGCTGCTGGCCGGCCGCGGCCACGAGCCGGCCCGCGCGCTGGCCTTCAAGCAGGCGCTGAGCCTGATCATCTCGCAGCGGCGGCCGTCCTATTACCTCGGCAACGCGGCCAGCCGGCTCGAATCGCTGACCGACAGCTACCTGCGCATCCTGGCCGCCCAGGGCGTCATCGCCCCGGCGCTGCGCGACGCCGCGCTGGCGCAGCGGCTGGTGCCGGGCCGCTTGCCGCCGCCGCCGCCAGCTGCCTTCGTCGAGCACAAGGCCGCCAACGCCATCCGCATCGACCTGGCCGGCCGGCTCGGCATCGACAAGCTGTACGAACTCGACCGGCTCGACCTGACCGCGCACAGCACGCTCGACGGCAAGCTGCAGCAGGCCGTCACCGAAGTGCTGCGCGGCCTGCGCGACCCGGCCACCGCGCGCGCTGCCGGCCTGGTCGGCCCGCGCCTCCTGGAGCGCGGCGACCCGGCCAAGGTGATCTACAGCTTCGTGCTGTTCGAACGCGGCCGCGATTTCAACCGCGTGCGGGTGCAGACCGACAACTACGACCAGCCGCTCGACATCAACGAAGGCACCAAGCTCGACCTCGGCTCGACCGCCAAGCTGCGCACCCTGGTCAGCTACCTCGACGCGGTGGCCGAGCTGCACGCGCGCTGGTCGGTGCTGCCGGCAGCCGAACTGGCCAAGGCCGGCGGCGACGAGCCCGACATGATCAGCCGCTGGGCGCGCGACTGGCTGGCCCGCGCGCCGGACCGCAGCCTGCCGGCGATGCTGGACGGCGCGCTCGAGCGCAACTACTCGGCCAGCCCCGCCGAGCGCTTCTTCACCGGCGGCGGCATGCACACCTTCGAGAACTTCAAGCACGAGGACGACGGCCGGGTGATGAGCGTGCGCGAGGCGCTGCGCAACTCGGTGAACCTGGTGTTCATCCGGCTGATGCGCGACGTGGTGCGCTACCACATGCAGCAGCTGACCGGCTCGACCGCGACGATGCTGGCCGACGTGCGCGACCCGCGCCGGCAGGCCTACCTGGCCCGTTTCGCCGACCGCGAGGGGCTGGTGTTCCTGCAGCGCTACCAGGACAAGTACCGCGGCCTCAAGCCCGACCAGGTCGACGCCATGCTGGTGAAGAGCGCGCGCCAGACGCCGCGCGCGCTGGCGACCATCTTCCGCACGCTCTACCCCGAAGCCGACCAGGCCGCCATGGCCGCCTTCCTGGCCCGCTACGGCGCTGCCGCCAGCCCGCAGCAGCTGGCGCGGCTGTACGAGGAGCAGGCGCCGGGCAAGTTCGACCTCGGCGACCGCGGCTACCTGGCCCGGCTGCATCCGCTCGAACTGTGGCTGGCGGCCTACCTCAAGGCGCATCCGCAGGCGCGCTGGGCCGAGCTGGTCAAGGCCAGCGCCGCCGAGCGCCAGGATGCCTATAGCTGGCTGTTCAAGCCGCGGCAGAAGCGCGCCCAGGACAGCCGCATCCGCCAGATGCTGGAAGCCGACGGCTTCGCCCGGCTGCTCAAGCAATGGCAGCGGGTCGGCTACCCGTTCGACGCGCTGGTGCCGTCCTACGCCACCGCGCTCGGCGCCTCGGCCGACCGGCCGGCGGCGCTGTCGGAGCTGATGGGCATCCTGCTCAACGACGGCTTGCGGCTGCCGTCCACCCGGATCGAACGGCTGCATTTCGCCGCCGCCACGCCTTACGAGACGGCGCTGGCGCGGCAGCCGGCCTTGCCGCAGCGGGTGCTGCCGGCCGAGGTGGCGCGTGCGGCTCGGGAGGCGCTAAGAGCGGTGGTGGAGAGCGGGACGGCGAGCCGGCTGAACGGGGTGTTCAAGGATGCCAATGGGCAGCCGCTGGCGGTGGGCGGGAAGACGGGGACCGGGGATCACCGCTACGACACTTATGGGAAGGGCGGGGTGTTGCTGTCTTCGCGGGTGGTGAGTCGGTCGGGGACGTTTGTGTTCTATATTGGGGATCGGTATTTCGGGACGTTGACGGCGCATGTGCGGGGCCGGAGGCGGCGGGGTATAGCTTTACCAGTGCGTTGACTACGCAGATTTTGAAGGTGTTGGCGCCGAGTTTGCAGAGACAGCGGTGAAAATGCGATGACCTGCGTCGGACCAGCCTGTTACCTATCCGTAGTAGAAAGAAAGGCTCGAAGGACTTTCCATTTCTTTTTAAGCGTCTAGTATCTCAAAGGCAAGGCTCAATGCTATTAACGCAGCGTGGTTACGGTGTGGATTATATGTCCAATGGGGGAGGCAATTGTGGCTAAGTCAAAAAGAAAGACTGTCGAAGTTGGCGTGCGGCCTGGCTCTGCGGTGTTACATGCAGAGTTGAAAAACAATTTTGTTCATGTTTTTGTTGATGATCAAAATTTGTTCTGGGGCATTCAGAACTCTGGGCAGGGTCGGGACTATAGGATTGATTTTGGTCGTTTGCTAGAGGCTGCAATGAAAGATGGTGATGGAAATCATCGATTTGTAAAGAGTGCATATATAGCCGGGGTGATCCCTGATGATGATTATTTTTGGGAGGTTGCTCGGAATCAGGGGTTTACAGTCAAGAGGGGCTATCTTAGTTCAAGTGGTGGAGTTACTCGTTCAAAACAAGATGATGCATTCTTGATAACTGAAATTGCTTGTGTGCTTTATGAGCATGAGGGACCATCTACTATTGTACTTGTGGCTGGGGATGCTGACTACGTGCCGCCACTAATTAAGGCTAATGAAAAGAAGTGGCGTGTTGAGGTTGCATTTATTGATCGGGGATTGTCTTCGGCATTGGATCCCGTGGCACATCAGTTCAGAAGTATTAACGCTTCAAGTATCAAACATATTAAGTGAATTTGTTATATTCTGTCTGGTAGATTGGGCTAAATGAAATGAAGCCCAACGTTTACCCCATGTTCGTTGGGCTTCGCTACGCTCAGCCCAACCTACCAGAGTGCTCGAACGCTGTTTCGATTATTTTCTGTGCCAGTTTCAAATTCCCTCTGATGTCGTCCACCACGTAGCTCAGTGTTTCACCGCCGAGGTGATCCACGCTGCCACCATCGTATTGCTGCGATAGTAGGAGAAGCACGGCTTGCGCCCTAGCCAGCGCACACTCCAGCGCGTCGATATGCAGGCCAGGTGGCGCATCCGGCGACGGGACGAATAAAGACTCTGGTGTATAGAAAGATTGTTCGACTGTCATATCGTTCTTCCCCTTCTGTATTTCGTATATACGCACATGACAAAGCCGAATCAGGCGGAGCGATCCGATGATTCTGTCAATAATTATGGGATGTATATTCAGTGGATGCAAGTGCCTCATAACGTGACGATGCCGTATGGCCGCGCCACTCAGAGGACCCAAACCCACCGACAACCCCACGACCTTGCGTGAGGTGCTGGCCTACAACGTCCGGTCGGTGCGTGTCTCCAAGCAGTTATCCCAAGAGCAGTTGAGCTTCGTTGCAGGGCTGGACCGTTCCTTCATCAGCCAGATCGAACGCGCGATGAATAACGTGTCGATCGACAACGTCGAGAAGATCGCGGCGGCCTTGGCGGTCGAACCTTATGTCTTGCTGATCAAACCCGATCGATCCAAGCCGGATTGATCGAACGGCATCTCACGCTGGACGCCGACGAAACCCACGTCTGGTCGCAGCAACGTCTCCAAGCCATCCCTACGCCCTCCATCGTTTACCTGCTCTGGTGCGTCGCCACACCGATGCAGTATTTGCCGCGTCCGCCAGGCATCGCTACGCTCAGCATCAGCGACAGAATCGATCGCACCCAACCGAGGAGACCAGCATGACGACCTACCGTGGAAGCTGCCATTGCGGCCGCATCGCCTTCGAAGTGGACGGGACGCTGGACGGCGCCATGTCCTGCAACTGCTCGATCTGCCAGCGCAAGGGCGCGCTGATGTGGTTCGTGCCGCGCGACGCGCTGCGCCTCTCCACGCCGGAGGCGGACGCCAGCACCTACACCTTCAACAAGCACGTGATCCAGCACCGCTTCTGCCCGACCTGCGGCATCCATCCCTACGGCGAAGGCGTCGATCCGAAGGGCAATCGCATGGCGGCGGTCAATATCCGCTGCCTGGAAGACATCGACCTGGCGGCCGTGCCGGTCAGCCATTTCGATGGGCGGTCGCACTGAGGCTATGCGGGCTCGCGGCAATCAGACCAGCTGGATCGGCCCGGGGTATTGGCCGATCTGGCGATCGGCGGTCAGCAGGATGATGCCTTCGACCGTGGCCTGGGCTACCAGGATGCGGTCGAATGGGTCCTTGTGTAGTGGCGGCAGGCTTTCCACATGAACGGTATGGTCGCTGGTGATCGGCAATTCCAGGTAGCCGTTGTCGAGCAGGCCACGCCGCAGCAGGCGCGGGTCGACCTGAAAGTCGCTACGTCCAAGGCCGCGCTTGATGGCGATTTCCCACAGGCTGGCCGGACTGAACAGCAACGTATGCTCGGAATCTTCGAGTAGCACGCGGGCCGCGGCCGGCAGTCGATCGGGCTGGCCGGCCGCCCACAGCAGCAGATGGGTATCCAGCAGCAGCTTCACGTCTCGTCCCCGAACATCCGGCCGATTTCATCTGCGCCCATCTGGTCGAAATCATCGGGTACTTCGACACGGCCGGCCAGAAATCCCAGGCGCCGTTGTTGCTGCGGTTCCGGGGTATCCAGCGCGACAACCTTGACCAATGGCTTGCCGGCCTTTGCGATGATGAACGGTTCTCCCTGCGCGGCTTGTTCCAGCAGGCGGGAAAGATGAGTCTTGGCCTCGTGGATGTTGACGGTCTGCATGTTTTGCTCCGGTGGACTAAGCTTGGTTAGTCTAGTCCGGTCCGGAATCGAGTCAAGGCGCCAGACATCTTGAGTGCTGGCCTCATCCGCGGCCGCAGGGGGAGAGGATTCAATGGATATTGCAGGTCAACTTCAGTTCCAGGTTTTCAGAACGGCTTCGGCGTTGAGCTGGCTGTTCGTGTTCGGCATCGCCGTCAAGGTTGCGACAACCGTGGCGGGCCTGCTGAATCGATCCAGCCCCTTCCTTTCCACACGGCTCAAGCGTTGGAATTGGTGGGGCAGCAAGCTGTCTGCACTGCTCGTCTGTGCTTCGGCGCTGCTGCTGTGCTGGCGCGCAGGCGACGTTGCCGGCACGGCGGTATTCGGCGTCTTGCTTTTGTTGGCGCTGCAGACCGTCGTTGTGTTGGCTGCGCGTCGCGCACGAACGTTACCAAGTCGGGCGGGCTGAAGCCTGGGTTGCGACAAGTCATTGTAGGAGCGGCTTCAGCCGCGAATCGCGGAATGGCGCGCAAATGGTAGCGGGCGCGCCGACGCAAGTGCTGAAGACAACCATTCGCGGCTGAAGCCGCTCCTACGGGGCTTGGTCGTACGCCACACGGCTGCGTGTTCGCTAGTCCAGCTGCCTGACCATCGTAAGAACTAGCCGCCGCGGTTCGCCGCCGGCATGAAAATGGCCCGCCTAGGCGGGCCATTCCATTTGCAATAGAGGCTGGCGATCAAGCGATCCCGCTCACCCCAGCCACTTGCGCGCATTGCGGAACATCCGCATCCAGCCGCTATCCTCGCCCCAGCTTTCCGGATGCCAGCTCATGGTGGCCGCGCGGAAGGTGCGTTCCGGGTGCGGCATCATGATGCTGAAGCGGCCGTCCGGCGTGGTCACGCCGGCCACGCCGTCGGGCGAGCCGTTCGGGTTGAGCGGGTAGACCTCGGTCGGCTGGCCGCGGTCGTCGACGTAGCGCATGGCGGTGTGCACGGCCTTGCGGTCGGCCGCCTGGGCGAACACCGCGCGGCCTTCGCCGTGCGACACCACCACCGGCAGCTTGCTGCCCGCCATGCCGGCAAAGAACAGCGAGGGGCTGTCCGGCACTTCGGCCATCACCAGCCGGGCCTCGAACTGCTCGGAGGCGTTGCGGCGGAACTTGGGCCAGTGCTGCGCGCCGGGGATGATCTCGGCCAGGTTGGACATCATCTGGCAGCCGTTGCAGACGCCCAGCGCCAGCGTGTCGGCGCGGCCGAAGAACGCTTCGAACTCGTCGCGCGCCAGGCTGTTGAACAGGATCGACTTGGCCCAGCCCTCGCCGGCGCCGAGCACGTCGCCGTAGCTGAAGCCGCCGCAGGCGGCGAAGGCCTGGAAATCCTTGAGCGACACGCGGCCGGACAGGATGTCGGACATGTGCACGTCGCGCGCGGCGAAGCCGGCGCGGTCGAAGGCGGCCGCCATCTCGACGTGGCCGTTGACGCCTTGCTCGCGCAGGATGGCGATCTGCGGCCGTTCGCCGCGGGCGATGTAGGGCGCGGCGATGTCCTCGCCCGGGTCGTAGTTCAGCTCGACGTAGAGGCCGCGCTGCTTCTGGCCGATCAGCGCGTACTCGCTGTCGGCGCTGGCCGGGTTGTCGCGCAGGCGCTGCATCTGCCAGCTGGTCTCGGACCAGGCCTTGTTGAGGTCGGTGCGGCTCTCGTTGAACACCAGCCGGTTGCGCTTCTTGATCTTGAGCCGGTCGTCGTCGTTGAGCGTGCCGATCACGTGCAGCTGGCTGCGGATGCCGGCGGCGAAGAAGGCCGCCATCACCGCGTGGGTGTCGGCGCGGCGCACCTGCAGCACGGCGCCGAGCTCTTCGTTGAACAGCACGCCCATCAGCCGGCCGTTCTCGGCGCGGGCGACCGATTCGGGATTGATCTCGCCGTATTCGCGCTCGTTGCGGCGGCGCTCGATGCACAGCTCGTCCACGTCCAGCGTCACGCCGACGCGGCCGGCGAACATCATCTCGGCCAGCGTGGCAAAGAGGCCGCCGTCCGAGCGGTCGTGGTAGGCCAGCAGCTTGCCGTCGGCGTTCAGCTGCTGCACCACGGCGAAGAAGGCGGCCAGCGCTTCGGGGTTCTCCAGGTCGGGCGCATGGTTGCCGACCTGCTTGTAGACCTGGGCCAGCGCCGAGCCGGACAGCCGGCACTTGCCGTTGCCGAGGTCGATCAGCAGGAGGTCGGTGTCGCCCTGGTCGGTGCGCAGCTGCGGGGTCAGCGTGC